>JBDHYH010000030.1:0-33238 GCA_039811325.1 Chitinophagaceae bacterium | reverse complement strand
TGACTTTAATACTGTTATTGATTTCAGGATCGGTATTATTGGCTCAGAAATTTTCTATCGATTATCACTTTACTGGCAAAGATACACTCGACCGAAAAAGCAGGCTTCACCTAATGACTTCCTTTGACGGGAAGGATACGGCCGTTTCATATATCAATTCTTTGCAGCAGGTATTAATGGCACGGGGTTATACAGGGGCATCAGTAGATTCGGTGGCAATTGATTCCGTAAATGCGAAAGTTTATCTTTTCCTGGGCAAGGAATATTTCTGGACAATCAATACAGACAGTCTTTCACCCAATATTTTTGAAATTATCAAAATAAAGAAAACCCAACTTGACAGAAGGCAATTCCAATACAAGGAATTGAAGAGTTTTGAAAATTCCATCCTCGATATGTTTGCCAACCGGGGATTTCCATTTGCAGCAATCAATACAGTCGGGAGTGAAATGGATAGCGGTAAGATTCGGTTGACGTGGAAAATAGACAAGGGCGTTCAATATCATATTGACAGTATTCGTGTGTATGGTAACGTTAGAGTCAGGAACCTCTTTTTGCAACATTACCTTCGCATTTTTGATGGCGATCTGTATGACAAGTCAAAACTGGATGAGATAGACAGGCTGATGGCCGGGCTTCCGTTTCTGGAACAACAGCACCCCTGGGATCTCATGATGCTGGGTACCGGAGCCACACTCAATTTGTACCTGCAGAATAAGCGAAGCAGTGAGATCAATGCACTGATTGGTTTCTTACCGGGCAACTCCATCACAGGCAAAACGAAAATAACTGCGGACGTAAAATTGAATCTCAAAAATGCGCTGGGCGGAGGAGAAAGTATTTTACTAAACTGGCAACAGTTGCAGGCGCAATCACCAAGACTCGAGCTGGGGCTAAACCTGCCTTATATCTTAAATTCACCTTATGGAATAGAAGGATCTTTCGGCTTGCTGAAACAGGATTCAACCTGGCTGATGCTGAATGGAAGGTTGGGAGTTGAATACTTGTGGAACGCACACCAGTCGTTCCAGGTTTTTTATCAGCTCAAAAATACCTACCTGTTGCAAGGCGGTATTGATACCACGCGTATCATTCAATATCGCCAGCTTCCGCAGTTTATGGATGTAAGATCAGGGAGCGGGGGTATCCTGTATCGTTTTGAGAATCTCGACTATAAATTCAATCCGCGCAGCGGAAATGACCTGCAGGCAACTGTTACAGCAGGTATCAGGAAGGTTTCAGTTAATAATGAAATTACACAATTGAAAGACCCTAACGATCCGGTTTTTGATTTTGCTACACTGTATGACACCGTTCAGAAGAAGAGTTATGTGGCTTCTGTTTCAATAGCTGCGGCTCATTATTTTCCGGTTGGGAAGAGAAGTGCGGTGAAACTTTCGGTGAATAGTGGATGGCTGCAAAGCCCTCAGATCTTTCAGAATGAATTGTTCAGAATTGGCGGGTATAAATTGTTGAGGGGATTTGATGAAGAAAGCATTTATGCAGATCGGTATGGTGTGTTGACGGGCGAGTACAGATTTCTGACAGGCCGGAACTCTTATCTCTTTGGATTTACGGATTGGGGCCTTACACATACCACTTACTCTGGAAGTAAATTCTCCAATTCTTTTGTCAGTGCCGGCCTGGGACTGGAACTGGAAACGAAAGTGGGCCTGCTCAATGTAAGTTATGCCGTCGGAAAAAGAAATGATATAAAATTTGATTTAAAAAATGCGTCCAAAATTCATTTTGGTTATATCAACTATTTTTGATGCCATCCACCATGTATAGCTTCAAGAAATTATTGCTTCCTGTACTGTTGCTCCTCTCATTTTATTGCAGGGGTCAGCAAAAGGATTCCATTTCCAGAGATACTATTAAGCCACGAATACTCGTGCGCCAGCAAGACACGAATAACCGCCCAGCAAGAATGCGTGATACAGGATTCAGGTACCAGGTAGCAGGCTCAACAAAGCCGGTAAGAGATACCCAATTGCCTGCTTTGTTACCCGCGATTGCTGATTCAATACTACCAACATCATTACCGTTACAAAATACTGATAGTTTGGCAACACATCCTGTATTGAGCCTGAAAGATTCTCTTTCCATTACAGGCAGGGCACTTTCAGCAATCAGGTGGGCTAATGTAAGATCAAAACCGGTATTTGTTGTCAGTACGGAAAAGACAATTGAAGGGAAGGAAATTTTCTTTTATGTGATGTGTGCACTTTTATTGATACTGGGGCTATTTAAGAAATTTTATAGCCAATATTTTTCAAACCTGTTTCGCGTATATTTTAATACATCATTGAGACAAAGCCAGCTTTCAGAACAACTCCTGCAGGCCCGTTTACCTTCATTTATATTGAATATATATTTTATAATAGTTGCAGGAATATTTGTTTGGCTCTTGTTTAGCCGTACAGAGAGCACCGTTGTACACAAACCTCTATATTTATTACAAATTTGCATAGGAGCAGTAGCCGGGATCTATCTGATCAAATATTGTTTTTTGAAATTTATAGGTTGGGTATCGGGAATAGGTGAGGCCACAGATTATTACATTTTTATTATATTCCTGGTCAATAAATTATTAGCCCTGTTATTACTTCCATTTGTAATTCTGCTTGCATTTGGTAAGGCGGATTGGATGGGCATAGTAGAAACCCTCGCGTTACTTTCGGCAGGCGCATTACTTGCTTCAAGGTATATTAAAAGCTACGCAGCGACAGGCCATAAATTATCAGTAAAGCCTTTTCACTTCCTGCTTTTTATAGCTGGAGCCGAGTTGATTCCAGTCCTATTGATATATAAGGTAGCGGTGGATTACTTTGTAATATAAAATACATTTCACAGTTCCCGGCCAACCCATATTTTCAATTCCCCGATGGAATTACAAGTGGATATCTCTTTCCTATTTGTGAAGAATTATGGAAGGCGGGAGTTTGGTGTTAGTTAGAATTAAGAGAAAAATGCAGTAATTTTGCAGCATTAATCTGAATATGGAAAGTAAGGAAGGAACCACACATACCCTAACAGTTAAGGATATCCGCAATATTCTTATTACGCAAGCAAAGCCTGAAAGTGATAAGTCGCCTTATTTTGAACTTGAAAAGAAGTTCGATGTAGGCCTCGATTTTCAACCATTGATACGGGTAGTGCCGATCCCGTCTCTCGAATTCAGGAAACAGAAAATTGATATTGCTGCCTATTCAGCAGTGATTTTTACCAGTAAGAATGCCATTGATAATTTCTTTCGTACCTGTGAGGAAATGCGAATCAATGTGTCTCCGGATCTGAAATATTTCTGTATCACTGAGTCCATTGCTTTGTACCTTCAGAAGTTTACGCTTTACCGCAAACGAAAAGTCTTCTATGGTGAAGATGGTACGAATGAAAGTCTCTTTGATTCTATAAAAAAATATAAGGAACAGGAAAAATTCTTGTATCCATGTTCAGAAGCTTTCGATAGCGAGATTACCAATTGGCTGGCAGCCAATAATTGCGTGTATGCAATACCGGTATTGTACAAGGTGGAATCTGTTGATATCAGCAATTTGCTCAATCAAAAGGAATACCAGGTGGTTTGCATTTTTACCCCGCTTAGTGTAAAGAGTTTTCTCGAGAGTTGCCCGCATATCCGGGACAACGGAACCATCATAGCATCGTTCGGTGATAATACCCGGAAGGCTGTGGTTGCAGCAGGGTTGAAACCGGAAATTGTAGCTCCCAATCCTAATGCTAAAAACATGGCTGCAGCTTTGGAGTTGTTCCTGAGCAGCCTGCCGGCGAAGTAATTCCGGAAAGAATATTTATAACTATTAGTGAAGTAGTTGGTAGGTAATGAGGCTGCAGATGTATGCCAGAGCGGTCATATATCCCAACATGATCAATGGCCATTTCCAGGTTTTGGTTTCTCTTTTGACAATAGCAAGTGTACTCATACATTGCATTGCCAAAACATAAAATACGAGTAAGGCCATGCCTGCTGCCAGCGTATATACCTTACTTCCATCCGGCCAGCGCGCTGCTTTCATTTTTTCGCGTAGGGTAAGGCTGTTTTCGTCTGCATTATCCCCAACACTGTATAGCGTGGCCATGGTGCCTACAAAAACTTCACGCGCTGCAAATGATGTGATCAGTGCGATGCCAATTTTCCAATCAAACCCAAGTGGTTGAATCACGGGCTGAATAGTATGGCCGAGAATGCCTGCATAACTGTTTTGCAACAATTCTGTCTTCTTGAGGTTTTCGTATTTACCGGCTTCAGACGGATTTTGAATTGCGAGTTGTTCATATTTCTGTGTTACCGCATGCATCTTTTCTTTGGGGCCGAATGTGCTCAGCACCCAAAGCAGCAAACTGATGACCATAATTACCTTTCCTGCATCCACCACAAAAATCCTGGCCTTCTCCACCATCGTCTGAAAGATATTCTTCCAGCGCGGATTGCGGTAGAGTGGTAATTCAAGAATAAAAAAACTTTTCTCACGACTTTTGATAAACCACTTCATCACATAAGCTGCAGCCAAAGCCATAAAGGTGCCAAGAAAATACATCAGCATCATTACCAACCCTTGCAAACTGACAAATCCTAAAAATATTTTATTGGGAATGACAAGGGCTATCAATACTGTATAGACGGGAAGCCGGGCGCTGCAACTCATCAATGGGGTGACCATGATGGTGAGAAGCCTTTCTTTTTTATTTTCAATGCTGCGGGCGCTCATGATGGCAGGTACGGCGCACGCAAGGCCACTGATCATGGGCATTACGCTTTTTCCATTTAGCCCGGCTTTGCGCATTACCTTATCCATCAGGAAGCTGATCCTAGCCATATAACCTGTATCTTCCAAAAGCGTAACCAGGCCAAACAAGATCATGATCTGTGGAACGAACACAAGGATTCCGCTAAGACCTGCCAGTATCCCATTTATAAAAAGATCAGAAAACCATCCACCGGGCAAAACTCCCGAGAGCCATTGACCTGCCTCTGCAAACGTCCATTCAATCCCATTCATTGGAAACTGAGCAAGAACAAAAATGCTTTGGAACAATGCGAATAAAATAGTCAGCAAAATAATATACCCCCAAAACCGATGAAGGAGAATAGCATCCAGTTTATGTGTAAAAATTTCCTTTTTTAAGGGATCCTCCTCGATCACTGTCTGCTTCATGATAGAACGGATCCTGCTATACCGTTGCAGTATTTCCTCAGCCTGGGTCCTGGCATGATTAAATTTATTCTTCTGTTCTATGTTTTCTATTGACTCCTGAAGGGTATCATCAAAGTTGAAATTCTCGTGATTGATCAGGTAGTGAATAGAATGATAGTTGCTGATACCCGGAACTAATTCTTGCATTTCGCCAATAGCCTGCGGCGCCAGTTCATTGATGTTTACGAAATCCCTCGTTGCCACAGTTGCCGTTGTGGCATAAGTTCGGGCAATGGCTTTCTTCAGTTGAACGATTCCCTTATTTTTTCTTGGGTTTACAGGAATAATGAGCACACCGAGTTCACGCTCCAGGCCTGCTATATCCACAGTGATATTGTTTTTTGCAGCAATATCGAGCATGGTTAATGCAATGACCACTGGTCGTTTCAGGTCTATGATCTGTGAACAGAAGAGAAGATTTCGCTTGAGGTTGCTGGCGTCTGCCACCAGTACGATAACGTCAGTTTTATTCTTTGGATCCTGATCTACCAGTACCCTGTAAGAGACCCACTCATCATCTCTTTTAGGATACAGGCTGTAAGTGCCGGGCAAATCAAGGATTGTCGCATCGAGGTGGTCATTGATATTAAAGGAGCCGGTCTTCTTATCGACAGTTACGCCAGGAAAATTTCCAACCTTTTGCTTCAATCCGGTCAGCGCGTTGAACAGAGAACTTTTTCCACTGTTAGGGTTGCCAACCAATGCGATATGAATATTTTTACGGCTCAATTTTATTTTTAAGATTGCAAATTTAATAGCGGTAATGCTCCATTCCTTACGAATTAGGGAATGAGGCGGTAAATATTTGGGCCTTTGGTTCCCAAATAACAATAATTTATAGAATATCCATCATGCCAGTTGAAAAACGAAGAGCTTTGCCGATCAGGAATTCTTAATGATCTTTCCCAAATCAAAACTCAGGATACCACATTAAGCAAATAATAATTTTTCTTTCCTTTTTGAACAAGCAGGTATTTATCCAGAAGCAAAATTTCCTTACTCATCACCAGATCAGCCTGAAGCAGTTTCTCTTTATTCAGGAATACTCCACCGTTTGCTACCATTTTCTTTGCTTCTCCTTTGCTTGGAAAAATACTGCTTTCGCTGAGAATAGAAATGACATCCTTACCCTCGAAGTTGGATAATGAAACTTGCACTGCCGGCACTCCGTCCAGCATTTCAAGCAATTGTTTTTCGTTTAGTTTACGAAGTACCTCAGCGGTGTCGTTGCTGAATAATATTTGAGAAGCTCTGATAGCAAACTGCAATTCTTCTTCGGAATGGACAAACCTAGTAACTTCTTCTGCAAGCCGTTTTTGCAAAAGCCGTTCGTGTTCACTCCCTTTATGGCGCGATGTGAGGCTATCGATTTCTGACTTATCAAGAAAAGTAAATATTTTCAGGAAGCGTTCAGCATCTTCATCCGCAGTGTTGAGCCAGAACTGATAGAATTTGTAAGGAGAAGTTTTTTCCGGATCGAGCCATACATTACCACCCTCGCTCTTGCCAAACTTACTTCCATCAGCTTTTTTCAACAATGGACTTGTAAATGCAAATGCTTCTGCTCCCAGTTTTCTCCGGATCAGTTCTACACCGGTTACAATGTTGCCCCATTGGTCGCTGCCTCCGAACTGGAGTTTACAATTTATTTCTCCAAACATTCTGTAGAAATCGTAACCCTGCATCAATTGGTAGCAAAATTCAGTGAAGCTCATTCCGCTCTCGCTTTCTAGTCGTTTTTTTACAGAATCCTTTGCCATCATATAATTGACGGTAATATGTTTGCCTGCATCCCTGATAAACTCCAGGAAAGAAACATCCTTAAACCAATCGTAATTATTTACCAGCAATGCCTTGTTGGTGTGTGCAGAATCAAAATCAATGAACTTTGAAAGCTGCTTTTTAATGCCTGCAATATTTTTTTCGAGCAAGTCATTGCTGAGCATCGTTCTTTCGGCACTCTTTCCGGTTGGGTCACCCACCATACCTGTAGCACCGCCCACCAGGGCGACAGGCTGATGGCCAAATCTTTGCAAATGGACAAGGACCAGGATTGGAATCAGGCTGCCAATATGCAGGCTCTCTGCCGTAGGATCAAAACCTACATAACCGGTGGTAGATTCTTTCAGGAGTTGCTCCTCTGTACCCGGTATGATATCATGTAGCAGTCCGCGCCACTTCAATTCTTCTATTACATTCTTCATGGAGGGCAAAATTACACTTCTCAACTTTTAGAGAGACTTAAATTTTTCATTGGATATTCCTGATCAGGGATAAGATTTTTATGTACTTTTATTAACCCCAAAGACTGAAAAAAATACAATATAGAACCAATTCTATTCGTTTTAATCTACATTTTTGACATTTTCATGAAAGTGAAAATTATATTCCCCCTATATGAAATCTGCCAAACAACTTGTCATTACTGCTTTGATGGTACTACCGCTTTGTAGTCCTGCCCAGTTCAGAAAATATTCCAATGAGTTCCTGAATATAGGAGCCGGGGCCAGAGGTATGGCAATGGGCTCAGCCCAGGCTGCCTCGGTAAATGACGCCACCGCAGGTTATTGGAACCCTGCGGCATTGACGCTGGTACAGGATCATCCTACAGTAAGCCTGATGCATGCCAGCTATTTTAGTAATATCGGTAATTATGAATTTGGCAGTGTGGCGATACCAATAAATAATAATAAGAGAACGATAGGATTCAGCATTATGCGTTTTGGGGTGGATGATATCCCCAATACCTTGTTTCTTGTAGAGCCGGATGGCAGTATTAATTATAACAATATTTCTTCCTTTTCCTCGGCAGATTATGGTTTCCTCTTTTCTTTTGCACAAAAAATAAAAGATGATGCGGATTTCAAAACTTCCTTTGGTGCCAATGCAAAAATTATTTACCGTAAAGTAGGACATTTTGCGAATGCCTGGGGATTTGGACTGGATGCTGCTTTTCGTTTGCAAAAAGGCCACTGGAGTGCTGCCGTTGTGGCAAAGGATATTACAACCACGTTTAATGCGTGGTCATTTCATTTTACAGAGAAGGAAAAAGAAGTTCTGTATTTGACCAAGAATGATATACCTGTAAAGTCATCAGAGATCACCGCCCCCCGGCTGATACTGGCATCTTCTTACGACTTCCCGATAAGTAAGGACTTTAAGCTGCTGGCAGAGGCAGATCTCGATTTCACTTTTGACGGTAAGAGAAACACCGTGATCAGTGGCAATCCGGTAAGTATAGATCCACACATTGGCCTTGAGGCAGGAATCAAAGATGTATTCTTCGTAAGGGCCGGGATCAATAATTTTCAAAAAGCACTGAAGGATGGTGATACGACAAACCAAAAGAAAGTGTGGATATATCAACCGAGTCTTGGTGCGGGGTTCAAGCTTGGTAATGTAAATATTGACTACGCCTTCACCAATTTGGCAAATCAGTCGCATCCGCTCTATACACATGTATTTTCATTAAAAATTCTGTTGATAAGCCAGAAAAAATAATTAACCGGCTCTATGAAAAAAATATTATTCATATTATTTATATGCAGCAGCCTTGGTGCTATAGGCCAGCCGTTTCGCAACAGTTGGATCAATTATAGCCAATCTTATTATAAGTTTAAGATCGGAAAAGATGGCTTATGCCGAATCCCGTTTGCTACCTTGCAGGCTGCCGGCCTGGGAAGTGTACCTGCAGAGCAGTTTCAATTATGGCGTAACGGGGAAGAACAAACGATTTATACCTCTGTTGCGAGTGGCCCGATGGGGGCAAGTGATTACATTGAATTTATCGGATTGAAAAACGATGGTAAGCCGGACAAAAAATTATATCGTGATCCGGATTTTCAACTGACAGATAAGAACAGTATTATTGCTGATACCAGCAGTTATTTTCTGACTATACATGTTGGCACGAATGGAAGGTTTGTCAATACTGTAAATAATGTAGCAGGAAATATTTTACCGGTGGAAAAGTATTTTATGAATACTGTTGGTAATTATATGCGTACCCAAATGAACCCGGGCTATTCTATTCCGGTGGGAGGTGTTTATTTATACTCTTCTTCTTACGATCAGGCGGAAGGCTGGAGCAGCAAATTTGTAGCTCCAAATTCAAACGAAAGTGGGGGCATTACCAATTTGAATATTTATCCTACGGGGCCGGATGGAACTATCAAATTTGCGGCAGCTGGAGGCGCGTTTAACAGCCGGAATGTGAAATTGACCTTCGGAAATAATATTTACCAGGGTGTTGTGGCAAATGAGCCCATGCCAAACCTTAATTATATAAGGAAATCTGTTCCATTTTCTATTTCTCTTCTTAATGGAAACCCAAACTGGATAAACTACAAATTTGAAAATACCTCCTCGGTTACTACTGACAGGATGGTAATTTCATACATTGAATTCACTTATCCAAGTACGTTTAATTTTAATAATAGCTCTACGTTCTATTTTGAACTGCCAGCTTCCGCGCAGGGAAATTATCTGGAAATTACAAGTTTCAAAACCGGAGGCCTCGCCCCGGTGCTTTATGATTTCTCAACAGGCAAGAGATATGTCGGGGATATCACTTCCACTCCTGGTAAAATCAAATTTGCTTTATTACCCTCAGCATCCCAGCAAAAGTTTTGGTTGGTGTCTCAAGACCCGGCAGAAATAACATCGATCAGTCAATTGACTAAACGCAACTTTATCGATTATTCAGTTTCCGCCAACCAGGGAAATTATATTATCATCACGAACCCTTTGTTATATAATTCATCAACAGGAAACAATTATGTAGATGAATACCAACAATATCGTAGTTCAGCACAAGGCGGCAATTTCAAAGCTATTGTGGTTGATATTAATGAAATTACGGATCAGTTCTGTTATGGGATTGACAGGCATCCGCTAAGTATTAAAGAATTTATTCAATATGCGAATACCAAATTCGCGCCAGCAGCACAATTCGTTTTTATCATCGGAAAAGGATTGAGTTATGATGAATATTTCATGAATAAAAATAGTGCATATGCCAACCAGCTAAACCTGGTACCCACCTTTGGCTCCCCGGCATCTGATGTCTTACTGTCTTCCCCTTATGGTATTACTACACCTTCAATTCCTATTGGCAGAATTTCAGCAATTTCTGGTGATGAAGTAGGTAATTATCTTGAAAAAATAAAGGAGTATGAGGGAGAGCAGCAATCGCCTTCCCAAACGGTTAAAGACAAACTTTGGATGAAAAATGTAGTACAGATTGTGGGAGGAAAAGATAGCAGTGAGAATGGTACTTTCAGAAATTATATGTATGGATATGGAAATATTCTGGAAGACACTTCATTGGGAGCGCATGTGGAATTATTTTCGAAGACGTCTAATTCAGCAGTACAATTGATTTCCTCCAAGAGAATTGAACAACTCTTTGAGCAGGGAATCGGTGTTCTTTCTTATTTCGGTCATTCCTCAGCCAATACACTTGAATATAATCTGAGCGACCCCCAGGCATATAACAATCCTTCAAAATATCCATTTTTCTTAGTGAGCGGTTGTACTGCAGGGAATAATTATGTTTTCGATTCGTTACGGATTGTAAATGGAAGAAAGACAATTTCGGAAGATTTTGTTTTAAGTAAACGGCGCGGAAGTATTTCATTTTTTGCAAGTACCCATTATGGGATACCCCCTTATCTTGATGAATATAACCAGGCCTTTTACAACCTTGTTTCCTCACAAAATTATGGGGCACCAGTAGGGGTTCAGATGAAGAAAACTATTGAAAAACTGGATGGGGGGAATCCCGGATTGTATTTCTTTAACCGTGCTGACCTGGAAGAAATGGCGATGAATGGTGATCCTGCCTTGAAAATTCATTCACAACCAAAGCCTGATTATGTTGTAGAAGACGACCTCGTCAGAATTGATCCGGCTTTTATCTCCGTTGCTAACCAGAAATTTACCCTGAGTATCAAGACCTATAACCTTGGAAAAGCCACAGGAGATTCTATATTCATCGATATTAAGAGAACGTATCCAAACGGCTCAGTGCAGACCATCTATAACAAAAAAATCCTGGCACCTTATTATGCAGACTCTTTAACTCTTTCGGTACCTGTGGTTTCTTCTACTGATAAAGGTCTAAATAAAATAACTGTAACTATTGATGCCAATAATAACGTGGATGAAATGTCAGAATCGAATAATAGTTTTACAAAAGAATTTTACATTTTTGAAGATGAAGCAAGCCCAACCTATCCACAAAACTTTGCCATCATCAATATCAGTAATCAAAAACTATATGCATCTACTGCCGATCCGCTTAGCCGGATGAAGTCTTATGAATTTCAAATTGATACAACTGAAGCATTCAACTCGCCTTTGTTGGTGACCAAGACTGTCTCTGGTCCTGGAGGTATTTTAGAGTTTGATCCGGGACTCACTTACAAAGACAGCACCGTATATTATTGGCGGGTAGCTGTAAAAGTAGATACAACAACACCAGACAATTATCGTTGGAATAAATCATCATTTATATACCTGGCCGGTAGCTCTTTGGGAAGCAATCAGTCAGGATACTACCAGCATTTATATTCTGATACGCAGGATATAAGGCTGAATACTGATCGGAACTGGCAGTTTGCTGCTGTTACAAATATCATTCAGGCACGAAATGGAGTATTCCCGTCAGCAGCTCAGTATGCGACAGAGTTTGAATGCAACGTAAATGGAGCACAGTTTGTAAAAAGTGTTTGTGGTATTTCGGGTCTTATCATAAATGTTCTGGATCCTGTATCCCTGAAACCCTGGTACAATACAACTGGAGTAGGTAGGTTTGGAAGTGATCCTGTTTGTGCACCAGACCGGATGGCTAATTTCCAATACAATATTCTGAGTCAGAGCAGCAGGGTAGCCGCCTATCATTTTCTAAAGGATTCTATTCCTGCCGGATTTGTTGTCATCGTTAGAAATATTAGTGGCACTAATCCTGCTTCTAACACCTATGCATCAGACTGGATGGGAGACACAACTTTGTTAGGCTCAGGCAATTCATTGTACCACGAACTTTTTAATGATGGGTTTACACTCATTGATTCTTTCAACAGGCCTAAGGCGTTTGTCTTTATGTTTCAGAAAGACAAACCGGAATTTATTCCAACATTTGTATTTTCAAAAGGAACTTTGGATAAAATAGACCTTTCTCACAATATTATCGCTCCGGATTCTATTGGACTGATCACCTCTCCAAAATTTGGCCCGGCAGTGTCCTGGAAGGAGTTGCATTGGGATGGTGTTGACGAAAGCTCTCCTCATTCGGACAACGTTAATATTGATGTTGTTGGAATTACTAATGCAGGTATGGAAACCACCCTGTTTACTGCTGATTCTACTGCAAAGAACGTGGACATTTCATTCATTGACGCAAAGACATATCCATATATAAGCCTTAGAATGCGGAATGAGGACCGTATCAATTTTTCACCATTCCAGTTGAAATATTGGAGGTTAAATTATCAGCCAGCTCCTGAAGGGGCACTGACTCCCTCCCTGTTGTTTAAGTCCAAAGACACATTGATGCAGGGCGAAATACTTGACTTTCAGATTGCCTTTAAGAATATCAGCCCCGAAATTTTCGACAGTCTTAAAGTCAATGTAACTGTTGTCGATAGCCGGAACGTTTCACATGTGATACAAGTACCCCGGCAGAAACCTTTGGTGAGCGGAGACACGGTTTCACTCAGGGTTACCATTGATACCAAAGATTATCCCGGACTGAACACATTGTTTGTGGACTTCAATCCTGACAATGACCAACCTGAATTGTATCATTTCAATAACTTTATTTATCAGAATTTCTTTGTCAAAGGAGATTATATGAATCCTTTGCTGGATGTAACATTTGATGGAGTACATATTCTGAACAGGGATATCGTTTCATCAAAACCACATATACTTATTAAACTCAAGGACGAAAGTGAGTATTTAAGACTCACAGATACTTCTTTATTGAAAGTACAATTACGCTACCCTGACGGTACCTTGCGAGACTTCAGGTTTGATAATGATACACTACGGTTTACACCATCTTCAGGACCAGACAATACCGCTACTATAGACTTTACGCCAGCTTTCAATGGCAGTGACGATGAGTATGAACTGATCGTTTCCGGAAGAGATGTAGTGGGTAATCAGTCTGGTGCAATAAGTTACCACGTTACATTCCGAGTGATTGGAAAGCCGATGATTTCGAATTTGTTGAATTACCCGAATCCGTTTACTACATCTACAGCATTTGTATTTACAATCACAGGTAGTGAAATACCACAGAATATCAGGATACAAATTCTTACGGTTACAGGAAAGGTAGTGAGGGAAATTACCAGGCAGGAATTGGGGCCACTACACATTGGACGAAACATAACTGAGTTTAAGTGGGACGGTACTGATATGTACGGGCAAAGGCTTGCCAATGGTGTATATCTTTACAGAGTGCTTACAAATCTTAATGGCAAGTCGATGGATAAGTTTACTGACACTAACGACAATACCGATAAGTATTTCAACAAAGGCTATGGTAAGATGTATCTGATGAGGTAAGAGGGCAGATCAGTTTCACGGAGGATTGTCTTTTGAACAAAACAGGTCCAGGCCTGACGCTTTGCTGATGTCTATGTTGAGAAGAAAGAAGGCCTATAACACAAATGTTTACTGAAAGCAATAAGTCATGTGATGTAATTAATCTATTGTGAGCTTATTTGCGCCCCAATTGGAGTTGAGTAAAAAAAATCACCAAAATAATGATACCTGCTGGGGTATGAGAGAATAGCATGCAGCTACTAACTATTATTCTCCACTCCTGAATCAGGTTTGTTTGTAACAAGGCCTGCTATTCCGAGCAGGAATAAAAAAGGTGATATCGTAAGAAAAAACCTGTTGTGCCAGTCATCACAAGTCAGTACGGTAGTCAACCAGTAGAGCAAGATTAATGACATCAGGAAAAAAAGACGCCTGTCTCTCTGCTTGTATCTTTTTACGACCCCAATTAGGGAAAAGATATAAACAGGATAAAAAAATACCACCAAATAGATATTATGGGGGAGTGAATAATAACTTCTCATCAGGCCCCAGAATGCGGCTGATTTCAACTGAGCCAATTTCAGAAATTGACTACTATTTTCATAAATGTAAAGCCACAAACCATAAAGCGAATTACCATTCTGTGGCACGACAATGTGAGCATTTGAAACAGTATTCACGCCACAAATAATATTCTCTCTGATAAAAGGAAGCATAAAGTCAAGGCTTCCACCTGCGTGCATCAGCCTATTAAGGATAATCAAGAAAACAGCCAATGCTCCAATAGCAATGGAAATCCTTACCATAATTTTCAATCTTTTCATGAATTGAAAATATGAGTAAAGTAAAGTTGCTGGTAAAAATAAAATACCGGTAGGCCGGGTTACGGAAAGTAGTATTAGAAAAATTATTAGCACCAGGATATTCTTTGGTTGCAAATGATTAAGTGTAAGCAGATAAGAAGTGTAAATTATAGTAAGGCTATAAAAAAGGGATTCTGTAAAGAGAAATGAATTATAGAGTTGATAAAATACATTGCAGATATAATAAGCACATACTATCCATACAAGTTTATTGCTTTTTAAAAAATGAAATGCAAGATTGTAAAACATTAAAAACGCAAAAAAATTAACCAACAATTGAATAACGACAATAAGCCAAAAGGACAATTGCCACTTAATGCAGGTTGCTATCAAAAAAATCAATGTGCTGTACAGGTAATAGTTGCCTGAGCTAAACCGGCCGTGTTCCAGAAAATAATTTGCTTGAGTAATATATTTATCAGCTTCAAGGGTTGTAACTATACCATTAGAAAACAATAAGATTACCTGAATTACGGCCCAGAGAATAATAAGCGAATTAGGGATGAATTGCCTTTTAATAGTAAACCCGTTTAAAAAAAATAATCTAATCACAAAATAGTATTGGATATTAAAAATCAGCTGCTGATTGGATTCCGATGCTCCGGAAAGGATCGATCTCTTTCATTTAAGTGTTGAAAATAAATAAATACTTTTAGCAAAATTAGAGCAAATGAAGATTGAAGATTCTTTTGATATCATCATCATAGGCGGGGGACCAATCGGCCTTGCCTGTGCTATCGAAGCCAGGAAAGCAAAATTGAAATATCTCATCCTTGAAAAAGGAGTTCTTGTAAATTCTCTTTTTCATTACCCGGTCAACATGACTTTCTTTAGTACCAGCGAACGACTCGAGATTGGAAAAGTGCCATTTGTCAGCAACAACAAAAGGCCTACCCGAAATGAAGCCTTGGAATATTACAGGAGAATTGTTACTTCCTTTCAATTGAACATCCACCTTTTTGAAAAAGTGGAGAAGGTAAAGAAATCGAATGAAGGATTTGTAATACATTCATCAAAAGCTAAGTATTATTCGAGAAATGTTATTGTTGCCACAGGGTTTTATGATATCCCTTACCTTTTGAATGTAAAGGGCGAATCGCTGACAAAAGTGAAACATTATTATGATGATCCACATTTTTATGCATTTCAAAAAGTACTGGTAGTTGGCGCTGCTAATTCTGCGATAGATGCTGCGCTTGAGACCTGGCGCAAAGGCGCTGATGTAACGCTGGTAGTGAGAGAAGATCGAATTAGTGAAAGAGTAAAGTATTGGGTACGGCCGGATATTATTAACCGCATTGAGGAAGGTTCTGTAAAAGTGTATTTTAATTCAACAATTATTGAAATCAGGGAACATGAAGTGGATATTGAGACACCACAGGGTATCGTTACCATTCCAAATGACTGGGTACTTGCAATGACGGGGTATCAGCCCAATATTCCCTTCCTGAAGGATATGGGTATTCATATTTCGAAGGACAAAGTTCATAAGCCTGAATATGATGAAAGAAATCATCAATCGAATATCAACGGAATTTATCTTGCCGGCGTCATTTGTGGCGGGCTCAATACGCATCGGCTCTTTATTGAAAACAGCCGGGAGCATGCCAGGAAAATAATCAGGCACATTGCAGGAGAAAAAAGAAAAAAAGTTGAGAAATATTAATTTAATTCTTCCTTATACTCTTCAATCAAGCGGTGAAGTTTTTTTTCATTGCCACTATAGGTAAGGTGTGTAATCAGAAAGGCTGCAATGAATGCGATGGCCGCAAAAATGTAAACCAGAGATTTTCCTCCTGTTTCCCAAAGGTTGGTGAAGAGTTTAGACAGAAAAAACAAGACAAAGAAAGAGACTACCGACCATCCAATGATATAAGTGAGATAATAACCAAATCGTGATCCTTTCCTTTGGTCTTTCCAGTTTTCAATAAACCTTCTGTCTGCTGCTTTCATAAATTGCCTGGGCGTTTCCATTAATTATTCTGCCATCATTTCCATCACAGTCCTTACAATGCCTTCTGTATTGGGTTTACCGAAATAGTCACCATCAGTGCCATATCCCGGACGGTGATCCTTTCCGGTCATAGTTCTGGGAGCTACATCCAGCCAGCGATAGCCACCTTGTTCCTCCATTACTTTATTGAACATAAAAGCTGAAGCGCCTCCGGGCACATCTTCGTCTATAAATAAGATCCTGCTGGTCTTCTTAAGTGATTCGAGAATACTACAATGACGGTCAAACGGAAGTAAAGTTTGTACATCTATCACTTCGCAACTAATACCTTTTCGTTCTAACACCAGGGAGGCTCTTCCGATATTTCTTAATACTGATCCATACGATACAATTGTAATGTCAGTGCCTTCACGAATTATCTCAGGTATTCCCAATGGAACTTTAAAAGTTGACAAGTTGGAAATCAGCTTCTCTTTCAACCGATATCCATTCAGGCATTCTATCACTAACGCAGGATCGTTTGACTCCAGTAATGTATTATACATTCCGGCAGCCTGTGTCATGTTTCTTGGAACACACACATACATTCCCCTCAGACTGTTAATGATCATTCCGAGAGGAGAACCACTGTGCCAGATGCCTTCCAACCTGTGTCCGCGTGTCCTTACAATTACAGGAGCACTTTGTTGTCCGAATGTGCGATAATGAGTGGTAGCTATATCATCACTGAGGGTTTGAATAGCATAAAGCAAATAATCCAGGTATTGTATTTCTGCGATGGGTCGCATTCCCCTGAGGGCAAGGCCTAATCCTTGTCCTATGATCGTGTTTTCACGAATGCCTGTATCGAAGATGCGATAGATACCATATTTATTTTGAAGACCACTAAATCCCTGGTTGACGTCACCGATCTTTCCAACATCTTCTCCAAAGGCAACCACCAGTTTATTGGAAGCAAACAATTGGTCGAAATATTTATTAAGCACTTCATATCCGTTTATCTCCGGAGCCCCGGGGCTAAATGATGCCGCTTCTGGATTTACATCCAAAGCAGACCTTGGCCCTTCATTATACAGGTGACTATTAAATAGGCTTTTGTTCTCTGCGTCGAGCCTGTTATGATATTCTTTGATCTCTGCCAGCGAATCCTGGTTTGTACCTGGATGAAATTCAAAGGCAGAAATTGTCTTCATCACATTCTTGCGAGTTGGTTCGCGCAATTGAGTCAGGTCTCTTACTAACTTTTGAGCGTAACCCTCATTACTAACCTTGCCTGCTTTCTGCAGCAGTTGCGACACTTGTGAAACCTGTGCTCTGATAGGATTTTGAAACTTATCCCATGCTGCCCTACGGCTCTCTTTTACTACACGTTTGCTTTCTATCTCGATATTTTCTAATTCATTTTCATCAGCAAGGGCATTTGCCAACAACCATTCCCTCATTTGCTTTTTGCAATCCCATTGACGCTCCCACTCCAGCCTTTCAGAAGACTTATACCTTTCATGGCTTCCTGAGGTAGAATGTCCCTGCGGCTGAGTTATTTCCTGTACATGAAACAGCGCGGGTGTGTGCGTGTCTCTGATATGCTGGATAGCAGTTTCAAGTATCTCACACATTCCCGCATAGTCCCATCCTTTCATTCGGTAAATATTAATACCGTTGGTTGTATCTGTTTTTTGAAGGCCGGCAAGTGCTTTAGAGATGGATGATTTTACTGTTTGAAATTCTTTTGGAACGGAAATACCATAGCCATCATCCCATACAAAAACTGCCAGTGGTACCTGCATTACTCCTGCAGCATTCATAGTTTCCCAGAATACACCTTCAGAAGTTGCACTATCTCCTATCGTGCAAAAGCATATTTCATTTCCATTGTTGCTCAATTTGGGAAATGATGACAATTCCTGGTTTTTTCTGAAAAGGCTGGAAGCAAAAGCAAGGCCCAATGCTCTTGGCATCTGACCGCCTGTAGGAGCTATGTCAGATGATACATTTTTCAAATCAGCAAGCGCCAGCCAATTGCCTTCTTTGTCAACATTAGGAGTGGCAAAATGTGAATTCATTTGTCTCCCTGCACTAAATGGGTCGTTATTTACATCAGGATCTGCATACAACTGGGAGAAAAATTGTTCGACAGTGGATAATCCTGCTGAAAAGGCAAAGGTCTGATCACGATAATAACCCGACCTGAAATCACCCGGCTTGAAGAATTTTGCCATGGCTACTTGTGCCACTTCCTTGCCGTCGCCAAAAATGCCAAACTTAGCTTTTCCGGTTAATACTTCTTTCCTCGCCAACAGGCTTGCTTCTCGGCTGACACATACCATTCTGTAATCCTCCAGAACTGTCTCTCTGAATTTTTCAAAGGACAAGTTCTCTAGAAGGTGGTCATTTCCGGTAATGTTGGATTCCATAACTACAAAAATATTGATAAATAGCGAGGGATTGTTAAATTGTACCCAATCGAGGTACAATTTACAACCTGTAATAGCGTTTTACTATCTTTGATAGCACTTAAATGTACAAAATAATGAGCAGGCTTTTGTTATTTTTTTTCTTTGCATCTGTAACTACCTTCACTTTTGCCCAAAAAAAATTAGCCAGCCCTACTTCGTCCATGATTCATCAGGATGCCATCAAACCGGAGGTTTTGAAGTTTGAATCAAACGAATATGATTTTGGAAAAATACCACAGGGAAAGCCGGTTACTCATATTTTTACTTTTACTAATACGGGTACTGTTCCGCTGGCTTTGGACAATGTGCATGCAAGTTGTGGATGCACTACTCCTGAGTGGAATAAAGATACCATTCCTCCCGGAGGTTCCGCTCAAATCAAGGTAGGGTATAATGCCGCTGCTGAAGGTTCATTCGTAAAACCTGTTAGCATTACCTACAATGGTAACCAGTCGTCGCAATTAATCATAAAAGGAGAAGTATGGAAAACGCCAGTGACTTCTGCTCCTGAAAACAACTTTGTAAATAAATTTAAAAAGAACAAATAATGAAAACTTTACTATTTGCGGTATTCGCCCTCGTATCCACAAGTCTTTTTGCACAGGAAAAAGCTGATAATGTTGCCCAATTCAGCACAGAGAATTTCAATTTTGGAAAGATCAAGCAAGGCGTACCTGCCACTGCTACCATTACTGTAACAAATATCAGTAAAGAACCTCTGATCATTGACCAGGCTGCTCCTTCTTGCGGATGCACAGTGAGTGAATACACGAAAGAGCCAATAGCACCGGGCAAAACCGGGACTATCAAAGCTGTATTTAATGCTGCTGCTTTAGGCCCAATCAATAAAACAATTACTGTAAAATTTGCAAATGCTACTGATGTGAAATTTATCAAACTTTCTGGTGAAGTACTGGATGCTTCCAGCTATGCAAAGACAACAACAAAAACTGAAAAGCAATAAGCTTTAAGTTTTTTGGTTTAGAATACTTTATTCAATCCTGAATTTGCCAATGCAAATTCAGGATTTATTTTTTGTGGAAGTGAAACTATCTACTTGATGTAAAATTTTAAAAGTAATTGATATATTTGTCAAAATTTTATTGATCATGGAAAACAATCTGGAAAGAGAATCAGTAGGTAAATATTGGATATTCTTTGTACTCTCTGTAATTGTACAATTGATATTCCTGATTTGGATCCGGGAATATTTCTGGGTTGTATTACCATTCCTTCTGACATCGTTTTGCAAGTCAATTCGTATTATCTGACAGGCTGCCTGATTTTCTTCTCTCATAACATAGAGCGCTTTTTGTGGTATGTTGTGAAATAACTTCTGTACTCCACCAGGATACTGCTCTCATTTATCTTTTTTGTTGGTGTTTGCAAGGCAACCTTATATTACCTTTAATTTATGGCTATGCAATCGTTGACCATTTCACTGTTACAAACTGAACTTTTTTGGGAAGACAAGGAAGCAAACATGCGTATGTTAGAATCGAAGATCAATGCGATCCCGGAAAAGCCGGAATTGATCGTACTTCCGGAAATGTTTACCACAGGATTTACTATGAATGCAGAAGCGCTCGCAGAACCGATGGATGGCAAGTCCATGAACTGGTTGAGCGAAACCGCACATAAAAAGAAAGCTGCTATTGTTGGCAGTATAATTATTGAAGAAGAAGGGTATTTTTTTAACAGGCTTGTGTTGATGTTACCCAACAGACAGTATTTCTATTATGATAAAAGGCATTTGTTCAGCTATGCACAAGAACATAAATATTACGCGGCAGGCACCAGGAAATTTATTGGAAATCTGAATGGCTGGAAAATTAATTTCCAGGTATGCTACGATTTGAGATTCCCCGTATGGGCACGGCAGTCTTCTGATCCTCAATTGCAATATGATATCTATCTCAATGTAGCCAACTGGCCTGAAAAGCGTAGAAATGCATGGCAAACACTCTTAGCCGCAAGGGCCATAGAAAATCAGTGCTACGTTGTTGGAGTGAACCGTGTAGGTAAAGACGGTAATGGACATTTATATTCAGGTGACAGTCGTGTTATTGATCCTTTGGGCAATATTATTTGGACACAGGAATACGAACCATCAGTTCATACATACACTTTTGAAAAGCAGCCACTACAGGACATACGTTCTCATTTTCCTTTTCTGAAAGATGCCGATGAATTTAGAATATTGAATTGATTTGGAAGAGCATTCAGTTCATAATTTTCACATCGGCGACGATGGGAAAATGATCACTTAAATCTTTATTAATGCGTTTGTATTGAGTGAAGGTGAATTTGCTATCGGCAAAAATGTTATCAATTCGGAGTGTAGGAGCAATGCCATTGAATGTTCTTGACAGGCCATAACCTTTTTTCACGAAAGCATTCTGCATATTTTTTCCAATGGTCTCATAAGCATACGACACAGGTACATCATTAAAATCACCACACAATATTTTCGGATAGGGAGAGTGGATCATGATGTCCTTGATAAAATCTGCCTGTACTGCCCGTTTTTTGATACCTGTAATTATTTTTGATATAACACTCCTCGATTCATCTACGGTGGTTGAGTGTACTTCACCACTATCCAGGTATTGCCGGTTCTGTTTTGAGAACTTCATGGATTGCAGGTGTACATTAAAAATACGCACCGTATCTTTCCCTATCAATACATCCACAAATTGAAATGTAGAATTATAGTCATTGGGATTATTGACAACAAATTGCTTTTTTATGATGGGAAACTTTGAATAGATGATAGTTCCAAAATGGTGATACCTGTCGAAGTCATTTGAAAGTTTATAGGCAAAGAAAAAGTCTTTGAAGTGAAGCTGACTGTCGATTGCCGGCAGGTAGTTGATTCCTTTGGTATTATCTCCGGCCACAACCTCCTGAAAGCAGGCAATATCGGGATCGTAATCATTGATCAACGCAATCATTTCTTCTTTGCGTTCAGGATTGGTTTTGTAATGCTGGATATTGAATTGCTCCACATTCCAACTCATGATGCGAATGGTATTTGTATCTTTTTTCAGTTGAAAGGTGTATGGAAGGCTCATGGGAATTACATTGACGACGGCATTCCATCCGACAGCAAGAAACACGACTGATAACAACGACCAAACCGGCCTGATGATCAGCCAGAAAATCAAAAAAACAAATAGCAAAAGAATAATGTAAGGAAGTGTAATGGTCAACAAGCTGAGATACCAATATGTCTGCGGATCAAGATATTTTACGCCGGCTCCTCCCCAAAATGCAAGTCCAATAGCAATATTTAAGAGGAGGAATGTTTTCTTCGTAACCTTTCTGATAAAGGCCAATGCCATGCGCAGTTGATTTTTGTAAAACTACATTCAAAACTCTTCTTCTGAGGCCTTTCTTAAGATTGATTTTTCTTCTTCAGTCAGATGATCGTAACCTTCCCGGTTAATTTTATCAAGAATATCGTCAATTTTTTCCTGTGTGATCGCAGGTGTTTTGACAAATGGTTTTCTTTCACCAGTTTTATAAAAGAAAGAATTTCTTAAACCCCGTGACGAAATATTTTTCCTCCCCGGCTCAAACAAATTTATAAACCAGGTATAAAGTTCATTCATCCACAACCCCCAATCACGGCCTTTTTGATAGCTGTTCATAAACAAAAATCCAACCAGGGCACCACCTGCAAGCGCGGTTAAAAAAGCAGGATCTGTTCCTCCTGAAGCAACAGAGATCACTATATAAATCAAGGTAATGATCCATAGAGAAATGCCTCCGTTGAGCATGGGGAATATCTTATAATTCGGCGTAATGGTAGTAGCTGCAATGGCTACGGCAAAGATGGATGCATTGGCGCCAAAGAGGGATAAATAATCTACCTGCTCCCTAAGCACCGGCAAGGTGTAGGCGGTGGCAACAAAAAAGACAGCCCCCGCAAGTCCTCCATACAGGTAAACAGGAATAACAACTTTATTGCCCAGCACATTTTGCAGAATACTGCCAAATGCCCAAAGCCACATCAGGTTTACAATGGTAATAATGACACTGTTGTGAACAAACATGTACGTAAGTACTGTCCAGGGTTCATGAGCAAGTGTGGAAAGCTTTGCCGGTAGTACAGCCCATCGCAGCACTTCATATTCGAAGGCGGTAATGTTGGACTGAGACATCTGGTAGATGATCTTGATCAGCCCAAAGCAGATGAATACCATGGCATTGACTGCAATCAACGCCATCAGGCCATTGTTGTCATCGCCAATGGAGATGCGTGTTTTTCTTCTTCCAATATATCTGTCAGATTCACCCATTTTGATTATCATATTTCCGGATAATGTAAAATTACCGAATAGCTTGCAAAAAATAGTGTGCCAAAAAATTAATACCGGGTTCTCTTACGGTTGATCCAAAAAATCATGAGTAAAAACCCTGTAACTAAACCACCGAGGTGGGCAAAATGGGCTACGCCATCAGAACCCGACATGCCACCAAACAAGTCTAATGCTACATAAATTACCACGAGCCATTTGGCCTTAATAGCAAACGGGAAGGGGAGAATATAAAACTGCACATTAGGATAAGTGTAGGCAAATGCTGCCATCAAACCCATTACTGCCCCTGATGCGCCAATGGCTGCAGCATAAGGTACCAGGAACATCTGGGCAGCTGCTGCTCCAAGCCCACAGACAAGATAAAAAATCAGGAATCGTACAGAGCCCCAGTTTCGCTCCAGAATGGCACCGAATAACCACAATGCATACATGTTGAACAGGATATGTAAAAAATTTGCATGTGCGAACATGTGAGTGATCAATTGCAAAGGATTGAACGCTCCGCTAGCGGGGCTCTTCAATGCCAGCCAGTTAGTTAGTGGCCCATTTTCCCCACCATTCATCATTTGGGCTAAAAACACCAGGGCATTGATGATAATCAGGTTGAGCACAACCGGAATGGGACTATGGCTGGGCCGGTAACTATTATAAGACATTCAAAAAATGTTTAGTGTGCAATTTCGCAATTTAAGAAGAAATGCATCATGCAATAAAATGGTAAAAAAGGTTAAGAAAGAAGTTGATAGTTATTCCATACTATTCCGAAGTCGGTAAATACGGAATAATGACGGGCATACATACCGTCTGATTGAATCAGAGCTGAAGGAGGCAATGTGTTCTTAACGGCAGGAAGCCCGGTAGTTGTCAGAATTCCCGGTTTGATTGTGGGTAAATGTGATTGCGTTTCAGCATAACCGACAAATGATTTCTTATTGAAAAGGACTGAAAATATTTGCTTGTAAAATGTTCCGGGTTTTTTCTTCAAGAGTAGGTGAATGGGGAAGGTCAAAAGAAATAAAATGGAAACACAAATATCAAAGAGCCTTTTTGCTCTTTGGTAAAGAGGATTTTGAAGACGGTAGTATTCGCCGGAAGAAAGGTGACGCCCTGCAGAATATTCATCCTTACTTTCAATGATGGACCTACTTCCTTCAGCATAAAAGGATGCATCTACACTGTTTGGAAGTTGCTGTACGTTGTCAATAATACCTTTAAACGTGAGAGCTCCCTGGCAAAAAACAATATTCTTTAAAATACTTGTTTGTAAAATTTTTTCAAGATCATTCCTGTTGCCAAGTGTATCTTTTTCATCATCATTGTTTACAGATATACGACCTAAAACAAGTTCCGCATGGCCTGATGATTTGATGATGTTCAATACTGTTTCATATTCTTTTTCTGTACCAATGATGGCAATAGCCGGTGTGTCATTGATTTTTTTTCTGGTGATAATGCCAACCGAACAAAGGATGATTCGCAATAAAGAAATAAGCAGGTAACCGAGCAGGATTGAGAACAATAAGATGCCTCTGGAAAATTGAGCGTTCAATGGGAGTAGTGAATAAACCGTAAACAAAACCAATGCTGATATAAGAGTAGCCCTGTTTAACCTTGATTGACGATACCCATTATCATACAGACCGGAATAGTAGGAAGTGAGCATAAACAGAGCCGTAAATGCAGGGAATGCAATCCAAAGCATTTTCGGATCAAAATCAATATACGTCCTGAGTGTAGCTGCCCATACGGCCTTGACAATCCAAAAACTCAAAAGTATCAACAACGCATCCAACACCGGTAGCCCGATCCATTTAACGAATCTGGAAAGCGCTGATAGCGCTGCACGGAGGCCAATCCCAGTCTGTATAAATACATTGAATATTCCGGCTCGCGATCCTCCATAATGCTTCTTTACAAAAACACTCATGGCTTTGTAAAACATCCTTACATAGTTCAGGCTTCCCTTTTTGGTACTTTCTCCTTTGAAATGAATGATAGTAGATCCGGCAAAATAATAATTGCTGTAACCGGCTTTCTGAATCCGAAAACTCAAATCGATATCTTCTCCATACATGAAAAAACTTTCATCAAACCCATTGACCTCGCTAAGAATTTGCCGTGGAGCCATCATGAATGCTCCGGCAAGAACATCGGTTTCGTGCGATGTATTTTTATCCAGATGTCCGAGATAATACCGGGCAAACACGGGGGAACGTGGAAACAAGGCTGCCAGTCCGCTCAGTTTATAGAGCGATGTGAGCGGGCCGGGAAATGAACGCCTGCTTTCTTTAAGAAAATTGCCCGAACCATCCACCATCTTTACGCCTATTGCGCATCGGTTTTCCTTTGATCTGATGAAGTCAATGCATTGATCAAAACAGTCTTCCGGCACTAACGTGTCAGGATTCAGAAAAAGGATGAATACTCCTTTTGAAATTGCAAGCGCCTGGTTGTTAGCCTTTGCAAATCCGACATTCTCAGTTTTCCAAATAAAATTTACATCAGGAAATCTGCCTGCAAAAAAATTATTACTTCCATCAGTAGAATGATTGTCCACCACGATGATCTCCACGTCCTTACCCTCAGACGCACGACAAACTGATTGAAGACATTGCTCCAAAAAATATTTTACATTATAGTTTACTATGATGACGGTTAATAGCAGATATTAGGATTAAGACTGATAAAAAATAATTCGAATAGTCAGAGTTTTTTCGAAGAAAAAGAGTGCTGCAATTGTTTGAAAAAAAGTGGGTTCATAAAAATAAACAATATTTGCAGCATGTATAAAGAAACTTTAATAGAAGCCGCCCGCGCCGGTGCACAAGAGCTGACACGTTTTTTCAACGGCAAATTTACAATTTCAAACAAAGAAGGGGTCAACAACCTGGTAACGCAGGCTGATTTTGAATCAGAGAAAGCCATTCTTTCAGTGATCAAAGCCGCTTTTCCTGATGACGGCATTGTCAGCGAAGAAAGCCCCGAACAGAAAACGGGGAATGATTATAAATGGATCATTGATCCCATCGATGGCACTGTAAATTTTGCCAACGGTATTCCTATTTGTTGCGTAAGCATTGGTGTAGAATATAAAAATGAAATGCTGATGGGTGCGGTGTACAATCCGCTGATGAATGAATTCTTTTTTGCTGAAAAAGGCAAAGGCGCTTTTCTCAATGATAAACCAATTCATGTTACCAATCGCGATGAAGTGATTCACAGTTGTTTGGTTACAGGATTTCCCTATACTTATATTCGTGATGCCAACGGGCCATTGCAGGTTTTTGAAAGATTGATTACAAGAGGCATTCCGGTCAGAAGGCTGGGCAGTGCCGCCATTGACCTGTGCTGGGTTGCAGCCGGCAGGTTTGATGGATTTTATGAACACCAGTTGCATGCATGGGATAGCGCTGCCGGATACCTGATGGTAGAGGAGGCGGGTGGACGGGTTACCAATTTGAAAGGAGAAAAATATTCTCCATATCAATATGGAATCGTTGCTACTAACGGAAAAATACATGATGAGTTAATTCAGTATGTACAGGGCAGGGTGGATAGTGATCAATAATTCAAAAAACGAATCTTATGAATGAAGAAACACGAACCGAAGTGAATACACTTGGTGAATTTGGACTGATCGACTTCCTCACAAAAAATAATGAAACCCGCAATGCAAGTACAATCCTCTCCGTAGGAGATGATGCAGCGGTAATGGATCATTTTGGCAAGCAAACGGTGATTACTTCTGATATGCTGGTAGAAGGTATCCACTTCGATCTTTCTTATACACCGCTGAAACATTTAGGATACAAGAGTGTAGTCGTAAATCTCAGTGATGTATATGCAATGAATGCTACTCCACAACAGATCACTGTCAACATAGCCTTCAGCAACAGGTTCAGCGTTGAGGCGCTTTCTGAATTTTATGATGGAGTATATGAGGCATGCAAGAATTATAATGTTGACCTGGTGGGTGGCGACACTACCTCTTCACAGAAAGGATTTATCATCAGCATTACTGCCATAGGAGAAGTGGCCCCGGGTAATTTTGTAACAAGAAGTGGCGCTCAGAAAGGCGACCTGCTCGCGGTGAGTGGCGATCTTGGAAGTGCCTTTCTCGGGCTTACTCTATTGGAAAGAGAGAAAAAGATATTTTTAGAAACAGGAGGAGTGCAACCGGATTTTGAAAATCAACAGTACATTGTTCGCAGGATGCTGAAACCGGAACCACGCAGAGACATCATTGAATTTTTTGCAGAAAAAAATATTAGGCCTACTGCAATGATTGATATCAGCGATGGCCTCAGCAGTGAGATACTGCATATCTGCAAGAACAGTGATAAAGGATGTGTTTTGTATGAAGAAAAAATTCCTTTGAATGAAGAAGCCCGGCAGTTTGCATACAAGCTGGAACTGGACCCGACAGCCTGTGCGCTGAGTGGTGGTGAAGATTATGAATTGCTGTTCACAATCCGCCAGGAAGATTATGAGATACTTAAGGAACACTCAGATATTGCTGTGGTAGGGTATATCACTGCTCCCGAAGAAGGTGCAAAAATCATTACGCGTGGTGGCAGTGAGCATCAACTGATTGCCCAGGGATGGAATCATACAAATGTGAAAAGCTGAGCCATGAGGGTAGCCAGGTGTTTACTTTCAATGCTTGCCCTTTCATTGGTCGTTTCATGCACTGTTACCAGGGATTATGCTCCTGACAAGAAATACAGCCCCGCTGCATTGCAGGAGGATTACTCGCTGTTGAGAAAGATACTGGAAGAAAAACATCCGTCATTGTATTGGTACACACCTCCAGAAATAATGAGCCGGGTGATGGATGCCGGTTATGAAAGGCTGAAAGACTCCATGACCGAGCTGCAGTTTGGATGGAGCATATTGGCACCAATGCTTGCACAAATACATTGCGGACATACCAGTCTCATCATGAGCAAAGGCTGGCAGCATTTTGCAAGACGAAGAAATATTCCTTCTTTCCCATTACTGGTAAAGGTTTGGAAAGACAGTATGATGGTCGTTGCCAATCTGAACCGTGACAGCGCTATTGGCAGAGGTGTTTTTATCCAATCAATTAATGGTATTCCACAAACGAAAATCGTCAATGATTTATTTGCCTTTATGCCGGTGGATGGATATGGGTACAATCTTGATTTTATCAAATTGAGCGGAGACTTTCCTTTCTACTACCGGAATGTATATGGTGTACTGCCTTTTTATTCTGTGGCATACACGGATAGTAATAATGTAGCTCACCAGGCCATGATACCGTGGTGGATACCCCACAGGGATACTTCAAGAGTAAAACCGGCGATTAAGAAGAAGCAATCGAGACGAAAGGTAACCGCCAGAGAAAAAAGAAAATTCGTAAGGTCAATTGACATCAAAGATTCCATTGCCATCATGGATGTAAACGCATTTACCAAAGGGCATCTCAATGCTTTCTATAGAAAGAATTTCAGAAAACTAAGAAAGGAACAGGTCAGGAATCTTATTATTGACTTGAGAATAAATGGTGGTGGAGATATCAATAAGGCTACTGCATTAGCGCGGTATCTTACAGATAAACCATTTAAGGTGGCAGACTCTGCATTTTCTATTTCCAAAAATTTTAATCCTTATTCCCATTATATCAGCAGTTCATTCTGGGACAACCTGGGTTTGATATTTTTTTCGAGGAAGCGTAATGATGGCAAGTATCATTTTGGATATTGGGAACGACATTACTTCAAACCGAGAAAGAAGAATCATTTTGACGGGCAGGTGTATGTACTCACGAATGGACTTACGTTTTCCGCAGCGTCATTGTTTTGCAATATTGTAAGGGAAGTGGATAATGTAACATTGGTAGGAGAAGAAACGGGCGGTGGCTGGTATGGCAATTCGGGAATACTGATCCCTTCGATTACATTGCCCAACACGAAACTAAGGGTACGATTGCCATTCTTCAGGTTGGTGCAAGATGGCCATCCGCCATTCAAGGGGAGCGGTGTAATCCCTGAGTGGTATATCGGCCCCAACTGGAGAGATGTTTTGAAAAACGAGGATACCAAGATGAAGGCGGTGATGGATGTGATTCGAAAAGAAGCCCGGTAGATTTTTTTGCCACGAAGGCACGAAGACACAAATATGAATCTGTATGTACTGGTATCTCAGGTGTTTGCAAAATTGAAATAGCCACGATCCGATAGCCACGATCCGATAGCCATCGGATACACGAATACAAAAATGAAATCAAAAACTTAGTGCCCTTGTGTCTTTGTGGCCACTAACTAAAACATTGCCTCTATCAAATCATCTTCTGTAATATTGGCAAAATATTCTGAAAGCCGGTACCGGCTCAATTTCGCACGAATGCTTTTTTCATCATGCGGTGTTTTTTCAATGGCCCTTTCGATCTCCTCGATATCATGTACATGAAAAAAGTCTCCGTAAATTTTTACATTTTGAATCTCTCCATTCTCTACCTGCAGGTTCATTTCAATCATTCCACCCGGAGCCTTGATGGCTTTTTTAAAATTGTAGTCGGGTGAATAGCCGTAATTCCATTCATAAGTAGCATATTTTTCATCACGGATCTTTCCTATTTTATCCAGGTCTTCCTGTGTGAACTCATACATCCTGCAATCGCTGAAAGTATTCACCACGTAGTCCATGATCTTTTGGGTAAACTCTTCAATGGTCAATGGTGATTTCAGATGTTCAGAAATGTTAGTTACTCTTTTCGGAATAGACTTCACTGCCTTGTCCTGGTATTTCAGCGGGTTGATGCGCAATGCTTCACTTACGTTTTTCATTTCTGATGAAAACAATAGCGTACCGTGATGCAGGATCTTGTTTTTAAAAATGTGTTCTGCGTTACCGGAAATCTTTTTACCGTCAATCGTGATATCATTCCTTCCTTCAAAGCGGGCATCCACACCGAGTGATTGTAACACCTCAACAATAGGCTTTGTGAATTTTTCAAAATCTATGAGACTGCTGTCTTTGCCGGTAGCAGTGAAGGAAAAGTTCAGGTTGCCCAGGTCATGATACACAGCGCCACCTCCGGACAATCTTCTCACTACATGAATCCCCTTTTCCTTTACGTAATCATAATTGATTTCAGCTAATGTATTCTGATGTTTACCCACAATGATGGCATTGTCGTTTTGCCAGAGCATAAAGCAGTCTTCATCGATATGCCTGAAAATGTATTCGTCAGTAGCAATGTTGAAATAGGGGTCTGTGGACTTGTGAAAAATGCAGCGCATTGGATTTTTTTTACAAAAATATGGAAGTTGGAGTTTCTGCTTAATTCGATGATGCCGCAACTGTCACAATCCCATTCAGGTCGTTATCTGGTTTAGCGATGCTCTATTTAGATTTCAAAACCTAATGAAGCAGGTAATTGAATCCTATTTGTATTACCCTGTTGGCAGCTTTTTCAGGCCATGGTTTCCTTTCAACATCTACATAATGAATAGCCTTCATTCCATAAGTGTATCGTATTTCAAAACCATATTTTTTCAAGAAATGGTAGGATGCTCCAATATCAACTGAAAAATCAAATTTTTCAGGTTGGCTGGCTGTTTGGTTAGCTATCAAATCTGGATAAACTTCTTTTACACTTACCAGGTATCCTATTTCCGGTCCTATTGTCAAACTTATTTTCTTAGCTGCGTTATATGAAAATAAAACAGGAACGTTGAGATAGTTAAATCGCTGCTTGGTCTTTGGGGGGACATAATCCGGACCATAATATGTAATGGAAGTACCCGTTCCTTTTGAGCTATATAGCAATTCCAATTGTAAACCCAATCTTTTATTAAAAGGGACGTTTAGAAATCCTCCACCATACCAGCCTATTTTGACAACAGGATCGCTGTAAATACCCTTAATTGTTGCGGCATTTGCTCCGAGCTTAATTCCGATATTCATTTGGCCATTCACAAGGAATGGAAAAATTGGAAGCACAATAAATACATAATAATATCTAAATCTCATCAGTATTAAAATAATAGAAATAATAATAAAAGTGTCATTGCAAAATCACCTGATGTTTCTCTGACCGTTTTTGATTAAATATCTCGATAAAATAAATTCCTTTTTTCAAAGCTGAGATGTCGATTCTCTGGCTCCTTGTTCTGTTTCCATTGAAAACTTCCCTAAGATTGCCTATGTTGTCCCATACTTTTATTTCTGTAATATATTTTTCAGTAGAATTTGAGTTATTACTATTCAATTGAGTTGCATCACATGGCGCTGGAATATTCGGAACCACAATATTTAAGTAACTATTGGCCGGATTTGGCGTGATTTGATATTGAAAGCATCCGTCGCCACCTCCTCCATCATCACTACAATTGATTGCCTGAAACTTAAAATCATTGGATATGGAAATACAAGGATTGGATGCTGTGATCCTAAATGTTGCAGTTTGGTTCAATGACCATAAGTAGAAATTTATATTATCCCCAACCTGGTTGAAATCCACATTCCCTGGAAACGAATATATTCTAGTCCATACTGCGGATGAAGCATTATTAACAGACATTAGAGTAGTATCCATAGCATACAAACAAACAGAATTATTCGCAGGTGAATATTGCAGGAAATGAGTTTGACCATTAGTGATATAGGATCCGCTGATGGTAGGTGTGCCACTATACACTACTAAGTGCTTTTGAACTTCAGAACTGGATGTGTTGTCTCCAAAATTGGTTTTTACAGACACAATATTGTCTGAAGTGCCTCCACTCAACGTCACTGCTACAGAAGTACCTACCGTTGTAAGAGTTTGCAGGCCATTGGTTGAGAAAGTAACACCGGGATTTCCAATTATCGAATAGGAGTAACTTGCTGCTCCGCAAACAGGTATAATACTTACCTGTGAAGAACTGCCATTGCATCCCTGAAATATAGAATTGGTAAACTCAGGAGCCTTTTTGGCTCTTGTTATGTTTAATGTCCGAGTTTCTTGAAAATCGCAAGGAGTATAATGAATTGTTGCAACAATATCTCCATCTGTATATGGATCAGGAGAGAAGGTAACGTTACTTCCATTATTGCTTGAGGAGGAAAGAGTCCACCCTGATGGAGCCTGCCAGGTAATATTGTTCGCACCATATACATTGTGTGTTAATCCACAAAAACTTCCGGTACAAATAACCTCAGGAAGAGAAAATGAAACATCTTCAGTACACCCATATTCGGGAGAGGATGTTAGTGTTGAAATGGTTTGAGGAAAGTCCAGATTTTTGATAAGAAGATTAAACGTTGGTGAAGTTACTTCTTCAGTGTGGCCGTCTGAATATTGATACGAAATTTTAAAATAGACAGAAACTGTAGAAGTTGAAATCTGCCATTGTAAATCATAATTATTACTACCAACCAATGCACCATTAACGTACCACAGAACTTGATAAGGATAATACTGTGATGAAGGTGTATAGCTGGCGTGGAAGATTTGTGATGAACAAGGGGAGACATAGCCAACTACCTGAGGATCCCCACTTAAGCCGTTTGAGGTAACAACTTGAACTTGTTCATTATTATTACCATAAGCAAAAAAGCATGAAATCACCATGGTACTAATCAGGTAAAACTTTCTCATTATTAATTTATTTTAATTGGTATTTTAATCCGATTTGAAAAACTCGATTAGCACCTCTTTCAAGAGAATAAATTCCGGTTACATCTCTGGACCGAATCATATTAAATCCATGGGAATACCGAACTTCTATACTGCACCCTTTTATGAAAAGGTATCCTGCTCCTACATCCATTCCAATATCAATTTTTTGGGGGTAATAGTAGTCGCTTTTAAACACTGTAGTTTGCATTTTATGTCTGACACTTAATAAATACCCCAATT
>JBDHYH010000029.1:0-33347 GCA_039811325.1 Chitinophagaceae bacterium | reverse complement strand
TTGCGTTTTTATAAATACTCAAAGAAAATATTCATGAAAAAACTCAGGAAGGCTTTAAAGATATTTGTCATATCCCTTATAGTGATCATCGGCCTGATGATCGCGTCTGCTTATATCTTTCGTGGTAAGATTGTAGAAAAAGTAAAATCGGAGATCAATAAAAACCTGAATGCAAAAGTTGACTTTAAAGAAGTGGATATTTCTTTCTTCCGCCACTTTCCGAGAGTGAGTATCGGGTTAGACAATCTGCAGGTTACAGGCATTGGCACTTTTGAGAAAGACACTTTGCTCTCTGCAAAACGCCTGGATGTGGCTGTCAATATCATGAGTTTTATCAGGGGCAAGGATATGAATATCTACAGTATATTTCTCAATAGCCCACGCATACATGCTCTTGTGAATAAAGATGGCCTGGCCAACTGGGACATCGTGAAAGAAGACACTTCGGCTACTCAGGAAACAGAAAGCTCCCCTTTCCATTTGGAATTGAAAAAATATGAAATCAACAATGGCTATGTCTTTTATGATGACCGCGAGAGCAATATGGGTGCAGAGGTAGTGAACCTGAATCACAAAGGAAGCGGTGATTTTAATTCAGACCTCTTCACATTGAAAACAAATACTACAGCCGATGAGGTTACTTACACCTATGGGGGAATACCATTTTTGTACAAGACAAAAACCAATGTGGATGCCGACCTGAAAATTGATAATAAGCAGAGCAAATACAGTTTTGAGAACCTGGATATTCTTCTGAATGCTTTGCAGATTACAGGGGAAGGTTATTTAAAAATGCTGGACAACGGTTATGATATGGATATCAGTTTCAAATCGCCGGATACTGATTTTAAGAATATTCTTTCATTGATCCCGGCAGTATTCCAGAAAGATTTTGATAAAGTAACTGCTTCCGGCAATGCCAACTTTGCAGGAAAGATAAAAGGAATTTACAGCGACAACTCCATGCCCGGTTATCATGTAACCATGACTGTTAAGAACGGTGCATTCAAATACTCAGACCTTCCAAAGGGAATCAAAAACATCAACCTGAATGCGGTGGTGGACAATCCAGATGGCATTACGGACAATACAGTAGTCAGTATCACCAATGGACACCTGCAAATTGACAACGATCCATTTGATTTTCGTTTGCTGGTAAAAAATCCTATGACCTCTATGTTTGTAGATGCTGCTGCTAAAGGGAAGTTGGACCTTTCACAGGTAAGCAGTTTTGCCAAGCTGGACAAAGGAACCACTATCAACGGACTGCTGAATGCGGATGTCACCGTCAAAGGAAATGTGAGTGATTTGGAAAAAGAGCAATACCAGAATTTTTATGCCGGTGGTGTGATCGATTTGAACAAATTCAATTATACCTCACCTGATTATCCTACCGGAGTTAAGATCAACACACTCAACACGAAATTTTCTCCATCAAAAATTGACCTTTCAAATTTGTCGGGAGAATACATGAAGACCAACTTCAGCGGATCAGGACAAATCAATAACCTGCTCAACTACATGTTCAGTGGAAAGCCGCTTGACGCTACCATCAATATAAATGCAGACAAGGTCAACCTCAATGACTGGATGGGTGTGTCAGCAGATACAACGACTACCACAGCATCAAGCGCTCCTTTTATAGTTCCGGCAAACCTGGATGTAGCATTAAATGCTAAAGTGAACGAAGTGGTCTATGATAAATTAGATATCAAAAACCTGGGCGGCTCATTAACAATCAATGATGAAACCGTGAAGATGAATGATATCCATGGGGACGCACTGGACGGTAACATAACCATTAACGGTTCTTATTCTACCAAAGAAAGCAAGACCAAACCTGCTATTACAATGTCATACAATGTGAACCAGGTGGACATACAAAAAACATTTTATGCATTCAACACTGTTCAAAAGTTGATGCCCATCGGAAAGTTTCTGTCAGGTAAACTGACGTCATCTCTCAATGCCAACGGCAAGTTGGGAGAAGGGATGAGTGTGGACATGAGTACCTTATCCGGCGCGGGAAATCTGTTGTTGATAGAAGGACTTTTGAGCAAATTCGCTCCGTTGGAAAAAATAGCCTCCACACTGAATGTCTCTCAACTTCAACAGATATCACTGAAAGATGTAAAAGCATTCTTCGAATTCTCCAACGGAAAAATGCTTGTAAAACCATTCACCGTGAAACTGAAAGATATCGATATGGAGATTGGCGGTTTGCAGGGATTCGATCAGTCCATTGACTATACCGTCAACCTGAAACTGCCAAGAGCATTGATGGGCGCACAGGCCAATCAACTGATCAACAATCTGGCGAGTACTGCAAGTTCGAAGGGCATTCCTGTTAATGTTGGGGAAACTGTTAACCTCAAACTGGCTTTGGGTGGAACCGTTACAAGCCCTACCATCAAAACAGATTTGAAACAAAGTGGCGAATCACTGGCAGCCCAGATGAAGGATCAGGTGAAAGAATTTGCGCAGGCGAAAGTTGACAGTGCCAAGTCTGCTGCAAAGGATACTTTAAACTCTATCAAGAAGCAATTGGCAAATTCAGCTAAGGAAGAATTGAGAAATCAATTGCTGGGTAAGAAAGATACTACCAATGTTGGTGACAGCACGCATCCTAAAAAGAACGTAACCGAAAAAGCGAAAGAATCTGCAGAAGGCTTGCTGAAAGGGATTTTTAATAAAAAGAAAAATAAGGAGAAGCAACCAAACTAAGGTCAGCCAGATAGTTATTGGGAATTTTTTTTTGTAGATTTGATAATTGAAATCTCATCCAAATCGCTATTTACAATTAAGGATATAAAATATTTCTTAGTTTAAATTAAAATTGAGAATATGGAGTTGATTATAGACTTTGACAGGATAAAGGATACTGCAAAGAAAAAATATTTGCTGGAGACATTGAAGTTTCTCGGCATTCAATTTCATGCAACAGAATATCGGCAAACAATGGAACAATACAACAAAGAACTGGATGACAACGATGCCGAAATAGAAAACGGGAAATTTACCACAATGGAAGATTTGCTTAAAGAAATGGAGCAATGGTAATTGTTTGGAATTTGCAGGCTAAGCGAGAATTACAGAAGATTTATCAATACATTTTAGAGGATTCATATCAGAATGCAGTTAAAGTACGAAAGCAAATTATCGATGCTGTTTTGTATTTACCCAAACAACCGGATAAACACCCTCCTGATAAGTACAAGATTAACAATGACGGTACCTGGAGAGCATTTGAAATTTACCACTACCGGATTTCCTATAGAGTTATAAAAAATCAGGTTCGTATCATTCGGCTTCGGCATACCGGAAGGTCACCATTACTTTATTGATCGAGAGTAAACCATTTCAGTTTGATGCTTCTATGTTGAAATTAATCGAATGTTCAGGCATTCCAAAAGGGGAAAATACTAATAGTAGCTACTTCGATGAAACCGTTCCCTCTCCGCCGTCGCGGATCGGGAAGACAGCAAATTTAGAGCTTTGTGCTATAAAACGTTCGTAAGTCTGTGTTTGAAAACATCAATAAATCAAGCTGACTTCAACACTCCCAACTCCTTACCTACTTTCTTAAACGCTTCAATGGCTTTGTCCAGATGTTCCTTTTTATGTCCTGCGCTGATCTGCACACGAATTCTTGCCTGTCCTTTAGCCACAACCGGATAAAAGAATCCGATCACATAGATTCCCTCTTCGAGTAATCTGGACGCAAATTTTTGCGACAGCACAGCATCATACAACATGATCGGAACAATGGGATGCTCACCCGGTTTGATATCAAATCCTGCTGCTGTCATCTGCTCACGGAAATACTTCGTATTACTTTCGAGAGTATCGCGCAGTTCAGTCGTTTCGCTCAGCATATCAAATACTGCGATGGAAGCACCAACTATGCTCGGAGCAACCGTATTGCTGAAAAGATAAGGCCTGCTACGCTGGCGCAACATTTCAATCACTTCTTTTTTGCCAGACGTAAATCCGCCGCTGGCACCACCCAATGCCTTTCCAAGTGTACCGGTGATGATATCTATCTTTCCCATCACGCCACGGTACTCATGTGTACCGCGACCTGTCTTTCCGATAAATCCTGTGGAATGGCATTCATCAATCATGATAGCTGCATCATATTTTTCAGCAAGGGTTACTATTTTATCTAATTGAGCAATGGTACCGTCCATACTGAATGAACCGTCTGTGACGATGATCCTGCTGCGTGCTCCGGCAGCTTCTTTCAATTTAGCTTCGAGATCAGCCATATCATTGTGAGCATAGCGAAAACGCTGTGCCTTGCACAACCTTACTCCATCGATAATGCTTGCATGGTTCAGCGAGTCGGATATGAGGGCATCCTGATCATTGAATAATGGTTCAAATACACCACCATTGGCATCGAAGCAGGCGGCATACAAAATGGTATCTTCTGTACCGAGAAAAGCGGAAATCTTTTTCTCCAACTCCTTGTGAATATCCTGCGTACCGCAGATAAAGCGCACACTGCTGAGGCCGTATCCCCTGTGATCAATGGCTTTCTTAGCCGCCTCCACCACTTTTGGGTGCGAAGAAAGACCCAGGTAATTATTTGCGCAAAAATTCAGAACTTTCTGACCTCCCACTTCTATCTCGGCTCCTTGTTCACTGGTAATGATTCGTTCGTTTTTGAAGAGGCCGGAGGCTTCAATCTCTTTCAACTCTTCGCCCAGGCGTTGTGCTAATTTATTATTCATAGATCATCCGTTTTATTTTTGCAAACGTACTAAGGAATGGTGAATGGTTAATTGTAAATTGTTAATGAATAGGGAATCCCAAATTGGTAAGCGAATGCTTCGCGGCGGCGAAAACGAATGCTTCGGTACTGACGCTTCGGTCAGTATTCAAAACTCGGACGCTTCGGTCTGAGTCAGACAAGCCTTGGCTTCGTCTGACAAGCTCAGCAACCATGAACGATTAGCGAACAATGATCAACGAATTCGCCCCAGCGAACTGGCACCGAGAAACGAACAACGAAAAACGAGCAACGAGCAACGATCAACGAACAACGATCAACGAGCAAAAAAATTCCTAACCCACTGTAACCTTTTCAAACGAAGTACGTTTAACCATTATAAAAATCATTAACCGGGAATCAGAAATCTGCTGAAACTGTATGACGGAAAGAGAATTCAATGAATGTGTAACTAATTATGCCGACAATGTGTATCGCTTTGTGCTGAAAAACCTGCGGCATGAAGAGGACGCAAAGGATGTCATACAAAGTGCTTTTGAGAAGCTGTGGGTAAACCGGGCAAAGGTAGAAAATGAACGTAGTAAAGCCTTTCTTTTCACCGTAGCCTATCACCAGATGATAGATGTGGTGCGGAAAAATAAGAGGGTCTCATTGAGAGACGATTTTAGCAGCAGCAACCTGCATGTATCAGGGAGCCAACCGGATATTAAAAAGATTTTAAACGAAGCATTATATAAATTAAGCGACACACAACGAAGCCTGGTATTACTGAAAGATTATGAAGGATACAGTTATGAAGAAATAGCAGAAATCACAGCCCTCAGCCTGAGCCAGGTAAAAGTATATCTGCACAGGGCCAGGGTACAACTGAAGAATTATTTAGTAAAACCTGAAAACATCATCTGATCATGAACATCAATAACGAAAACTACGAAGAATATTTTCTGCTCTATGCAGATAATGAACTCTCCGCAGAGCAACGGAAGATCGTGGAGATGTTTGTAAAAGCCAATCCTCAATTGCAAAAGGATTGGGACGAACTGATGGCTACTATTCAGACTCCTGATAATATTTCGCTGGTTGATAAATCATTTTTATTGAAACGGCCTGTTGATGGATTCATCGATACGTTTAATTATGAGAAAAGGTTCGTTGAATACCATGACGGAGAACTCAGTGATGAGGAAAGATCTTTCGTCCTGAATTTTCTGAAGGACCATTCTGAATTGAAAAAGGAATTTGACCTGATCGCTTGCTCCTACCTCACACCTGACACAAAAGTATTATTCCCGAATAAAGAATCATTATACCGCAAAAGCGCCATTGTACGCTATGCCTTTTTTGTAAGAATGACTGCTGCCGCTGTGATTCTTGGATTTATAGTTTGGTTTGGAACCAGTCTTTTACAAAAGCCTGTTGAATCAAACAATGGAAATATTGCAATTGTACATCCGACCCAGCCTAAGGAAGATGTACCTCAAATCAACCAAACAAAAGAAAAATCTACTCAGCAAAAACTCTCAACTATCAGTGAGAAATCTCAAATGACCGGTGTTAAAATCATTCCAGATAAAAAAGATATTGCAGTAATGGAACCGAAGGAAACTGAAAAGAATATTTCATCTGAAACAAACATCAATGAAATCAACACCTCCTCTCAGCCGACTGAAGAAATAACAGCAATGATACCGGTAACTACAAAGGTTCCTGCTTCTGAATTAGGTACATCTGAAGCGATTACTGAACCTGCATTACTCATCCCGCACGCAGATATTGATCAGACTCCTGTAAAACAATTACCGCAATCAAATTACGCCACCATGACACAGGGCACTAACGAGAATGATTATGTATTCACAGACATCCCTGCTGAAAATATACAACGAAGCAAACTGGGTATTTTCATCAAGAAAGTCAAAAGAACCATAGATAGAAATAACCCGATCAATAGACTTCTCAATGGAGAAGAAAACTGAACTGATCAGGATAATCAAAGACTCAAAAAGACTTAATTTTTTTAAACCCGAACAAATGAAAATGAAAATTACATTAGCCCTGTTAGCCCTGGTATTTGGCAATGCGGCAATTGCACAACAGGACTCCGTACAGGTAAAGAAAAGCAATGACACTATTTCGATAGGGGGTATTATCATCCTTAAGAAAGGAACAGAAAATGAAAACCGTCATGTAACGGTAACCATTGGACGAAATCAAAAAATGAGATCATCAAACATTACTACCTATTCCTTCTTTTTCGATCTTGGATTTGCAAACTGGACCGACAAAACAAACTATGCCGTAGCGACAGCCTCGAATGATCTTGTCAACAAACCCGGTACATCAGCGCTTGCGGGCAAAGATTTCAAGTTGAGAACAGGCAAGTCCGTCAACTTCAATCTATGGCTGGTAGGCCAGCGGGTCAATATCATTAAGCATCAATTGAATCTAAAATATGCGCTCGGCCTGGAGTTAAACAATTACAGGTTCAAGAGCAACATCAGTTTCAATGAGGGAGGGCTGAATCCCTACAATCCTTCACAGGATATCTCACACGCTTTTGTATTCAGAGATTCCATTGGATTTTCCAAGAATAAATTAGCAGCTGATTATATTACCATCCCTGTGATGCTGAACTTTCGCACCAATCCTCACTACAGCAACAAAGGCATCAGCCTGAGTGCGGGTGTCAGTATGGGATACCTGTACGGCAGTCGAAATAAGCAAAAGAGCAGTGAACGCGGTAAAGAAAAGAACCGGGGAGATTACGATCTGGAGCAATGGAAATTTTCTTATGTAGGCGATTTGAGCATTGGCTTTGTACATCTATATGGGAGCTATAGCCCTAAATCCATTTTCAAAAATGATCTAAACTTTCAGCCATATACAATTGGTTTGAGATTTAGTGGTTGGTAAATTTTTCTTGGCAAACAAAAATCCGTACCTGAGGTCACCCGCCGGAGATAATGGACAACGCATCGTTTTTCATTATCTTCGGCTTCTTTTTTCTGCATGGAAATTTCCCAATCAAAGAAGGTCTATTTTTTAAGTGATTTTCATTTAGGTGCTCCCGATCACAAAATCAGTTTGGAGCGGGAGAAAAGAATTGTGTCGTTTCTAGATCGGATAAAACAGGACGCTGCTGTGATCTTTATCCTGGGCGACCTGTTTGATTTCTGGTACGAATACAAAAGAGTAGTTCCCAAAGGATTTGTAAGAATACTGGGGAAACTGGCAGAACTCACAGATAGTGGCATCGAGATGCATTTCTTCACCGGCAATCATGATATGTGGATGAATGGATATTTCGAAAAGGAATTGAACATTCATGTTTATGAAGAGCCTACTGCATTTCAGTTTAATGGTAAGTCGTTCCTGATCGGGCATGGAGATGGGTTGGGACCGGGCGATCACCGGTATAAGTTTTTGAAAAAGGTATTCAGAAATAGAATCTCCAGAATGCTTTTTGGCGCTATGCATCCTTCATGGGGCATCGGTCTTGCAAATTATTTCAGCCGCAAAAGCAGGGCTGCTACAGGTTCAGGCGATGAGCATTTTTTAGGAGAAGATAATGAGTGGCTGATCATTTATTGCCGGGATGTTTTGAAAACGAAACACTTTGATTATTTTGTATTTGGCCACAGACACTTACCGCTGGAATTCAAACTGGATGATAAGAGTGTTTACATCAATACCGGCGACTGGATCAAATATTTCAGCTATGCATCCTTTGATGGAGAAAAAATGTCTCTATTATATTTTGACAAATGAAAGCATTTCAAAAATCACTTTTACTGATCATTGCTGTTGTATCAATGCATACGGCCAATTGTCAAAATGATTCTCTTTATCAGTTTGTAAAAAAACTGGATTACCCCATTGTTTATTTTACTACAAGCCCTTCCGGGGAGTTGTTTACAATCAACCGGGGCAACCAACTGAAAAAATATAACAACAATGGTGATTCAATTGGTGTATTCAACGATGTAAAGAAATATGGCAGGCTATCTTATGTGGATGCACAAAATCCATGGAAAACAATCTTATACTATGAAGGTTTTGAAACGATACTATTGCTGGATAAATATCTGAAAGTACTTGGGAGCATTAACCTGAGAGATAAGAATATTTTCGGAGTGAAAGCAGTAGCGACTTCTTACGATAATAATATATGGGTGTTTGATGAGCGGGAAATGAAGATCAGGAAACTGGACGAAAACGGGAACCTGCTGATGGCATCCGTTGATCTGAGGCAGGTATTTGCCGAGGTACCTCAGCCGCAAATAATAATTGACAGAGACGGGTTGCTTTACTTGTACGATGCTGCGAGGGGTATTTATATCTTCGACTATTACGGATCATTTAAGACGTTGCTCCCTTTCAAGAACTGGAAAGGAATTTTCGTGTTCGGAAAAACGATCTATGGATTTGATGATTCACTTTTTTATACATATACACCACCCCTTCCGGTAGCCGAAGAAAAGCCATTACCGAAAATTTTTCTCAATGCAGACCAGATCAGTCTTTCACCACAAAAGGCATGGGTTTTAAAGAATGATACGTTGAGTATTTATCTTTTGAAATGAGAAGGTAATAATTTGAAACTGCTTTCTATTCTACATTTTCAAAAGCTCTGGACTTATGGTGTATGAGCAACGCTAATTGATTAATTTCTATCAGCAGTACTTCCGGATAAGTAATACTGAAAGGATATCCATTCGCCGCGGTGAATAAACCGATAAAAAATGAAACTCTTATAAATAAAAAAGGGCTGATCCGGCAAGTGTGGATCAACCCTAAAGTTTACCGAAACCCCAAAGTTCTTTAGCTGCAACCCATACTGTTGCCGCAATTCAAACATTTATAACAAGTGCCACTGCGGATTGTAATGTGCCCGCACACATTGCAGGAAGGTGCATCACTCTGCATATTCTTTGAAGCACGATTGACCATGTCTAATTGTGATTCATGCTCATCCTGCTTAGCTTTCATTTCATTCCTGGTATTTCCAGTCACCCTTACTTCGCTTAATTCAGGCTTTCTTTCGCCAATAGTTGGTTCGTTATCGTGCCAGTCTGGTATTTGTGCCAGGGCCTCTTTTTGTTCCAATACATGAACAAGATCGGTCCTTCCCAAATACTCATAAGCAAGCACCCGGAACACGAAATCGATGATGGAAGTAGTACTCTTAATATTTGGGTGTTGTACCATTCCTGATGGCTCGAACCTGGTGAAAACAAATTTGTCAACAAACTCTTCCAGCGGTACACCATATTGCAATCCGATGGAAATGGAGATCGCAAAGCAGTTCAGCATGCTGCGCATGGTAGCCCCTTCCTTCGCCATATCAATGAAGATTTCTCCCAATGTGCCATCGCTGTATTCTCCGGTATGCAGGAAGATTGTTTGATTGTTAATCTTAGCCTTTTGGATAAATCCTTTGCGCTTGGTAGGCATTGCCCTTCGCTCTACAATCATTGCCAACTGCCGCTTCAATGTAGTGTCTTCACTGCTCTGAACTCTCTTGTTTACTTCCTCCAGAAGATCCTGTATAGTGAGTTTGCTCATATCCACAATATGCGCCTGTTGCGGTTCTTCTTTTGCCTCCACTTCCGGTTCTTCTTTCTTCTTATCACTCTTGTTGCTGAGCGGTTGAGACAATTTGGACCCATCGCGATAGAGCGCACAAGCTTTGAGACCCAACTTCCAACTGGTCATATAAGCATCTTCAATCTCTTCTACCGTTGCTTCATTAGGGAGATTGATGGTCTTGCTGATAGCCCCGCTGATGAATGGTTGCACAGAAGCCATCATCCGAATATGGCCACTGTAGTGGATAAATCTTTCACCTTTGGAACCACATTTGTTGGCGCAATCAAAAACGGGCAAGTGCTCTTCTTTAAGGTACGGTGCGCCTTCAACGGTCATCGTTCCGCAGATGTAAGTGTTGGCTTCTTCTACCTGGCTGCGGCTGAATCCAAGTGCCTGCAACATGTTCCATTCGAAATTATCAAACTGATCAGCAGTGAATCCAAGGCGCTTCAGGCAATCTGCACCGAGTGTGTATTTGTTGAATACAAAATCTATTTCAAATGCTGTAGCAAGCATAGACTCCAACCGTGCTATTTCTTCCTCAGTAAAACCTTTCGCCCTGAGGGTAATATTATTGATATGTGGTGCACCTTCAAAAGTAGCATGACCTTTTGCATAATTCACAATAGCTGCAATTTCATTTTCGGCATATCCTAAATTCTTCAATGCCTGCGGTACACTTTGGTTGATGATCTTAAAATATCCACCACCGCTAAGCTTTTTAAACTTCACCAATGCAAAGTCAGGTTCAACTCCTGTAGTGTCGCAATCCATCACCAACCCGATCGTACCTGTCGGAGCTATTACAGTTGTCTGGGCATTGCGGTAGCCATGTTTTTCACCGGCTTGCACTGCATCATCCCATGCCCTCGTGGCCGCCTTCAGTAAATAATCCGGGCAATATTTTGCATTAATTCCCTGTGGTAATATTTCCAAACCTTCATAAGCTTCTGCTGCGTCATACGCTGCTGCCCGGTGATTGCGCATCACTCGCATCATGTGATCTTTGTTTTCTTCAAACTTCACAAACGGTCCGAGGTGCGCAGCCAACTCTGCTGAAGTCTTGTAAGAAGTACCTGTCATGATCGCTGTGATCGCTCCAGCCATACCGCGTGCTTCATCGCTGTCGTAGGGAATACCACTGATCATGAAAATGGTTCCGATATTGGCAAAACCCAATCCAAGCGTGCGGTAATCATAACTGCGCTGCGCCACTTCCTTACTTGGGAACTGAGCCATCAATACAGAAACCTCGAGTACTACAGTCCACAGTCGAACGGTGTATTCGAACCCTTCCACATCAAACAGGTTTGAATTCTCATCGAAAAATTTGCGAAGGTTTACAGAGGCAAGATTACATGCTGTATTGTCGAGGAACATGTATTCACTGCAAGGGTTACTCGCACGAATACGTCCACCTTCCGGACAGGTGTGCCATTCATTGATGGTAGAATCATATTGAGTACCAGGGTCTGCACAACGCCATGCTGCATAGTTGATGTCATCCCACAACTTGCGTGCACTCACTTTCTTCATCACATGGCCATCACCTCTTGCTTTCAGTTCCCACTCACCATTTTTTTCTAATGTCTTAAAAAATTCATTGGGGATCCTAACGGAGTTGTTGCTATTCTGGCCACTAACAGTCCTGTATGCCTCACCTTCATAATCGCTCGGATAACCTGCTGCAATGAGTGCTGCTACTTTTTTCTCTTCTTCTACTTTCCAGTTAACAAATGATACGATCTCAGGATGATCAAGATCGAGACACACCATCTTCGCAGCACGCCGTGTAGTGCCGCCGCTCTTGATAGCACCTGCTGCACGATCGCCTATTTTAAGAAAACTCATCAGGCCGCTGGAAGTACCGCCACCACTGAGTTTTTCGCCTTCACCTCTGATGCTGCTGAAATTGGTACCGACGCCACTACCATATTTAAATATCCTGGCTTCGCGTACCCATAGATCCATGATACCACCTTCATTTACCAAATCATCGTCGACACTTAGGATGAAACACGCATGGGGCTGTGGTCTCTCATACGCTGAAGTAGATTCTTTCAACTGTCCATCTTTCTGATCTACAAAATAGTGGCCTTGTGGCTTTCCGGTGATACCATATACTTCATGCAAACCGGTATTGAACCATTGCGGTGAATTCGGCACACATCCCTGGTTCAATATGCTGTACACTAATTCTTCGTAAAAGATATCTGCGTCTTTCTTTCCTGCAAAATAGTCATTGCGCTCTCCCCACATGCGCCAGCAATGAGCCATACGATGAGCTACCTGCTTTACAGAAGTTTCGCGGCCAATACTTCCATCCGGTTGTGGCACTCCTGCCTTGCGAAAATATTTCTGTGCAAGAATGTCTGTTGCAATCTGGCTCCATTGTGCCGGCACTTCAACGTTATTGATTTGGAATACGACTTCACCTGACGGATTCTTGATTACTGAGGTACGATATTCATAATCGAACATATCGAAAGGAGAAACACCTTCCTTTGTGAAGTGGCGTTGAAAAGCCAGACCGCTATTTGTGCGTTTTTTGGTAGCCATGTGCTAAACTATTTTGGATGTTGAAAAAAATAAGCTGTTGTAAAGAGCCGGACAACGAAAATATTTTTTAAATATTGAAAAGGGAAGGTTTAAATATCAACAGTCTGTGGATAAGAAACTCAAATCCTTATGGGGCAAAACTTCCCGAAAAAAATAAAATATTTTTGCTCAATTCGGAAACAAAATTGGAACGATTTTTTTTATCATTGAGGAATTATGCGTGTAGTAATTCAAAGAGTGTCCGAGGCTGCTGTTACTATCAACAGTGCAGCTACAGTGCCCATTGGGAAAGGGTTGGTGGTGTTTGTTGGGATTGAGAATGATGACAATGAAGAAGACATTCTATGGCTCAGTAAGAAAATTGTGAACCTAAGAGTTTTTGATGATGCAGACAAGGTGCCAAACCTGTCTGTAACAGAAGCCGAAGGCGACATATTACTCATAAGCCAATTCACACTGCACGCTATGACGAAGAAGGGAAACAGGCCATCGTACATCAGGGCTGCCAGGCCGGATATTGCAATTCCGATTTACGAAAAATTCATTTCCCAATTGACTTACGATCTTGGGAAAAAGATTTCTACCGGAGTGTTCGGGGCAGACATGCAGGTACACTTAATAAACGATGGCCCCTTTACAATCTGGATAGATAGTAAAATGAAGGAATAAAAGCATTGACTATCAGTAGCCAAATTGTTTTACGAGTTCATTCAACAGGTACAATTTCATGTCGCTGAAATATTCCCAAAACATTGCACCACCCAGCCCATGTTTTTTGATATAATCGCATTTAATCTTTACAGATTGCTCGTCATCATAGGTAATCAGCCATTTCTTTTCGGGATTGAAAAGAAACGGTGCCTGAGAGGCTTTATCCCAATAGCGCACAAAACCCTTTTTACTCACAAGGCTATCTTTGATACGGGTATAGCCACCACCAAATGCACGCCTTTCCGGAATCTGGTAAAGACCATGATTGGCAGTGTCTTTTACAATGACTCCTTTCCCATAAAAACAAATACCCATCACAATTTTTGATGGCTTCACACCCACTTTTTTCAGATTGTTGATGGCAAGGTCAGCAGAATAAATCCAGGGCATATTTTCGGGGGTATATAAATTGGATTGGTGAGACGACATGTTATCGTAGGTGTTGTCAAAATCATAGCTCATCAGGTTGATATAATCGAGATAATGCTGTGCTTTTTGCATTTCAGTATGTTGCAGAAACTCACGGGATGCGCCGATTGCAGTTGTTACAAAATATTTCTTACCCGTTTGCCTGCCCAATTGATCCAATTCTTCCCTCAGGTATTTAAACATCCTTGTATAACCATGTGCATCTTCCGGCCGGTAGGTGTTGCTATCGCCAATCATACCTGGATATTCCCAGTCGATATCTACTCCGTCAAGATTGTATTTGGAAACGATATCCACTGCACTTTTAGCAAAATTCCTGGTTGATTCTTCGGTGAGAACAGCATCAGAGAAATGTTTGCTCCATGTCCATCCGCCTATTGAGATCATGATCTTCAAGTCCGGATTGATGGCTTTCAATTCATTGAGTTTGCGAAAATTCACGGTATCAGTTGCCTCATTATGCAGCCAGGCACGTTTATCTTTGATATCAACAAATGCATAGTTAATGTGAGATAATTTCTTGGCGGCTATAACGGAAGCATTAACCACATTGCCATTGTATCCTCCGACATAACCAATAATCACAGGTTTGGTTTTCTTTTGAGCCTGTATTGTAAGAGACAATAAAGCAACGATTGAAAAAATAAAAGTCCTGATGAAGATTCTTGAAGCAATCATTTCCTGATAAGCAATTTAAGGTGAAAAAAATTTGAACAGACAAGGTCAAATTAAGTGCTAATTCATTAAAAAAAATTACCACTCATCAATTATTCCCGATTACCAGAAAAATTATTAGAATCCTTCCATGATTATTATTCTTTCTTCCAGGCATTATTCTTTCTGTCGGTATCCGGCAGGAGATTTTGTGGATCAATTATAACCGATTCCAAAGTAGATTGATTATACAGCCTGAACGAATATGTATCTCCTTTGTACCACACCTCGACAGGGATCACAAAATCTTCTTTATCTCCGTTTTGAAATGTAGCTACCACTCTTAAAGGATAAGCCGATTTTTCTTTGTTCAAAAGATTTATCGTTGTTACACCTTCTTTTGCTTCCACACTGCTGATAGCCACATCAAACAACCAGTTATTGACAAACCACTGTCTCCAGAAATATCCAAGATCTTCACCGGCCTCGCTTTCCATAGTCCTGAAAAAATCGTCAGGAGACGGATGTTTGTACGCCCACCTTTCCATATACTTCTTGAATGCATAATCAAACCTGTCATGTCCAAGAATTGCTTCGCGCAACAATACCAGCCCTAGTGCAGGTTTGAAATAGGAAAATGGATGCCTGTATTTTCCGGCCACCATATCAGCCCTCGTCATCATAGAAGGAGAGTTTGGGTCTTTGAGCCAGGGAATAATTTCATCAGAAGGATTACCGCCTCCCGGCGCGTATTCACCATCTCTTTTGGGAGCAAATTCGCCATTATTAAAACTTTCAGACGCATACACATCAATAAATGTGTTGAACCCTTCGTCCATCCAGGCATGGCGGCGTTCACTGCTGCCAACAATCATGGGGAACCAGGTATGGCCAATCTCATGAGCCGTTACCCAATACAATCCTTTTCCTTTCGAATACATTCCATCAAACACAATGCCCGGGTATTCCATTCCTCCTGCCCGGCCTGCTTCATTGATGGCAACAGGATAGGGATAAGGAAACCATTTCTCAGAAAAATGTTCAATCGATTTTTTCAGGTACTCTGTACTTCTATTCCATGCTGTTGGGCCCTCACTCTCAACAGGATAGGCACTCATGGCTAATGCCTTTTTATTATTCGGCAAGTTGATACGGGCAGCGTCTATTATATAAGCTGCAGATGCACCAAACGCTACATCACGACTGTTTTGCATTCTAAAATTCCATGTCTTGGTTCTTAGTATATTCGTGTTTTGCACTCTCGCTTTTGCTGCTTCCGCTATCACTTCTTCTTTTGTTCGAATCAAAACTGTTTCATCACTCATTCTTGCTTTTTTCAATCTCGCCAATTGAGCAGGAGTATAATTTTCTTCTTTGTTGATTAGTTCTCCACTACCTACAACGATCATATTTGCCGGCACAGTAATGCTGTATTCAAAATTGCCATACTCGCAATAGAACTCTCCTGTTCCAATAAAAGGAAGTGTATTCCATCCATTCAGATCGTCGTACACGCACATGCGTGGAAACCACTGTGCTATTTCAAAGATTTTTCCATTTTGAGTAGTGAAAAAATCTGTGCGACCACCAAACGCTCCCGGTACATCATACCGGTAGCTGATTTTTATCTTAATGACTCCACCATGTGGAAGTGACTGTTGTAACCGAATCTGCATTCGTGTATCATCAATAATGTAATTGGGTGTAACTTCTTTACCATTAAAGCTGATTGTGATCTTTTCAAAATGATAACCTGTTGTATGCGCCTTAGTACGTCCGGCAGAAAAATCAGCAATAGAATTTTCCCGGTAAATATTCTGATCGAGCTGAAGCCATAGTGCATTCAGTTTATCAGGGCTATTATTGATGTACTCTATTTCTTCATATCCTGCAATTGAATTTTTGTTAGTATCAAGAGTAGCTTTGATAATATAGTTTACTTTATTCTGCCAATATGCTGGCCCGGGAGCTCCATTTGAAGAGCGATAGGGAGTAACGGCGCTTTTTGAAAATGATGCAAATAGCTCTTTTGCGTTAAAGTCAGGCTGACCAAAGGTTTGCAATGACAGCATTATTAGCATTGAGATTGCAATGACACTGAGGTAATTTATGTTTTTCTTTAAATGCATATTGAATAGATTTACAAAAAAGAGAAGCAAAGTAAAAAAGTAAATCCACAACAAACCAGATTGTTATGAAATACTTATTGGTACAGACTGTTTTCATTGCTGCTGTGCTGATGTATTGTTCGCCTTCAAATAGTGCAGGAAATCTGACACCTTTGCTTCAAATTTCTAAACTTGATACAAGCATGCCATACAACAAATTGACTCCTGCAGAAGAAAGAGTGATTCTTTACAAAGGCACTGAAATGCCGTTTACCGGAGAATATTACACCAACAACAAAAGCGGAACCTACATCTGTCGCAGATGCAATGCTCCGCTCTATACTTCAAAGGATAAGTTTGCCTCAGAATGCGGATGGCCAAGTTTTGATGATGAAATGCCGGGAGCAGTAACAAGAGTACCTGATGCTGATGGAGTGAGAACCGAAATCATTTGTTCTAACTGTGGCGCACATCTTGGGCACGTATTTATTGGAGAGCATCTAACAGCAAAGAATACACGGCACTGTGTGAACAGTATCTCTTTAAAGTTTATTCCTGCAGGAGAGCCGATTCCGAAAGAGATCAGGCATCAATAATTCAACTTCCATATCTTCCAACTTTCTTCGGCCTGTATTTCCAGCATCTCTAATCCATTTTTCGTAATAGCTCCTCTCGTCCGTGCTTCTTTTAAGAACATAGTTTCCCCGGGATTGTATAGTAAATCGAATACAAGATGTTTGTCAGTAATTCCATTATAAGGAATTGGTAATAGGTCATCTGAATTGGGAAACTGACCTACCGGAGTTGTATTGATCAATAAGAGGTGATCAGAAATAATTTTTGCATTCAGTTCATTGTAGGTATAATTTTTTTCACCCTCTGTTCGGGAAACAAATCTAAATTTTATTCCAAGTTTGTTCAGGACATAGGCTACAGCCTTTGAGGCACCACCGGTACCAAATACTAGTGCACTTTTGTGACAGGGCATTAATAATGGTGTCAATGATTTCTCAAATCCAATTACATCAGTATTATATCCTAACCATCTTCCATCTGCAACCAGCACACAGTTACATGATTGAACCATCTGAACAGTATCAGAAACCTGATCGAGGTATGGAATAATTTTTTCTTTGTAAGGGATCGTAATATTGAACCCGGCTAATTGAGAAATAGATTTCAGCTCACTTACAGCCTGGGTTATGGAAGGGAATGAAAAGTTCAGATATTCACATACTGCATCCTGCTTCCCTGTGATCTTCTTTGCAAAATATCCCTTTGAAAAAGAATGGCCGAGTGGATAACCTAACAGGCCGTACGTTTTCATAATCAATTTTCAAGGTACAGATGAAATGTATCACCTCTTAACCCGATGCGCATTGCTTCCAAAGGAATTATCTCAGCAGGACTGATATTTCCGAGGTTTACATTGCAGCCAAGTAATTCGAGGAAGTAGAGTTGCTGTGATTTTTGAGGAGCTTCCCAAATAACTCTTTCAGATGGTATTTGTGTAAGAATTTCCTGTACCAGGCCCTCTCTCACTTCGCCTGTACCACGATAGATACCGACATTACCCGCTTCACGAGCTTCTGCAATTACGTAACTGCTGCCTGCTTCAAGTTCAGCTTTCATCAGCTCGATCCACTTATAAGGAGGGATAATGTGAGTAGCATCCTTACTACCTACCTCACTGAGCACTTTTCCATGTTTGGTGAGTTTCTCGATATATCCACATTTTTCAGTGTGAGGGATGGTGATAGAGCCATCACTTACTTCCATGAAATGGATATCAAAATCTTTACACAGTTCAATATAATCGTTGAATTGATTTCTGATTAGAAATGCCTCAAACAAGGTTCCCCCAAAATAAACAGGGATGTCAGCCTTCTGGTATAATTCAATCTTTTCACGAAGGTTTGGCGTTACGTATGCAGTACCGAATCCAAGTTTCACAATATCAAGATGAGGGCCGGCAGCACTGATCAGGTTTCTTGCCTGTTCAATGCTCAATCCCTTATCCATCACCATTGTAAGGCCATTGGTTCTGGGTTTTGCCAATCTTTCAGGGATCTGGGAGAGTTTGAAATTCATAATTAACCGATTTAAAATCGGCGCAAAGATAATTTTCAACAGCCATTTGAGATAAAAAAATCTTATTTACGGCGCTTTTGTTTGTGGTCGGTATCCCAATGAGTATTGATTAGCCTGACAACAGATGCCTTTTGAAGTATGGCTGGATTCAATGCCACAAAATCTTTCAAATGTTTGGGAGCAGTAATAATTGCCTCTTGAAGTATTACTAAAGCCTCTTTGGTTTTTCCTAACTGCAGCAATATAGCAGCAGTGAAATACAGAAAGACCGGTTTTCCTGTGGCCAAAAGTGCAGCACTTGATTCTTCAAGTGCTTCATTTAAGTATCCGGCATCAAAAAGGCAGGTAATCATTGCCTTCCAGCCTTTGATACTTTTGGTTCTTGATGCGATGAATAGTACATAATAGGTAACAGCCTCCTTCACATTTCCAAGGCATTGATGACATTGTGCCAAAGCAAATTGATAGTCGGGGTTGTTATGGTTGATACTGATTGCACTTTCTAATTGTTGAATGGCTTTTTTCCAACTGGCTTCTTGCATGAAGGTAGCAGCCACACGGTAATACAAATGGCTGTCTTCAGGTTTCATGTGAATCGCCTTCCGGTAATTGGTTCGTGCCTGGGCTGCATCCTTCAATTTCTCATAACAATGCCCTAATGCCTCATAGATAATATCCTCAGGAATTGAAAGTTCCAACACTTTTTCCAATGCCTCTGCTGCCTCTTTGAAATTTCTTATTCTGATGTATGCATCCCCCAGGTTACGATAGGCATAATCAAATTTTTCATCTATGGTTATTGCGTAAAGATAAGCATCTATGGCCTTCTCATACAGTTTTAATCCCTGAAATGCAGTACCAAGGTTGTACCACGCGAGATGATTATATGGTACTTCATCGATTATTCTTTTGTGCAATGTTATACTCTCTTCAAACTTACCGGTATAGTCTGTCCAAAAGCAGATTTTATATAATGCTTCCTCATTGGATGGGTCATCTTTTAAAATCAATTCAAGGCATTGAAAAACTTCATCAAATTGTTCATAATCATCAAAAACATCTGAAAGGTTAAAAAGTAACTCATGCTTATCGGCACCATCGAACAATGCGCAAGACTCAGCAAAAGTCTCTTTGGCCTTTTCTACCATATTCAATCCGAGAAATGCCTCAATTCTCAAAATATAGACATTGATGTCAGACTGATCCAGAACTCCTACATGTTCAAGGATATCCAAGGATTCCGTGTGTTTACCAGCAGCAATGAGTAGATCAGCTTTCTTGATCAATAGCAGTGATGAGTACGGATATAGTTCTATGCCACGCTCAGCGGCCTCTATTGCTAAGGGTAACTGATCGGTATCATCAAAGTAATCTATGATTCGTTCAAAGGATTCTTCTTCCAGAAAGTGGGGATTACTCCCCGCCTTGTAATTGTTATATCGTGCAAGCAATTCTTTAAGTTCCTTGTCTCTTCGTCCCTGGTTATCTTTCATATTAGAATACAAAATACCGATTTTTTCGGAAAACGGCACAATAATATCACTGAAAACGGGTTTAATAGTAGATAAACTTTCTTAAAAATTTTTCGTCAGAAATTAGCTGGTTTGTTAAGAATTGATTAATTTTGCAAAAATGAAAAGATACGCTTCCATACTTGTAGTCATTCTTCTCCTCGTTGGGGTTGGGTACATGGGGTTTGCAGACAGAGGTGGTATTGGGAGAAAGAATAGGCCTCAGTTAAATATTGAGTTGCACGGTACATTGAAAAATTCAATCCCCTTTAATCTTAAGTCAGGGTTGGTTTTTCGTGGTAGTGAGATCATAAGTAACCACAGGATAGGTGGATCTTTAGTTACTGAATCTGTAATGGCGTTTCAAAAAGGGAAAACGACTTATCTGATTCCATACAAACAAAGAGTACTTATTCAGGATTATTCTCAAAGTAATGGCTATAAGCTAATCATCAGATCCAGAAAGTAAACTTATCGCTTCAAAGTAATAAACAAAAAAGACCTTCAGGATGGGGGTCTTTTTTGTTTATTAGAAGTATTTTTTTGTCGGTACATCATTTTCGTTTTAGGGACACGTGGTATATCCAATATAATGTTTGGTTAGCTCCAAAATACACAATGTGATGCAGGCTCCAAGGAGAATCACACTCATTTCTTAAGAACGTTTGGGGAAAGTAGAAAATGAAAAACTAATCTTATTGGTTCACTGATTTTGTCTCTTTGTAGGTCATGACCCTGTATCCAGTGGTAGGAATTTCAAATTTAGATGCGGGGATATTTTCGTATGTGATTTTTGACAAGGTAAACTTAAACTGCATCTTGCCGGATATCATTTCATACTGAACAGCAAGCCCGGGAAGACTTGTAAACTGCGGATCGTAGGTGATATTCGCTACCTTTACATCCGGCGTATAAAACACGGTAAAAGTAGTTCCGTTACTGAGCTTTGCAATTGCTTTCTGGCATTTGTAACCTGATATCACAGCCGATTCGCCAGTATTTTCAAAAGTGATGCCTTTGTACTTATTGTTATTTGCTTCCCAATCCGCTGCAGTCAGAGTTATCATGAGTTTTTGCCCACTGTAATCTTTTAAAATAACTGCCGTTCCGTTTTTTGAATTGTGAATTGTAGCTTCTTTACCAAGGCCACTTACTAATTCTACGCGGCTAAGGCTGCCTTTAAGAGAAACCGTTGTAGTAGCTCCATCAAACATATCTGCCATCTTCGGTTGGCCACTACCTGTTTCTACAGACATATTGTACACAAGGGTGCCTTCCGAAAAGGTCTTTTGTGCCTTTGAAGAGAGGGCTCCTAAACACAAGAATAAGAGAAGCAAATAATTTATTTTCATACAATTGAAGTATGGCCTAAAGATAAGGATAGCGTGTGAAAAGTTGCAGCCTTTGTGCTATTTCTTCTTATTTGAATCTACCTTCTGTCGCATTTGCTTCATCTTTTCGTTTTGCTCCTGCATAGCCTGTATCCGTTCTTGCCATTTGCTTTGCTTTTTAGGCTTCTTTTTATTTTCCTGAAGACGTGCCATGAGTTTATCATGGTCAATGATGTATTGTTGTATTACAAACTGGATAAGCAGCGTAATCACATTCGATACGGTATAGTACCAGGTGAGTGCCGCCGGCATTCTATTAAATACACCTAATAATATCACAGGGAAAATAAAGGGCAAATACTTCATCATCGGGTTGCCGGTGTCCTGCATGTTACTCATTCCGTACAGCGATATGAGAAGGCTGGTAACTGTTGCTAAAATGGTAAACAAACTCACATGTGCTCCATAAAATGGAATATTGAATCCCAAATTCAATATGGAATCGTAGGACGAAAGATCATGCGCCCAAAGAAAGCTTTCTCCTCTCAGTGAAATATTGGAATTGAAAAAGCTGTACAGTGCAAAGAAGATAGGAACCTGGAACAATGCAGGAATGCATCCCCCGACCGGATTGACACCGGCACTGCGATACAACTTCATCTGTTCCATTGCAAATGCCTGCTTATCGTCTCCCAGCTTAGCTTTCAACTGTTCCATCTCCGGTTTCAGCAATTTCATCTTGGCGCCGCTGAGATAACTTTGATAGGTCAAAGGCGATATCAGTAGTCGGATGATGATGGTCAGTAAGGCAATGATCAGCCCATAGCTACCAATATATTTGGCCAGAAAATCAAAAACCGGGAGTATGAATCCCCTGTTGATATATTTCACGAAAGCAAATATTCCGGTACCTAACGGAACCATATTGTACATCTCATTCCCGTAAGATTTCAGAATATTATAATCGCTCGGGCCATAATAGAGCTGCATTGGTATTACTGCATCTGCGCCGGATGGCACTTTCAATTGCATACTTGCTTTTGCTGTACCTACTATGTGGCTCGAAGTATCTTTTGGAGTATCCCAACTTATCTCTCCTGATTGAAATTTATCCTTTGCAACAATCGAATTGATGAAGAACTGCTGATTGAGTGCGATCCAGCTAACAGGTCTGGAAAATTTTAACTGATCCTTCCTTCCGGTAGATAAACGTTCAAAATCAAAATCGTTATTCTCTACATAAGACACGTGGGACTGCTGTATTTCCCAGTCCAGATCCTTTTCTTTTTGTGTAGCTTTTGCATCCCAGCCAAGACGGAGCACCTGATCAGAAAACAATTGTCCTGCCTGCTTCAACCTAATATTAAAATCCATCATATAATTATCCGGTTGAATAATGTACTGATGCTCTATCGAACTACCATTTGCCAATCCGATGGCATAAGTAATAACCTGGTTCCCATTTTCAGATTTTATCTCTGGCAATTTTGTAAAGAGCAATTCGGCAGTCTGTGCCGTCTTGTTTGCTCCTGTATTGATCTGGTAAGAAATATTGTTGAACGTGCCATCATCAATAAACAAAGGCTTGCCATCAAAGGTTTTGTACTTTTTAAGCCGAATTGAATAGGGTTGCCCACCTTTATTGGTAAATGTTACTTCAATCAAGCTTGTCTCAACCTTGAAGAACTGTTCTTTACCTGTAGTATCCTGAATGATTCCCTGTAATTGGCTTTGCTGCTGAACTTTTGCCAGGGAATCAAGATTCGACTTTTGAAGATGTGAAGTATCTGCTTTTGGCTTTAGCTTGTTGATAGAATCCTGAATGTGTTGTTGCTCCTTTTCATACTCCAACTGTCCCTGCCTTGTATAATAAAAATAGCCAAAGAACAATAAGGCCAGCAGCATGAATCCAATAATGGAATTTCTATCCATAATCTAAAAAAATTGGTTTGCAAATGTATGCAAACTTGGGGTTAACCCCGATTTTAGGAAGTGTTTGAAAAAGAAAAGAGGAAAAAGTAAGCAACTATTTCCTCTTTTTAATGTAGCATTATTTCTTTGCCGGAGCCGCAGCAGGTGCTGCAGCTGCAGCCGCTTTTGGAGCTTCTGCAGTAGTAGTCTTAGATTCTTCTTGCCTTAATTGTCTTGTAGTAGTAACAGAAGCAATCGGAATTCGTGGCGAATTCAGTATTTCTATTCCATCGGCTTTCACATCTTCAACCCTCACATTGAAATTCAGTTTCAAATCAGAAAGATCAACGTCGATATGTTCTTTCAGGTTCTCAGGAGCGGCTTTGATCTTCAGTGATTTCATCTTGATCACCAGTTTACCACCTTCCTTCACACCCACCGGAGTGCCGGTATAGTTGATTGGTACATTTACAGTAACCTCTTTGCCTGGAACCAGTTCAAGAAAGTCCACATGAATAAGTTCATCAGAAACCTTATCAAATTGGATATCTTTCAATACGCATTTGTAAGTCTGACCATCTACTTTAATATCAGTCAGCATAAATTCCGGCGTATAGATGACATTCTTGAATGCCACTGTAGGGGCCGAAAAATTGATCTCTTTTGCACCGCCATAAATTACAGCTGGCACTTTGTCCTCAGAGCGGAGTTGGCGGGTGGCTGCTTTCCCGAATCCGGTCCTGATTTGTCCTTCGATTGTAATCGTTTTCATTAATAAAAAATTTTTGAGGCGCAAAGGTAAGGAAATTGAACTTTCTTTGAGAAACGAATCAAATATTAATGATAAATTTTACCTGAACAAATCGTCAATTATTACCTTCTGAATTTTAGTAGGTTGATTTACAGGGATAACCTCATACTTTAAATTGCCTAAAGTGCCCGCTCTATTGATTTGAAGCCCACATAGACTGAAATATTTATCATAGTCGATTTCTTTTGTAGTATATATATAACTGAATATTTCACTTAAATCGGATTCAGCAATTCTTTCACATTCAATTCTCATTTCCTGCTCAGTGAAACCACGGTTCTCTTTTTTGTAGAATTTCTGATAGAGTGCCTTCATAACATCTATTAATGAGTATCTATTCTGAGTGTTTGTCCTGATTTTTAAATCGAGTAGCATTCCAATGATGGGCCCTTTCTCATAATATGAAATAGTTTTTCCCTTAATTCCGAAAGGACCATCTTCCCAGGTATGATAACTTGATTCAGCAAGTGTCTGAAATGCTTTACCGGAATTATTCTCATACTTTTCAATCATATCTCCCCAATCAGCGAGCATTTGATTCCTTGATTTCAAATCTGCCCTATTCAAAATAATATCCTCAAAATATACCGTCAGGCCTTCACTCACCCAAAGGAGGTTGGTCCTGTTCTCTTTCGAATAATCAAATGGGCCTAATTCTATAGGTCTAATTCTCTTGATATTAAAGTGATGGAAGTATTCATGGGTCAGAAAATTCAACATTCTCAGCCTTCCTGCAGAGTCATTGAGCTCATCGCTATCAAATGCAAAGGCTGTGGAATTTGTTTGTTCGATACCGCCATTACCATGCCCTATGGCCAAAAAATTATAATGCTTGTAGGGTATATCATCCATCATATCTGTTGCCGACTTCACCATCCTTCTTAAACTTTCAGATAGCCATTTCTTATCAAAATGTCCAAACTCCCTTCCTGAAAAATAATGCGGTATTCCCCTTACTTTGAAGGTTGGAACATTTTCAAGATTACCCATCAGAATCGGGGAATCAAAAAGTTCATCTACATTTTGTGCCACAAACCCACTATTGTTCTTCTCCAGTGCGGTAGCAATATCCGGCCATTTATTATTTATGAAAGTAACCTTAACCGGCTTCTCCATATAGCAAACCGGATAAAGAAACACTCCGGTTGGCCTTACAAAGGCCCAATCACTATCAACAAAGGGCTTAGCTATGAAATTCTCTTTTGCTAATACTTCATACTGAACGGAAATAATCTGATCCTTCTTTACTGGAATTCGCCATGTATTTTGATCCGACATCACGACCTGAACTGGAATTTTTTCTTCTAAATATGCCTGGACGTTTCGGATATTTCTCGAAAAATGTAGCATCTGATAATACCCCGGCGTCCACTCCGGAATTTTCAAATCCATTACACCAGTTTGAGAACTTCTCTGCATCAATCGCACATTGATAATATTTTTGGATGCATCCTTAATATCGACAATATAATAAAGTGTGTCATTCTGAGGCTGAGCCTGAGCCTGAATAGAAAATATAACCGTAACAATGAAGAATAAAAAACCTGAAATACATTTTTTCATCATAAGAAGATTTTTTTGGGTGGAGAGTACTCTGATATTCTTGCAAATCTAATTCTTCATGTCGCGCGATAACAATCATTATTCAAAGAACCCACTTTTAAGAAGTCAACTGTTTAATCATCCTACCGTTAATTTGAGGGAAATACGCTGAATGGTATTCATTAAAAATTCAAGATTTCAAAAAACCCGAAATCTCAAACTCGCACTTTTACGAAAAAAATGCATCTATCACCTTTCACGAAAGGCTTCCAGGCAAAAATCTGTAATTCTTAAAATAGTTCTGTCGGATTATGTACTCACCTTATTCTTCTTACTCATAGCACTACGAATAAAAAGGCTATTGATACTTTTATTCTCGTAAGCATTACGGATAGCGATTGCAAACAGGTCGGCTACTGAAACCACCTTTATCTTAGGCGAGCTTTTTTTCAGAGGAATTGTGTTACACACCACCAATTCTTCCATCACACTATTTTCTATATTTTCATAAGCATTATTGCTAAGCACAGGATGTGTACAGAAGGCTCGTACACTTCTTGCCCCTTTCTCAAGTAATAGACCTGCACTCTTACAAAGTGTACCGCCAGTATCACAAATGTCATCAATCAGGACAATATCTCTATCCGTAACATCACCGATCACTACCATACTCGCTATTTCATTAGCGCGCTTTCTGTGTTTATCACAGATCACCATATCTACTTCGAAATAACTTGCGATCTCTCTGATTCTATTGGCACTCCCTACATCTGGTGCAGCAAATGTGAGATTCTCAAGGTTCAGGTCTTCAATGTATGGAATGTATATAGCAGAAGAATCGAGGTGATCTACCGGAATATCAAAATAGCCTTGTATCTGCGGCGCATGAAGATCCATTGTAATAATTCGATCTGCTCCGGCAGCCATCAGCATGTTGGCTACCAACTTAGAACCAATAGCTACCCGTGGCCTGTCTTTCCTATCCTGCCGCGCATATCCATAATACGGGATTACAGCTATTACCTTATCAGCTGAAGCACGCTTAGCAGCATCAATCATTAAGAGCAATTCCATCAGATTGTCGGTAGGTGCAAAAGTGCTCTGCACCAAAAAGACATATTGCCCACGGATACTCTCCTGGTATTCTACACCAATCTCACCATCACTGAATTTTTGAATTTTTATTTTCCCCAATGGTTCACCAAATCTCAGACTGATTTGTTTGGCCAAATATTCTGAACCGGTACCTGAAAAGATTTTTAAATTGGAGTTCATAGCAGGAGGTGTTAATAAAATGCAATCCGGAGCGAAATTATCATTTATATTTATGCAATGAACGGGCCAATTCAGGAAACTTCTAACAAGTCATCCACCACCATCAAACAATGGGCACCGGACGACCGTCCCCGCGAAAAACTTCTGGCCAAGGGGAAGGAAGCATTAAGTGATTCGGAACTTCTCGCTATCCTATTACACACCGGAAGTGGCAAGAAGACTGCCGTTGACCTTGCTAAAGAAATTCTTCAGAATTGTAATAACAGTATTGGCCATCTCAGCAAACAATCACTTGAATCTTTGATGAAAATAAAGGGAATTGGGAAGGCAAAAGCAATTTCCATTATCGCTGCGATGGAATTGGGAAGAAGGAGACAGGCAACTACCGTTTTGAATGATAATAAGGTGAATAAGAGCGGAGACATTGCACAATTTCTCAGAGCCATATTCAGAGATCATCAAAGAGAGATTTTTGCTGTTGTATTCCTCAATGCAAGAAACACAATCATTCATCACGAAATTATCAATACCGGCGGCATAACTGCTACTGTGGTGGATACAAGACTAATATTCCAAAGAGCTTTAGAACTGAAGGCTGTGAAAATTATTCTTTGTCATAATCATCCTTCCGGCAATCTGAACCCCAGCCAACAAGATCAACATCTAACGGACCGGATTGCAAATGCAGGTAAGATCATGGACATTCAAGTGGTAGATCACATCATCGTAAGTGAAGAAGGATATTACAGCTTTGCAGATAATGGTAAAATATAATCAGGCCTGTGCAGCAGGGCCGCCGAAGTTCATTGGGAATTCAACTGTTTCTATATCCTGAATAGTTCCATTTACTGATTCGAATTTCTTGATGTTTTCAATCATTGCCTTCATGAATCGCTTGGCATGGGTTGGAGTCAGGATGATTCTGCTCTTCACTTTGCTTTTGGGGGTACCCGGCATCACATTTACAAAATCAATGACAAATTCAGCATGGCTATGTGTGATGATGGCAAGATTGGCATAGCTGCCTTCTGATACTTCTTCTGAAATTTCTATGTTGAGTTGTCCTTGTTGTTGGTTAGGTTGGTCAGCCATCAGATCTTTTTTGTGTAAATGTACAAAAAAGACAAGTCGCCCAAAATTTTGGGCGACTTGCATCAATTAAATAAGATAGAAACTATTACCGTGGCTTTACATAAACTAAAGTTGCTTTGTAAAATCTGGTTCCGCTATAGGAACCACTGACATAAAATGTCTTTGTATCGGGGTCGTAATGATCCGTATTTGGGGTCGCTGTTGGATTTCCATTAAACACCTCTGAGAGTGAATTATCTGAATTCACTGTAATATCCAATTCAACTCCAAACTGAACTGCTGGTGTCTTGGTTGGATACATCCAAACGCTTTTTGGACCTGCGGTCACAAGTTCCTGGGTAATACCTGCACTGAAATCCCAAACCTGATTTCCATAGGCAGGATGGATGAACTGGCCTGCTACCTTATAAACACCATCATACTGGTTCTTCGCACCGATATTTGCAAGCAGGTGATTCCAGTTGCTGATCTTTGCGTCAGCAGATGTAATTGTTACAGGCAGGATATATTGATGAGATGCATCCATCTTGGAGGTATATACTTTAACAGGAATCCACACTTGCCTCTTACCAGGTTCAATGGTTCCGCTCATAGATGCAATTGAATAGGTACTATCTGGCAATAAGTCAAATGGCTCATAGTCCGGATCAGCAGCAGTTTGATCCGCATTATACTGATCCAGGTAAGCCTGATCAATCCCAATGGTAACTTTTACCGGTTTGGTAGGTTTATTCATGGATGCATAGTTCACCACGACATAAAATGTGGCTGGTGTATCTGCAACATCATAAGATACGGCAAATGGTTGGTTAACATTAGTTGCTGCCAAGGGTAATTCCACATTTGGAGCATAATCACTAAAGTCGACGTAGTACTTATTATTTTTCAGGCAGGAACTCATCAGCAACATAAGAGTCACCGCAAAGAACACCACCGAAAATTTTCTATTTAATAAATTTTTCATAATCATAATTTAAGGTTTTAAGGCCGTTGGAAATTAAGTTCTATTTGTCCCAGAATACTTTTTGAGTTTGTGGGTCAGTATTGGGTCCACCGGCATCATTATAGTTCTTCGAGTTAGTATCCTGCTCTGATTTTGGATACCAGAAAATTGTAGGCATGTGCCTGCTATATCCGGGGAATTTTGTTGTCGGAAGTATGGTAGAATTAGGGAAACCTGTTCTGCGGACTTCAGCCCACGCTTCCAAAGGATGGAAGAAAGCCATTGAAATCCATTTTTGAGTTATAATCGCTTCCTGTTTATTAGTTGATGCATCCCAACTTACCAGGTCTTTTACCTGAGAGTAATAAGTTTGAGCAGCAGCATCTGCATCAGGTACACCATCTGTGGCAAAAGATGCAGCAATACCTTTTTGATAAAGCGCTTTTGCTGCCGCATCTCCTCCAGGCAACCAGCCAATCAAGGTAGCTTCAGATTGTAAAAAATAACTTTGGGCTGCCGAGATCAATTGTACCGGAGCGTTGTAAGTTGACAAGATTCCATTCCCGGGCCCGGAGACTTTGTTTGTACCCAATGATGTTGCTGTGGCGCGATCACCATAAAACACGCCAAGGTATTTGCTGTTATCATCCACCAGGTCATAAAATTCTGACTGGTTTGGTGAAACTCCACCAACAGGAGAGTAAACATAATATAATCTTGGATCATTATTATCATTCAGGAATTTCACCCCTGCTCCTCCAGCTCTTATATATTTAAATCCATCAGAATAAAGGCTTCCTCCGGGATCAACTCCATAAGCTGCCCACAATGGAGTTTGCTTACCTGCTGTGTTCAGATACCCGGGATTTACATTGGCATCTTCAGTAAGAAATCCTAAGGCGGCTGTTTTAGCAATCTCTGCCTGCCCGCCAGCGCCAATAACTGCAGATTCCCGGATCAGGAACCGTAATTTCAAAGTGTTGGCAAATTTTGTCCAACTATCCATATCACCACCAAACATGATATCGTTTGTGGCCATGTTGGTCTCGGTAGCTGCATTTGAATTCTTAATCAAATCAATAGCGGAATCCAATTGGGCTATGCAAGAATTATAGATATCCTGGCCCGCATCATACTTGGGGAAAAAGTTTTCAACCCCTTTAAATGCTTCTGAATAGGGCACTTTACCGTAAGCATCCACCAGTTTCTGAAAGCCAAATGCCTTCAGGATTTTGGCCGCTGCTACATAATAGTGAAGATTATCTGATTCTGCTGCCTTCTTCTCAATGTAATCTGCATTTTTCAGATTATCATAATACCCCCAGCAAGACGGGCTTCCCTGGTTGACATAGTAAGTAAGGGTATTGTCATCAATGGAGTAGCCTCCCGCATAGCTCGCATACCCCATCCACACGCCAACCGGAGTATTCAGACTCACTTCCCGTGAAGCAAAGCCGCTTAATATCGGAGGTAACAATAATTGAACCGGAGCATCTGATGGCTGGTTGGGGTTATTGCCCAATTCGCTCAGCCAGTCTTTCTTACAGCCCGTACTATACACGAGAAAAGCAAGGAGACCGCTTAAATATATTATCTTTTTCATATCAATTTCTAAATTTATTTTTTGAATAGGAACGTATCAATTTTTAGAATCTTACATCCACACTGAAGCCAAACTGCCTGGTTGGAGGAAGCTGATTATAGTCTGAATTACTTTGAGCATTCACGTTCGCATAGTTAAATTCAGGATCTGTCCACAGGTTTTGGCTTGGCCTCCACATCAGCAGGTTCTTACCAACCAGGGACAATGAAAGGCCTTTGACAAATTTCAGGTTCTTTATTAAATCCTTGAAATCATAAGTAAGTGTTACAGATCTTAATTTCCAGAATGAACCATCGAGAATGTAGGTAGTACCTGCATTGGTGTAATCTGATACAGTCCAGAATCCACGGGCGCCATCACGCACATGATAAATGTCATTATCCACAAACTTACCATCCTTTTCATATACAGAATTCGGGAAAATGAATCGCTCCCTGTTATTTAAAGCTGTATGCATTGACGCTCCTGTAAAGTCTAATTGTGACCCCACTGTAGCATAGAATTGGTTTCCTGTACGGTATGAAGCCAAAACATTCAAACTTAAATTCTTCCAGGTAACTGTAGTATTAAGGTTCAACATATCGGATGGCGTTGCACGTCCTACTATATTTAAAGTATCCACGAGTATCGGATAACCATTGGAAGGATCAATAACCACCTTTCCTGTTGCAGGGTCTCTCTGTACATCATTCACCTCTAAGACCGGGAATGGTAAACCAACTACTGCGTGGTTGCTACCTCCGATTGAGAAGTCTTTTACGCCCTGGTACATTGACACTACCTTGCTACCGTTCCAGGTATAGTTAGCACCTACATTCCATTTGATGCCAATCGCACTATTACGAATTACATCAGCATTCAACCCTATCTCAACACCCTCACTTAATATTTCACCCGCATTTACGTAAGCAGAGCTATAACCAGTGGTGTTGGAAATATTTACCGGGAAGGTTTGTCCACTGGTGAGCGTCTTGTAATAAGTGATATCCAGGTTGATCCTGCTTTTCAGCAAACCAACTTCAAGGCCAACTTCCTTTTCTTCAGTTGATTCAGGTTTCAATCCAGGGTTCCTGTAAGCCCCATTCAGACTCAAACCAGCCTGGCCACCAAAAGGATAACCGCCTGCCACGTCAAATACATTAGTAAAATTGTAAGGCCCGATGGTGATTTGACCGGTCTTACTATATGCACCACGTATCTTTCCATAAGAAATAATATCCTGTGATTTGAACGCACTAATTGCATCTGTAAATACAAAGGAAGCGTCAACACCATAGAAATTATAAGCATTGTTTCCTTTAGGAAGCAAGCTGGTCCAGTCGCGTCGGAAACTACCGTGCAGGAAAACATAGTTTTTATATCCTAAAGTCAAATCAGCATAGCCACTCAACAGCCTGGTCTTGGATTCTCCGGTACTACCTGATAATTCACCAATCCTATAAGCAGGATTGTAGAAATTGTCGATGAACAATTGATCTGAACTCACTGTAGTATAGGTTGAATAACCATTACCATAAGGTTTCTCAGCCACTGATCCTCCCAATATCAACTGGGTTGTGATGTCTTTAAAATCCTTGCTGAAAGTAATAAATCCGTCCTGTGTGATTGATCGTGCGTTTCCTGTTGTGAATGATGAAGAGCCGTTCTTATGAAGTCCTACACTACTGCCGATGTTACCTGCCTCCCATGGGTCACTCACAGCATAAGGGCTGAAGCTAACAGAGGCTGTATAACTATTGTTATTAAATGAAGTAAAGTTGCTTCCCAACCTATAAGTCAGATTCATCCAGTCTGTGGCTTTGAAATTCAATGTCAAAACACCATTGAAGTAATTGGTCTTTGAAATATTTCTTGAGTTGTATATCTGCCACCAAGGATTTGGGTAGTAAGCATTATAATAGTTTTCCAGGAAGAAAGGAGAATTAGGATCTTTTAACCTCGGGTCATTCAGTGGTACGTTTGCACCCTGGTTGAGCAAGTTCCAGTAAACCGGACGACCCTGGTTGAAATCGGGCCCTACTTCATTTGTGTATCTCTGTGCATAGCTCACACTGAATGTGGCCGAGAACTTACCATAAGTTTTGGTACCTGAAACATACAAACTGGTCCTTCTTCCCTGGTCTTTTGGAACAGTTCCTTTTGTAACCACATCCTGCAAGGATATGATATATGAGTTCTGGGCATCACCTCCGGAATAGGAAACAGCATTTTGCATTCTGTATCCTGTTTGGAAAAATGCTCGTCTTGGATCCGGGCTGATCGCCTTAAACGGAGTCTTAAAGAAAGAGCCGTCAGCTAATGGACCGCCAATATAGCCTAATGCTGGATCACCGTTGAATTCCATTCCATAGTTCTGGTTTTCATACGGTACATATAAGATCTGGCCTGTCATCGGATCAGTATAGTAGTGTGTAGGATCCCAAACATAAGGGCCGGTTTCACTACTTCCCGG
>JBDHYH010000028.1:0-33445 GCA_039811325.1 Chitinophagaceae bacterium | reverse complement strand
TTCAATCTTTCTCTTTCAAAAGAAAATTTAAAAAAAGAATCTACTTTGTTAGCTCCCACAACTTAAGGTACATAGGAACTGAATGTTGTAGCAGTTTTGTCTACTTACGTTTGAATGTTTTTGTGACTTTTTTGAAGCTCTCCAAATATTTATCAAACTCTTCTTTTGCCTGTCCAACAATAATGTAGTAGTCGCTATTTTCATTAAATAGCATTACTTGATAAACTAATTCAGCCTTGTCGTCTTTAGTCTTTCCATTTGCAACAATTTCGTATCCCTTTAAATTGTCAATCGTTATTTCTTTAATTGTTTTGATTTGGTTGAACTCTCCCCTTGGAAGTTTCTTTAGCCGTTCTTCTGAATATTTTTTTTGATTTTGAGTCGGAATTTTTGCAAGGGAATTACCAACAATCAAAGTTGGTTTTTCGGTTGGAATTTTGCCGTCAGTTGAATACAGTAAACTACCCGACATATACTTTATGAGTTTGAAATCCGTGTCTTTTGTGTCAATTGTAAAAGTCGAAACCTCAAGAGGATTGTCATTTTGTGATGTGTTGTAAACTGTCGAGAGTAAAGCGTTTTTAATTTTTGCTTCTATGTCTTTTGATGCTTCTGGATAAATGCCGTTTACTAAAACCGTACCTTTTGTGTCGCCAAATACCAGCATTTGTTTTATGTAAGTTGTCCCATTGGCTGATTGAGTAAGATTAAACAATGTAGCTTTTGAGCCATTGAAATCAATTGTTTCTTTCTTTACCAATGTCATTCCTCTTGACTTTAAAGCGTCTGCTGTAAAACCGTCAGAAATGGATTGGTAAGGTGCAGGAAGTTCATTAATCATTATCGAAGCTCCTGTTTCGGCGTTTTGAAAACCACTAAAAGATGTCGCAACTACAAAACCACTTGGTGGAATTAAGCTACATTTTGTTCCTGAAACTTTAATGTGTTTTTCTGTCTGTCCAAAAGCGATTTGTCCTAATATTAAGAGAGCAAGTAGAAGTCCATTTTTCATTTTTAGATGTGTCATTTTAAAATTGCTACCAAAGTTTGTATTTACGCTAATATACGCTATACTTTTCTCACACAATTTTCCCTAAACTCTACTTCTCAATCACTTACACAAATATCCGCAGAAATGCTATTGTTGCTTCAATATAACCTCCGATTCTATTACTAAGTATCTAATAACAGCTTTCCTCCCGAATTCTTTTCCTGGATTTCCATTACATACTGGATGTATGTTACAATCACGCTAGTTGATGTGCCAATCATGAAGTCTTCTTTTAATGAGGAGGTTCAAAAAAAGCAAAGCGGATTGTTTCGGAAGATTTTTTTCCGGCCTGTGCAAAAATTATGCTGCCACAGCAAAATTAGCCCCGACTATCCAGTCCGCACCAACCGAAAAAAATAATGGCTATTTTTGCAAAAAAAGTTTTTATGGATTTAATGCTGACGGAAGAGCAGGAAATGATACAACAGGCAGCACGCGATTTTGCGATCAATGAATGCCTGCCGGGAGTAATAGAAAGAGATGAACATCAAAAATTTCCCAAAGACCAGATTGAAAAATTAGCTGACCTCGGATTTCTCGGTATGATGGTAAAGACGGAATACGGAGGTGCAGGTCTTGACACTGTCAGCTATGTTCTCGCCATGGAGGAGATCAGCAAAGTGGATGCAAGTGTGAGTGTATGCATGAGTGTCAACAACAGTTTAGTATGTTATGGATTACAGGAATTTGCATCTGAAGAGCAAAAACAAAAATACCTTAAACCATTAGCGCAGGGGAAAAAAGACGGCAAGTTATACATCGGTGCATTTTTGTTGAGTGAACCTGAAGCCGGTAGTGACGCCACATCGCAACGAACTACTGCCGAAGAAAAGGAAGACCACTATGTACTCAACGGTGTCAAAAACTGGATCACTAATGGTGGCAATGCATCAGTATATCTTGTAATGGCACAGACACATCCTGAAAAGAAAAGCCGTGGTATCAATACATTCATTGTAGAAAAAGACTGGCCGGGTGTAACAGTAGGCCCCAAAGAAAATAAATTGGGTATTCGCGGCAGCGACACGCACAGCATCAGTTTCCAGGATGTAAAAGTCCCGAAAGAAAACAGGATCGGACCTGATGGATTTGGTTTCAAATTCGCTATGATGACACTCAATGGCGGAAGGATAGGTATTGCATCGCAGGCATTGGGTATTGCGGGTGGGGCTATGGAGCGCTCTATCGCCTATTCAAAAGAAAGAAAAGCATTTGGCGTGCCCATCAAAGACCACCAGATCATTCAATTCAAAATTGCAGACATGGCTACACGTATCAATGCAGCCAAATTACTTTGCCTGAAGGCTGCCTGGGAAAAAGATAACGGTATTGACTACACGCAAAGCGCGGCAATGGCCAAAGTATTTTCGAGTGAGACTGCCATGTGGGCCGCCACTGAGGCTGTGCAGATACACGGTGGATACGGTTATGTAAAAGAATTTCATGTAGAGCGATTGATGCGCGATGCCAAGATCACACAGATCTACGAAGGCACCAGCGAAATACAAAGAATCGTCATCAGCCGCAGTGTATTAAAATAATAGCCGTGGAAGCCAGCGAATTTTATTCCTTTAAATCTAAGTTTGAGAATGCCGGAGTCACCCTGGTAGCTGTGAGCAAGACCAAAAGTGAATCGGAAATTATGAATCTATATCAATTAGGACAAAGGGATTTTGGAGAGAATTATGTGCAGGAATTGGTGGACAAACAAGCACACCTTCCGAAGGATATCAGGTGGCATTTCATCGGGCATTTGCAAAGAAATAAAGTCAAATACGTCGCTCCCTTCGTTCACCTGGTTCACAGTGTGGACAGCCCCAAGCTTTTGCAGGAGATCAATAAGCAAGCCGAAAAACTGAATAAGGCCATCGATGTTTTATTACAGGTGCACATTGCCGAGGAAGAAACCAAATTTGGTTTTGACGAAAATGAATTAAGAGATTTTATCCCACACGTAGATCAATTCAAGAACATCAGGGTACGCGGATTGATGGGTATGGCAACGTTTACTGACAATCAAGAAAAGGTGAATTCAGAATTTGAAAAACTGAAAAGAATATTCGATGAGTGTAATATCAATGCAGGAATTCATTGCGGTATTCTAAGCATGGGTATGAGTGCGGACTACGAAGTAGCAATTAAGAATGGCAGTACGATGGTACGAATAGGATCACTGCTGTTTGGTGCGAGAACGTAGTTCAATTGGTTCGTGGTTTGCGAATCAGAACATGATCTGTATAATATACTCACTGAGCCTGCCGAAGTGAGACTTATGAATAAAAAAGGAAGCACTACTTTACAAGGATAACTTTAAGTTTTTTAACAATATCACCATTTTCAAAATAGTTGTAATACATAACTTTACTCAAAATCCCATCATGGATCAACTCTCACTTCATGAATTTGAATCGCAAAAGAACAAAAAGGCTTTGCTCTATACAATTCTTGTGTGTGCAGGTTTTTTGATCTTTGCTTTTTTATATACATGGAAAGTATTGAACCCACCAACTCCCGAAACACTTGATCTCATTGCAATCAACCTGGGCAACGAACAGGAAGGCATCGGCGATATACAACCATTAGTGAAAGGTGAACGTGCACCGGACAACCAAAGCATACCCGCAGAAGCAAATGGAAAGAAGGCACAAGAAGTTCCATCACAACAGATCACTGCTGATGAAAGTGATGAACCGGATGCAGCTCCTGTAGTGAAAGCAAAAAATCCGGTGAAGGATGCAAGGGACATCAATAAAGAAAGTACTACCAAATCACCAAAGGCTGTCAATCCTTCTCCAGTAGTGAACCCTACCCCTACTCCGCCAAAGCCAAAGAACCTTTACAAAGGCGGAACAGGCAACGGTGGTAATGGTGCGACTGAGGATAATGGCTATAGAAACCAGGGATACAAGGGAACCACAGGAGATATGGGAAGCCCTGACGGTAAACCCGACTCTTATGGAAACAGTCCCGGTGGGCGATCCGGGATTAGTGTATATAAAGGCTTGTCTGGAAGGAGAGCCACACATTTTCCAGATATGACTGACGACTTTAATGAGAAAGCAAAAGTATATGTTGACATTGTAGTGAATCCCGCAGGCAAGGTTCTATCAGCAGTCATAGCACGTGGGACTACTACAACCAATTCAAATCTTCGCAGCATTGCAAAAGACAAGGCGATGGGCCTTAAATTCAATGCAAGCAGTACCGGCGGCAATCAAACAGGAACAATTCTTTTCAATTTTGTATTGAAGAACTGATATCAAACTTTGAATTGCTATTGGCCCAAAGCTGTTTTTTTCTAACCACCAATTTTATTATCAATTTCCCTGCGACTCAGACGCTTCGGTCTGAGTCAGACAAGCGTCCTTCGTCGAGCAAGTTCTGCAAGCTACCTTTGTTAATTTTTGAGAGCACCCATAAAAAAACCCGGCTTTTAAGACCGGGTGTTTTCAATTATTAACGGGAGTCCTTAGTCCAGTAATTCTTTTAATTTATTCTGCAAATCTTCTCCGCGAACATTCTTTGCAACGATCTTTCCTGATGGATCGATCAATAGATTCTGCGGAATTGCACGGATACCATATTGCTGTGCAACAGCATTTTCCCAGAACTTCAGGTCACTCACATGTGTCCAGGTCAGGTTGTCTTTATGAATAGCATCCAACCACTTTTCTTTACCATTCGGCTGATCTAAAGAAACACCTAATACTGTAAAGTTTTTATCCTTGTATTTATTGAAAGCTGCTACTACATTAGGATTCTCGGCACGGCACGGTCCACACCAGCTTGCCCAGAAGTCAACCAATACATATTTGCCTTTGAAATCCGAAAGAGAAACCGGCTTATCCAAAGTATCGTTTTGGGTAAAGTTCATCGCCATCGCACCTACAGCAGTTTTTTTGGCAATTTCAATCCTGTCGCCAAATGATTTACCTGCGGGGCTGGTCTTAACAGAAGCGGACAACACCTCATAGTATGGGCTAACTTTAGCAGGATCTATATCATAACCGGCATATTGTTCTAACGTATAGAGTGCAACCGGAGACTTTGGATTTGCCTTCAGAAATTTCAGATATACCTGCTCTTTCATTTCATTATCCAGGGCATCAAATTGCTCTTCAACCTTTTTCATTCCTGCTTCATCTTTTGCCTTTCTGTACTCCATATATTGAGAGTTGAGCGCCCTGGATTTCACATTGAATGGTTCTTCCAGTCTGGTTAGGCTTTCAAAATCTTTGGTAGCCTGGCCGCCCTTAACAGTAGCATTCTTTAAAGAATCAGCGATATTGATCTGAGTAGTACCCGGATCTACATACATCTGTTTTACTTCATAACCAGGCCTGCCTTTTTCGTCTTTTGGAGGATACTTCAAACGGAGCATCACCATTGTGGGTGATGTAATCTTAGTGTTGAAAACAAACGCACCCTTTTCGATAGACGCGCTATCAGTAACCCTGTCATCATTCCAACTGTACATCAGATATACCTTTTGGATGGTATTTTGAGTAGTAACCTTACCTTTAATAACGGCGTTCTTTTGTGCATATCCCGCTGACGAGAACATAATAGCACTTAACAAGAGAAGTGAAAGTTTATTCATATTGATTTTTTTAGGCGGGAAAGGTAGTACTTCTCAACTTTTCCATAATCAGGAAATTTACAAATGGCAGCCCTGGCCGCCAATAATTCACATTTTATTACGAAGAAAGTAACTGAATGGAAGTAATACCAAAGCCCGATTAACAGAATACCGGCGCATCGTTCTGGCCGAATCTTAAAAACTCATTCCCGGCCTGTCATTTCTTGAATTGAACAGTGCAACTCCAATCAACTGGTCTGCCCTGGCACCGAATGGCTTGTAATACACCAGGATGGTATAGGTGTTTTCTGTTTCATAATAATTACCATCAGTAGTTCGAATATCAGCAGCATTCATTTTATTCCTGAGAAGATAGGAATAATCATAGTAACCTTGTTTCAGTAAAAGATGGGTTTCATACAAACCTTTTTCAGCATTGTATTTTAACCTGACGCTATCTGTTAACTGGTAGTCTGTCAATTGTCCAAACAGGAATAAATCTTCATTCGTGTATGCAACACCGTTAGGTGGAAGATAGGAAAAATAAACTGTTGCGTAGTCACCTTCATAGTTGGGATCAATACCACGAACTGCTTCAATGGAACTCATTCCGTCCAGGTCGTTGAAATATACATAACGCTGGCCATCCCATGGCAAATCAGGCTTCAGGTAAATGGCTGTGTTCGTTTTATTGTAATCCGCAGATTGCACCCTGTCGCTTTGCAGATGAAAATCCCGAAGGTCGAGCCATCTCCATTCCTTTCCTCCAGGGAAAATCCCCTGTGTCTCAGAATTATATTCCACACTGTTGCCACGAATGAACGCAGGCTTCATGTCCATGATCGCATTGTCCCATCGAAAATTTTGTAATACTACCACGTGTGTTTGCTGTGGTGCATTGTAATCATTGACACCTTTCAAATCGATATTGAAAGAGACTTTTTGCCCCGTATTAAAATATTTTGGAGTGAAAGGTTGCGTTACCTTTCCGAGAATCGCAGCTTTGGCATCAACTACCAGCAACCTTCTTGTAAAGGCAACTTTGGAAATATCCCCATCCAGGTAAACCCGTAAAATATAATTACCCGATTTGGTAGGATAACTATTGTTTTCCGGAAGCAACACCCTGTAATGCGTGTATCTCGTAAGCGCTACCGATGAAAAACGATAATCAAGAATCCTATTTTGGGAAAACCCTTTGATGTAATCCATAGACATGGTATTCGAAGGCGACCAATCATAATTACACAATTCATAGGTATAATAGTAATTCTTTACATCACCATCCAGGTCATCAAAATGTAATTCAAGCCTGTCTTTCCCGTTCAGGTTTAGCAAAGGAAATGACAATTGATTACCTGGCTGAAACAGGCGCACTGTATGGATATTAGCCATATATATGCTATCAGGATTCACTGCAAAAGCAGTATTGAATGCGAACAGGAAAGCAACGAAGCAGGCGGAAATAAAAGTTTTCATCAGGATGTTTTAAAAAAATTTAGTTTTACAACCTATCAAAGATAAACGGTTTGAATCTATCTTATTTTATTGCGAAGCGAATAGCGTTCAACCGGCAAAAAACATTTTCACGCTTTATCATAGGACTGGCGATTTCTGCTACCACAGTGAGTGTAGCCGTCATGATCGTTGCATTGAGTTTTGTTAATGGTTTTCAAAACGTCATCAGCAATAAAGTATTCAGTTTCTGGGGGCACATCAGGGTGCAGCAAAATGTAATGACTTCTGCTAATATTTCAGAGGAGACTCCGATAGAAAAAAATGATACGCTTGAAAAGAATATCCGTGCTATTTCCGGCGTAAAAAGTATAGAGGCTTATGCTACCAAATCGTCTATCATCCGGTACAAAGACGATATGGAGAGTGTATTGATGAAAGGAGTGGATCAGGAGTTTGATTTTTCGAGACTGAAAAATTTTTTGGTTGATGGACAATGGATTTCATTCAATGATTCATCCTATAGCAAAGACATCAACATCAGCGAATACACCGCCAACCAATTGCAGGCAAAAACAGGCGACAGTGTAGTCATCTTGTTCATTCAACCTGATGGCAGCCAGCGTGCCCGAAAACTACGGATAGCCGGGCTGTTCAGAACAGGGATTGATCAGTATGACCATAACTTTTGTCTCGGTGATCTGAGGCTTATTCGCAGGCTCAACGGATGGGAACCCAATCAAATAGCAGGTTATGAAATATTTCTGAATGATTACCGGCAGATGGATGCTATCAATGATGAACTTTTCCAAAAGGATATGCTGCCCGGGAGGTGGTACAGCAAAACCATACGCGAAATATATCCTGACATTTTCGATTGGCTGTACCTGCAGGGCAGGATCAAAAATATTTTATTGGTCATCATGACTGTTGTAGCAGTTGTAAATCTCATCACCTGCCTGATCATTTTGGTGTTGGAGCGCACAAGAATGGTCGGTGTTTTAAAAGCGCTCGGAAGTACCAACTGGTTGTTACAAAGAGTATTTATCTACAACACATCCATCATCGCACTTACAGGAATCATTGCCGGAACTGTTTTAGGATTAAGTATCTGCTGGATACAGGAAGCTACCGGCTTTATCAAGTTGGATGAGCAAGCCTACTTCATGCGTGTAGTCCACGCTGATATCGTATGGTGGCAGGTAGTAGCCGTTGACCTTGCAACGTTGCTGATCTGCTTTGCAATGCTCATAATTCCTTCGCTCCTCATCAGAAAGATCAGGCCGGTGAGGGCGATACAGTTCAGATGAATAATAAGAAAGGAGCGATTTTACCCCGCCTTTCCACTTTAAGTTTGAACTGTGATTTTGACCAAATTCCTTTAATTTCGTTACATACGATTTGGCCATGAGTGAACTTACAATTTATAGCAAAGAAATATCGAGCCTTTGTAAAAAACATGGTGTAAAGAGTTTGTATGCCTTCGGTTCCGTTTTGTCAGGTAATTATGATGAGGACAGTGATATTGATTTCGTCGTAGAATTCGAAAACATAAAATTGGAGGACTATGCGGATAATTACTTTGACTTCAAGTTTTCTTTGCAGGGAATTCTGAAGAGACCAATAGACCTGCTGGAGGAGAAAGCTATAAGAAATCCATTCTTCAGGCAAGTTGTTGACCAACAAAAACAACTTGTTTATGGACAATGAAATTAAGACCTGGCTTTATGATATTTTAAATGCCATTCATGAGATCGAAAGTTTTATTGAAGATAAACCGAAATCATTTATTCACTATCAAAGCGACCTAAGAACCAAACGCGCAATAGAAAGAAATATTGAAATCATTGGTGAAGCCTTGGGCAGGATATTGAAAATAAGGTCAGAAATTATCATTACTAACTCCCGAAAAATTATTGATACAAGAAACAGGATTATTCATGGTTATGATTCTGTTTCAGATGAAGTAATTTGGGGAATTGTGGTACGACATCTGCCATTATTAAAGGACGAAGTTGAGAGCCTGTTGGAAGAATAGAGTAAAGTAACAAATAGAAATAAAGAGAGCATGAATTTTCTTATTAAATGGACTACAAAAAATTCTTTTACATACTTTCTCTCTTAAATAAGGTTGATACGTCAATGCTTTATTAAACTTTCAATGCACGAAACTTCAAATCTGTCATTTACTACCTTCGGCGAAAATTGCCGATGAAATGATTTATTTGAGTAAGGGCTGTTTAATTATTTTTTTGTTCTGCATCAGTATTGTTGGCAAGTCCCAATACAATGCTCCCTTCTATCTGTCGTCAACCGAAACTGCGGAGCGTGCAAAAATGCATGACAGGATCATCAAGAATGTTATTCACAAAAATTTGGAGACACCACTCTCCGAAGAAACAGAAGAAAGCTGGGAAGGTGCTTTCAATGCGATGGAGGTGGTGGATTACCATAACACCTTCACATGGCAAAAGATGCAGGAAGCCATGATGGCATTGCCATTTCACAGCGTTACATTCCAGCGGTACACGCTGGAAGCTGCTTATGCACTCTATCCCGGAAGGTTTATTCATGAAGCAACAGCACTGATGCGCACCACTACAGACCCAAAAATATTTTCGATGTGTGCTGTCTATCTGATGAAATCTGACACAACAACGAAAGCTGAAATTGAAAATTCACTGCGTAAAACATTTTCTGACTCTGCCTTATCCGATCCAATTCTGACATCACTCATCGGGTATCTGAATGCCCCTGATTTTACTGCCGTCCCGGAATCAGTTGCCAGGACAGTATTCAGCAAAGATTTTCTTCCGGGACAGACCATCCTCTACAGCATTCAGAGAAAGAACAGGGATTATCCCGGAATGGTTTTGGTCAGAAAGAAAGATGGTAGTTTTTTAAAAATGGACAACGATTATTTTCATGTACCACAGTTGGCCAGGGGCATTGCGAACCTCCCCTACTTTCTCACGAAAGGAAATACACCTCAGGGAATTTACAGGATGTTCGGATTTGGAGTATCAGTGAGTCAATTCATCGGTCCTACGGCAAACGTGCAAATGGGTATGCCTGTGGAACTGAAAAAGAATAAATTTCTTGACAACAATACCGATACCAGTCAATGGACACTCAATGACTATCTTGCTTTATTGCCTGAAGGCTTAAGAAATTATCAGCCGCTCCGGGAATCTTTTTATGCAGGGATGGCAGGCAGAAATGAGATTATTGCACATGGCACTACGATCGATCCTGAATATTACAGGAAGAAACCATACTACCCGATGACACCTACCGAAGGATGCCTGTGTACCAAAGAATTCTGGGATGGAAAATTGATTTACAGCGATCAGCAAAAACTGGTCAATGCATTGCTCGCGGCTGGTGGCGCCAAAGGATATGTAGTAGTGATTGAACTGGATAATAAACATGCTCCGGTAACGTTGGATGATGTGGTAAAATATTTGGTAAAATAATCTGAGAAATTAACCTGGCAGGTTAAAGGCAATCGCCAGATAAACCTGTCAGTTTGAATATTAAGATTCTAAAGAATTAAAAAGCAACTCGGATAAACCTGTCAGGTTTGAATACCAAAATTCTAAAGGATTAAAAAGCAACCGGGATAAACGTATAAGGTTTGAATACTAAAGTTCTAAAAAATTAAAAAGTAACTGACAGGTTGAGTTTCCCGATTGTTCGCAACCATTCCAAGTCCTGTGTTGAGGTAACCTGCTGGGATAACCTGTCAGGTTGCACTTCAGACTATTTGCGTTTAATGATTTAACATGATAGGTTGAGTACCCAGGTTTTGATACAGTACTTGTACGGTTTGCTTACACAAAAAAACCGCCGGAAGGCGGTTTAGGATCATCAGAATATTTTTCTGAAATTATTTTACGGAAGCGATCAGCGATTTGAAACTTTCAGGTTCATTCATCGCAAGATCAGCCAATACTTTACGGTTCAGGTCTGATCCTTTTTCGCGCAATTTGAAAATGAATTCGCTATAAGTCAATCCTTCTTCACGAACGGCAGCATTGATACGCGCAATCCAAAGAGCACGGTATTCACGCTTTTTAAGTTTACGACCTACATAAGCATAGGTCATTCCTTTTTCCTGTACGTTTTTGGCTACTGTATAAACGTTTTTCCTTTTACCATAAAAGCCTTTAGCCGCCTTTAAGATTCTTTTTCTTCTGGCACGGCTGGCTACTGAGTTTACTGAACGAGGCATGGTGTAATAATTTTAAATTCCATAGTTGGAGTTAATTAATAATTTTAATTGAAATCTTATTTCATTCTGAGCAGACGCATTACAAATGGCCTGTTGGCATCGTCAACCACACCTTTCTTACGAAGTGCGCGCTTGCGCTTGGTAGTCTTTTTAGTGAGGATGTGCCTTTTGAATGATTTCTGATAAACAATTTCACCGCTGCCGGTTACTTTGAAGCGCTTCTTTGCACTTGAGTTGGTTTTAACCTTTGGCATTACATATATTTTACTTTTACACCCTTGCCGGCGCCCCGCACAGGCGGAGACTTATGGAGCCATGTGGGCAATATGTCTTAGTTTGATTTTGCTTTAGCCAAAACACAAAATGCTAAAAGGGTTGCAAATGTAGGGAAAAGTCTGATTAGGAAGCTGGATTTCCGCAGATATTTTAATAATTTTTACATTCGTTGATCGTTTTTACACCACTGCAGACAGGTTGTTGGGTAGTTACGTAGTTATGTTGTTACCTTATTGGGTGGTACATTTATGGATCGTTTGGAATCTGGTATCCTTTCTTGCCAGTAATTATCAATTAACCATTAACCATTAACTATCACTGCTTCGAAAACACCTTCTTTAAAATATCAGTTACCCTTGCTGCCGGATCTTTTCTTATTTTCTGCTCTTCCAGCCCTATTTCATGAAAAATACCATCCAATGATTTTTCGGTAACATAACCGGTGAGGTCGGTGTTTACTTTTTTCAAACTGAACTTGTTGTAGGTGGAAAAGACATCTTTCCAGTATTTGGTAGCATCAGTTTTCTCTAATGACTTTTCAATTACGGGTTTGAATGCAGCAGTAAGTTCTGTTGTCGTATGTTTTTTCAAATATTCAGTTGCTGCAAAGTCGCCGCCTCTTAATATGCCGATGGCATCCTGAATGGACATTTGTTTGATAGCGTTCCAGAATATCTGACCTGCATACTTTGATGCATCTTCCGCAGAACGGTTCATCGATAAAATAGCTTTGTCCACCAGGCTGCCCATCCCCATGTTGCGCAATGTATTCTCTACTTTTTGAGCTTCGGGGGGCATTAATATTTTAATCGCCGCATTGGCAAAAAATCCGTTAAGCCCGGAAAGTTTTGTTGTAGCGCTGTCGGTACCTACACGTAGTGCTTCCTTTAGGCCACTGGCAATTTCAGTCGAACTCATACCGCCATTTACGCCCGGAATACCCGGTATCTGGCTGGTGATATCACAGGAGGTAAGGCAAAAAGATAGCGCAAGGATGATGGTGAACTTCTGTTTCATAGAGTTGGGTTTTATTTTTAATCGGGTTAAATATCTGTGTTTTTTTCTGAAATAGAAACGCATTAATAATTACTAAAATTTTATGGGGTTGAATAGTTGTGAATGTGGCACTCATTGTTGCTATGAGTTTGCATGATTTTTTGCAAATACTTTTTGCTTGTTCATTACGCATTCTCTGTGCTCTATCCCCCATTCTACCATTACATCCATGACACGAGAAAAACTTTTGCCACTCCTGGTGAGTTCATACTCCACGGATACGGGCATAGTATCATAAACGGTACGAATCACCATTCCAATTGCCTCGAGTTCCTTTAATTCTTTACTGAGCATCCTTGCTGTGATGCCGGGTATTTCTCTCTCCAATTCTTTAAAGCGCTTTTTGCCAAAGAATAATGCACCTATGATAGGTGTTTTCCATTTACCGCTTACCACAGCCAATGTGTCGTTCAATGCCAATACATAGGAGGCTGAACAATTTTTTACCTGGTCAAGTTTTGAAGTCCTGCTCATTGCCTTGTTTATGATTTTTCTAACAAAAATTTGCGCTATACAAAAGTATAGTGGTTACAAAAGTATAGCATATTGGTGTAAATTTGCAAATCAAAATAGAGAGCGTATGTCAGAAAAACTGAAGGTACAAATATGGAGCGATGTGATGTGCCCATTTTGTTATATCGGTAAAAGAGAATTTGAAAAGGCATTGAATGCATTTCCTGGTAAAAACCAATTGGATATAGAATGGAAGAGCTATCAACTTGCTCCTGAAATAGAAACTGATGTGAACAAGTCTCTCAATGAATATCTTTCTGTCATGAAGGGGATTTCAACAGAAGATGCCAACAGGATGAACATGAGAGTAGCTGAACGTGGTACGGAAGTTGGCCTGCAGTTTAATTTTGATAAGGCTATTCCTGCCAATACAAGAAAGGCTCATAACCTCCTTCATTTTGCGAAAGAAGCCGGGAAACAAAATGAGGCTGAAGAGTTTTTATTCCGCGCCTATTTTACTGATGGCAAAAATGTTGATGATATTCAAACATTGCTTTCAATAGGCAATCAATTAGGGCTGGATACAGAGGCATTGAAGAATGTACTTGAACAGGGAACATTTGACCAGGCTATTCAGGAAGATATTTACGAATCATTTCAACTGGGAGTGAGAGGAGTGCCATTTTTTGTATTCGATAATAGATATGGCGTTTCAGGTGCTCAGCCTTCAGAGGTGTTCACACAAACCATTGAACAGGCTTATGGCGAATGGAAACAATCGCAGGGGAACAGTCTCGAAATCATTGAAGGAGAAAGTTGCCAGGCAGATGGTAACTGCAATTGATACCTGAACTGCATTCAGATTTTTTCAAGAATTAAATCCAAACTTTTTAATTCAACCAACAAGAAACAATCATGAAAAGAATTACCATCTTTCTTTCGGCGCTCTTTGTCCTCACAGCATTCACAGTGGTGAATAAAACCTGGAAAAATGATCCGCCTCACTCACAATTAGGATTCACAGTTACACACCTTGGCATCAATGATATTTCCGGATTCTTCCACGACTTTGATGTTTCGGTACAATCTTCGAAGCCTGACTTTAGTGATGCGGTATTTGAATTGAAAGCAAAAACAGCTTCTATTGATACAAGGGTGGAAGCGAGAAATAATCATCTGAAAAGTGCGGATTTCTTCGACGCAGAAAAACACCCGGAAATATATTTCAAGAGTACATCCATTACACCGGCTGAAAAAAATCATTTTAAACTCAAAGGAAACCTGACCATGCACGGCATTACAAAAGAAGTGGTAATGGATCTGGAACACAGGGCTACCATAGAAAATCCAATGAGCAAAAAACCAACGGCAGGTTTCAGGCTTACGGGTACTATCAATAGATCAGATTTCAAAATCGGTTCCGGTTTTCCTGATGCGGTAATCAGTGATGAAGTGAAGATCAAAGCCGACGGGGAATTTGCTCAATAATGATTGATTCAACTTCAAATAATATTCAAATGAAAAAAATATTTCTACCGCACTCCGGTACCGACACAAGAGATGTTGCACTTCTTGTATTGAGGCTTGTCATTGCTTCGCTATTGATCACACATGGATTACCTAAGTTTCAAAAAATCATTGCAGGAGAACCTATACAGTTCGCTTCAGTGATGGGAATGTCTCAGGAACTTTCAATGTTTCTCGCAATGTTTGCGGAATTTATTTGTTCCATATTTGTGATGGTAGGGTTTGCTACAAGGCTATCGACTATTCCGATTATCATTACTATGTCTGTCATCTTTTTTTCAATACATGGGGATGATCCGATCGGAAAGAAAGAATTGCCATTGATGTACCTCATTGGATTCCTTACGATATTTTTGATGGGAGCCGGCAGGTATTCAATAGACAATCTGCTGCACAGGCGATTTCAAAAAGCAAGAAACTGATTTATGAAACCGGATATATTCCGGTTTTTTTATTCGATAATTTTTGTCGCTTTCTGTGGAGCATTCCAGATCCTATAACAATCGGAGGCCGCTTCCTTTTGGAATTCCGGTACGTGAAGGACACCGACTGGTAGTGTGCTCTGCAGGCGTTTGTCTGCACCCGCCTGCGACATTTTAAAATACACCCTTCATTCTGACACACGGAATATTGTGTTTATTTTTACCGGAGTCAAAATTCATTTTGCGAATTTTATGCCTGCGTGTAAAATATTTAATGTCAGTAGTTATCCACTTGTAGAAATCCCATCAGATAGTATTGATGCCCTTATCACTGATCCGCCTTATGGTATTTCCTACATGGGAAATCAATGGGATAAAAGTTTGCCTGATCCGGTGATCTGGAATAGTGCACTTCGCGTGATGAAGCCCGGCGCGTTCGGACTGGTATTTTCTTCCGTGCGCCTGATGCACAGAATCATGGTGAATATGGAAGATAGTGGATTTATTATCAAAGATGTTTTGTTCTGGTCATATCTCAATGGCATGCCTAAAAGCAGGGATGTGGCTCTGGCGATAGATAAAGAATTGGGTGTAGAGAGTAAATTAGCAGGAACATATAAATATGTGCAGGGCTACAAGAAAGATGGTGCACCATCATACACGGCAGATGTAGAAAGATTTAAAAAAGAACCGGCTTCGTCTTTGGCTATTCAATACCGTGGAAGTGGCCTCGGCCTGAAGCCTGCATATGAACCAATCATTCTGATTCAGAAACCGGTCGAGAGCGGATTGACAGTTGCACAAAATATTATCAAGTACGGAACCGGTTCACTGAACATCGAAGCGACACGGATTCCTTATCAAAAAGGAGAAGGCAAGGTTGGGCACAATCCGCACCCCGAAGGGCGTGTAGCATCTAATATCATTCGCACCGAACCATTTGAGGATGGTTATGATAAATTTTTTCTGGTACCTAAAGTACGGCAACATGCTGAAGATTTTAATGATCATCCTACGCTGAAACCGGTAGCACTGATGGAGCATCTCGTAAAGTTGCTTTCGTGGGAAGGGAACCAGGTGTTGGATCCTTTCATGGGTAGCGGAAGCACCGGAGTAGCAGCGCTTCAGTTGAACAGAAGGTTTTCGGGATATGAAATTGATCAGAATTATTTCACTATTGCGCAGAGAAGATTGGAAAAATTGTCCGCCGCGGCAGAGTGAATTGTGAGTGGCAAATGGGAGATGAAAGAATTGTAGCGGATGATTTTATGACACTTGTTTCAGTAATGGAAAAAGTTAGCGGCAATTGTAAATCTCATCTCCCTCTATAAAGCTAATCCTTCTCAACCCTTTCAACCCTAATGCGCTTCCAGCCAATTGTCTCCAACTCCGATTTCGGCAACTACAGGCACTTCTTTCGGTAATGGCATGGCATTGCACATGGAATCAATGATCATCGGTTTCACTATTTCTATTTCATCCTTATGCGCATCAAATACCAATTCATCATGTACCTGGAGGATCATTTTTGTGCGAAGGCCTTTTTTCTGCATTTTCCCGGCAATATCTATCATCGCCAGTTTGATCATATCGGCTGCCGAACCCTGGATAGGAGAGTTGATCGCATTTCGCTCAGCGAAGCCCCTTACTGTCCAGTTGCGTGAATCTATATCTTTCAGCCAGCGCTTTCTGCCCATCAACGTTTGTACATACCCGTTAGCTTTACAAAAAGCAATGGTGTCATTCATATATTGCTGGATATTGGCAAATTCTTTTTTATAGGCATCGATGATCTCTTTTGCTTCTGTTCTGCTGACTCCGATATTTTCAGCAAGTCCAAATGCACTCTGGCCATAGATGATACCGAAGTTGACACTCTTTGCCCTGTAACGCATTTCTTTAGTTACCTCTGATTCTGGAACATTGAAAATCCTGGCTGCGGTAGCTGTGTGAATGTCCTTCCCGGATTTGAATGCATCTATCATTGCCGGATCACCGCTGACGGCAGCTACAATTCTTAATTCTATCTGGGAATAGTCGGCTGAGATTATTACGTGATTTTTGTCTCTCGGGATAAATGCTTTCCTTATTTCTCTTCCTCGTTCAGTTCGGATGGGTATGTTCTGAAGATTAGGGTTGTTGCTGCTCAGCCTTCCGGTTACCGCTATCGCCTGTCCATAACTGGTATGCACACGCGAAGTTTTTTTATTGACCAACTGAGGGAGTGCATCTACATAAGTAGATCGAAGTTTGGTGAGTTCCCGATAATTGAGAATATCCTCAATGATAGGGTTGTCTTTTGCCATCTTCTGAAGCACATCCTCGCCTGTTGCATATTGACCACCTTTGGTCTTTTTTGTTTTATCACCCAGTTGCATTTTATCGAAGAGCACTTCTCCCAACTGTCTTGGTGAAGCAAGGTTGAAGCGCATGCCTGCCTGCCTGTAAACACTTTCCTCACATTTGAAAGCTTCTGATTCCAATTCTTTGGAGTAAGATTTCAAAAAAGTTACATCAATGTTTACCCCTTCAAATTCCATGTCCCGCAATACTTTGACCAAAGGGCACTCAATCTCAGAAAATACTCTTTCTACTTCTTTCTCTTGTAGCACCGGAGCAAATGCGTGCTTTAATTGTAAAGTAATATCAGCATCTTCTGCAGCATATTCTTTTATGTCTTCTAATGGTACATCACGCATATTCCCCTGATCTTTTCCTTTTTTACCAATAAGTTCGGTTATAGACACAGGCACATAACTGAGGTATTGCGCACTCAGCAAATCCATATTACGGCGACCTTCACTCTCAATTACATAATGAGCAAGCATGGTGTCGAATAGATTTCCTTTCAGGTCAAAACCATACCATTTCAGGATTAGCAAATCATATTTGATATTCTGCCCAACCCATAATTTGGATTTATCTTCAAATAATTGCCTGAATAATTCTAATATTTCTTTTGCCTTGTTTTCTTCAGGAGGCAAGGGTACATAATACCCTTCGTGTGGCCTGAAGCTGAAACTTAATCCGACTAATGCTGCTTCATTAGCATCAACGCCTGTTGTTTCTGAGTCGAAGGATATTTCATTTTCTTTTGTAAGCGTTTGAACGAGTTCGGTAATCGCCTTTGTACCTTCCACAAGGTGATACGTGTGCGGTGTATTATGAATATTTTTTTCAGCCAGCAATCCTCCATCTTTTTGGACATCCACTGGTTTGGGCTTTGGCTTTTCTTCCTGGACGCCACCAAACAAATCAGCCTGTACCAGTACCGGTGCGGGTTCAAATACACTGTAAGCATCTCCCAACACCCTTTTTCCGAGCGACTTGAATTCGAGTTCAGTAAATATCTCTTTGAGTTTTTCTTTATTAATGGGTTTGATCCTGAAGTTCTCTTCGTGAAATTCACAGGGCACTTCTGTGATGATTGTTGCCAGTTTTTTGCTGAGGACAGCGAGTTCTTTCCCTTCCTGCACCTTCTTACCGATGGCACCTTTGACGTTTTCCGCATTCTGTAAAACATTTTCGAGCGTTCCATACTCGGCTAATAATTTGGCCGCTGTTTTTTCGCCTACTCCCGGTATGCCCGGTATGTTATCGCTCGAATCACCCATAAGTCCCAAAACATCTATCACCTGGTTCACATTTTCGATGTTCCATTTCGCACACACTTCTTTTTTGCCCATGATCTCCACACTTCCTCCCTGGTAACCCGGTTTGTAAATAAAAATATTATCAGTAACCAATTGCCCGTAATCCTTATCCGGCGTTACCATATATACCTGGTATCCCTGCTTCTCTGCCTTTTGGGCCAATGTGCCGATGATATCGTCCGCTTCATATCCGTCACATTCAATCACCGGAAGATTGAATCCGGTGATAATCTCTTTTATGTCCGGAATGGCGCTGATGATGTCTTCGGGTACTTCTTGCCGTTGCGCTTTGTAGGCTTCATACGTTAAATGCCGTTCTGTTGGTGCTGCCGTATCGAATGCTACGGCAAGGTGAGTTGGTTTTTCTTTATTAATAAGATCCAGCAGGGTGTTGGTAAATCCGAACTGGGCATTGGTTGTTTTGCCTTTTGAATTGACAATCGGGCTTCTTATTAAAGAATAATATGCCCGGTAAATAAGGGCCATGGCATCTAATAGAAATAATTTTTTATCCATTTCACAAATATAAGCAAGAGGCTTTTGAGTAAATTTGAACTGGCAGATATTGACTGAAGAAAGAGGAGGTTAATTGTTAATTGTTAGTGGTTAATGGTTAATAGTTGATCATTGAATGGTATAAACAGAGGGCATTGAAATGCCAAACCCTGATTTTAGCAATAGGGGGTATCGATCCACGCATGTGTAAGGTCAATAAATTCGCCCCTACGAACTGGCAACTGCCAACTATTCACCAGGGCGAACGAATAACGATTAACGAATAACAAACAACGGTTACTCCTTCGAAAACCTGCCTAAAACAAGTTGTCCTACTGATTAATTAAATAAAAAAATATGCGTACTTTCGTGTCAAACACACACTTAGCTTCAGAAGTAAAATTGGCATTATTTTCGCCTAAATTAAGTACCGTGCTAAACGATTTTCACTCATTTAGCCAATTCAAAAGTCCTGTTTTTAAAGACCAAGTTCCTTTTGACCTCGAAGAAAAACACCGGTTAATGTATTATTGAAAAACCAGAAAAAATTAGGCCGCCCACGCCAGGCGGCCTTTTTATTTGAGTTTCATTTATCTGTCAGTTGCTTGTTTGTCCTTCTCTTACCCGCACTTTTTTCTTCTTGCTATTTTTCTTTTCGTATTCCAGGACTTCCTTGGGTTTGATTTTTTTCATTGGGTCATCGTTGACAAATTGAGGCGCGGGTGCCTGGGGTACCAGGTGGCCTCTGTCATACTTTTCAGTTTTGAGGATGTGCCCGGTTTGAATATCATAAAATGTCCAGTCACCATCCTTCACGCTATATGGTTCGGCCTTGACAATTTTATAGCTTATGATTTCATTGTTATCCATTCCATATACCGGGATGGTGTCATAAGGCGCATTTGGATTGTATGCTCTCCAGCTTTCTTCTCTGATCAGTTCCCCAAAAGGTGTGAAGTACTTTGATTTACCATCCTTGTCGCCAAATCGGTAATTTTCCAATGCAATGAAGTCCCCCTGCAGTGTATATTTTCTCCACTCACCTTCTTTCTTTCCATCGATAAAGTAACCTTCTGCCTCATAACCGGGTTCACCTCTCAGTGGATCCACATGTACCACCCAGGGGCCTTGTTTCAAATCCTTTTTGTCCACACGATTGATGGTGTCGCCATTTACAGAAATTTTAAAACTCTTGTATTGTGCACCTGCCGGGGTAGCGATAAATAATGAAAAAATACCAATCAAATATAGCTTCATGGAATTCAGGTTGGATTTTGAATTGTAAATGTAATCATCTTTAAAAAGTGAACAGGTTTGCTATGCCAATTTTAACGCGGTCAATACTCTGCCAACGCAAAAAATATCATTTTATTTTATGAGAAGCATCACCAAAATACAAATCATATTGGTGTACCTTTCACTCAAACAAAATTGAAAAGTCATGAAGATTAATTTGCAAAGCCTGAAGTTTACTGCCAAAAATCACTTAAAAACATTTGTAGAAGAAAAAGTCTCTAAACTGGATCGCTTCCACGAAAAAATAATAGCTGCCGAGGTAACATTAACACTGGAAGATGAAAAATTAGTGGATAATAAGACATGCGATATCAAGCTTCTTGTTCCGGGCAATGATGTACTGGCAAAAAGAAGTGCACCTTCATTTGAGGAAGCAATCCTTACATGTGTGGAGACTTTGCAAAATAATCTGAAACGGCAGAAAGAAAAGAGTGGTCATTCTGATATGTCTGCCACAATGGGGTAGTGGGCACTGAAGTTTTTTGGTATCTCAAAGAATTTGTTAACTGTAAAGTTTTCAGAAAAGAATAAATAATCAATCCTCAGGTTTGGAGCTACAAAACGGAAGGTTCGGCCCAGCCCTGAACCTTTTTTTATGAAAGCGTCCTGGAGCCCCTTTCTTAAATAAAAATAGGCTGCGGAATTAGGTACATCATCCACATCGCCACCGAATATTACAGGATGTGGACTCTCGTTCATTTTTTGTTTTAATTCTTTTGCCTGTGCCTGTCGTACCTGGTGACTGTTTCTTAATTTATTGATGATGGTACCTGAGCCATTTACTTTGCCTACCGCATTGATATCATCCGCATTTAAACCTGCTGATTCGAGATGAGTATTAAAGAGCCGGTACTTTTTCCCTTCAATAGTTACATCTGCATATTGATATCCTTCCGAATGGCCTGCACCCTTCAGGTCAACGAATGTGGTATCCGTCAAAGGATACTTTGAAAAGACAGCTAACCCGGACTGAAAGTATCCGCTGACGGTAATGGACGAAGGAGAGAAATAATAATAAGGATATCCGCGTTTGCTCAGCAGATCAATATATGAAACAACTATTGAAGGAGCAGTACAATTGAAAAATTCCTGGAATAACATCACATCCGGGTTTACCTGCTCTATCAGATCAAACATCAGTGGTTGGTCTGTCTGATGGTTTTTGGCATCCCAACTTCTGATATCCCATCCGCTTACATTCCACGACATCACTCTTATGTCTCCGGAGCGTTCCAGAGGTTTAGTGTCAGCAAAAAAATGGAAGCCAATCACTGCTTTTATTTGAGTTGTTCCGAGAATCAACACCAACACATTGATCATAATCATAATCTTAGCCAGGCGTCTTCTGATATAGCACAACCAGAAGGCCAGGAACAAAACAATCAACAATAATAAATAGGGGAATCCAAGCCCCAGAGTCGATGGTATCCAACCGGCGCCTGAGGAAATAAAAGGTACAAGGCAAATTGTGAGAAAAGGCAGCATCACCAATACATTGAAAAGAAAAGGGATCTGCAGCCATCTTTTTACTGTCATGCCGGTTAATTTTTGGTATGATTGAATGCACAATATAAAATATATCGGGAAATGATCCGAAAGGCACTTTATTTGAGCTTGATGTCGGATACAAGTGGATAGTGATCTGAATAGGGCACCCTGATCACCTTAAACTGTTTTACATCAAAAGAATCGGAGGGCAGGATGTAATCGATTCTCAGAGTAGGCGAAATAAAGCGAAATGTACGACCGATGAATGAACCATGTTCCAGGAATGCGTCCTGCAAATTCTTGCGGATATTAAAATAAACACCGGAATTTGGCACATCATTGAAGTCGCCACAAACGATTACAGGGTAAGGGCTTTGCAAGATTTGCTTGTTCAGTGCAACCGATTGAGTGTACCGATTTCTAAAACCATATTTTAATTTAGACACGATCGTTTTACCACCGGAAAGAGATGGATCATCTGCTGTTTTCAGCCTTCTCAATTCTGAGTAGTCTTTGTCTTTGAATTTCACGGATTGAAGATGGACTGCAAATACCCTGATCATCCGGCCATTTACGTTGATATCTGCAAAGGCAATAGGTACAGAGGGATCTTTCTTGTTCACTACCAGGTAACCGTTCCTGAGGATTGGATATTTTGAAAAAATGGCAATGCCTGCATGATAATAGTTGCTATACAAATCGCCGTGCAGGAAGTAATGATAGGGATAACCACGCTGTATTAATTTTCTGCTGCTTAAAGGCCCCTTTGTAGAATCAATACTCTCGAAGAATTCTTCTATGCACAATATGTCTGCATCATACTCATTGATCAGGTTCATCATATCGTCTTGTGTGTCACCCGAAAATTTTATTTCGTCATCAGACCATATTTCATTCCAGTTGTGCACATTCCATTGCATTACCCTTAGGTCGCCTTCTGTCTTTTTGATCCGAAATTCCTGGAAAAAATGAAATGATATGGCAGCTCTTATCTGTTGGAAACCCAGGAATAGCACCACTATACAAAGTAACCACATCCTGGAACGGAGAAGAATCCACAAGACGAGTAGTAATAACAAGAATCCCAAAATCAAAGGAAATACCAGGCCTAACATGGAGATATACCAAAACTTTGCTGTATCTATGTATGGGAGCAGGCAGGTAGCCAGGTACAAGACACAAGTGAAAATAGTAACGAGACGCAGGAGGCCTCTGAAAAATCCGGAAATCGCTTTTGTCATCTCTTTATCTGCCTGAATAAGGCGTAAAAGATAATATGTAATTTTTAAAAAGAAATCTAAAACACAAAAGGGGTCATTAATTGCTGGATTAACTGGCCGGCTTGTTTCCCTTGTTTACTCAATGGCCTGGGAGCCGTTTCGGCATTTTTCCTTTCATCGCCTCTCCCTGTAGTTTTTTTATAAAAATGTTTTGCCGGCTCTTTCGTAAATTTATCCCTTCTTTTTTTAAGTGATGGAATGAATCTGGATGAGTTGCTGAATTTGTACAATAGTGATAACCGGATATTATCAATATCTGACAGGCTTTCTATGTCTGATGCTGTTCTCTCACCTCCTCCATCTCCGTTGCATCTTTCAGGACTTCATGGCAGCAGCCGTGAATTTGTAGTCAATGCATTTTTGAATCAGCCGGAATCTGCCAAATGGAACCACCTCATTATACTAAGGGATGCAGAAGAAGCGGCTTATTTTCAGAATACTTTGGAGCAGGTTTCAGGTGCATTGGACGTGTTTTATTTCCCCTCATCCTTCAAGCACCAAAAAGATTTCAGATTGCTGAATCCCAGCCACGTGATGCTAAGGACGGAGGCGTTGTCCCGAATCAGTAGTGGAGGTAATAAGAAAATTTTGATTACCTACCCTGAAGCTGTATTCGAAAAAGTAGTATTGCCAAAAACGATTTCTCAGAGTGTCCTGAAGTTTCAGAAAGGTGCCACCATCAGCCTCAATGAGATACTTGAGAGGCTGGTCAATTTCGGATTTGTCAGAACAGACTTTGTATATGAGCCGGGAGAAGTAGCATTACGTGGAGGCATTCTCGATATCTACTCTTTCGGTAATGAAAAGCCTTACCGCATCGAACTCTTTGGTGAGGAAGTGGACAGTATCCGTCTGTTTGATCCACAATCACAATTAAGCGAAAGAAACCTGAGTGAGGTTACCATCATTCCAAATATTGATACCAATTTCGAAGCATCAGAAAAAGTGTCCTTACTTTCTTTCATGCCTGAGAATACCGTGTGCTGGATAGAAGACTGGGAGTTTATCAGGGAGCGAATCGAGAAGCAGGAAAATAACCTGGATCAATTTCTCTCTATAGAATACAAGGCGCCTGATGACGCTGAAAACTCTAATGATTTTCGTATAACCACAAAAGAAGAATTTATTGATGCTGTAACACTGGAGAAAGAAATTAAATCACATTATTTGGTTGAAGTTGGCCTGAAATGTTACTTCTCTGCCGATAATGAAATTCCATTCTCTACGAAGCGCCAACCTGCATTCAATCGTCAATTTAAAATGCTGATCGATGACCTGAAACGATACCAGGCAGCGAAGTATTCGATCTACATCTTTGGTGAAAATCCCCGGCAGTTAGAAAGATTGAATTCGATATTTGCAGACCAGGATAGTGGTATCACATTCGAGCCGGTTGTAGCTTCCATTCACGAAGGATTTATTGATGACGACCTGAAATGTGTATGCTACACGGATCACGAGATATTTCAGCGCTTCCACAAGTACAAAGTAAAACAGGCTTTCAGCAAAAACAAGGCGCTCACTCTGAAATTATTGAGAGAACTGCAACCGGGAGATTACGTAACACACGTAGATCATGGTGTAGGCGTTTACAGCGGTTTGCAAAAAATTGAGAATAACGGTGTGATGCAGGAAGCGGTGAGAATTGTTTATCGTGATAGTGATCTCCTGTATGTCAATATTTCATCTCTTCATAAGATCAGCAAATACAGTGGTAAGGAAGGCTCTGTGCCAAAGATCAACAAGATAGGAAGTGATGTGTGGAATAAGCTGAAAGAGAAAACGAAGAACCAGGTAAAAGACATTGCCAAAGACCTGATCAAATTGTATGCACAGCGCAAAAGCCAGAAAGGATTTTCGCATACGCCTGACGGATATATGCAGCACGAACTGGAAGCATCCTTCATTTATGAAGACACACCCGACCAGAGCAAGGCGGTAGCTGATGTAAAGAAAGATATGGAAAGCGATGCGCCGATGGACAGGTTGATTTGTGGTGATGTGGGTTTTGGTAAAACAGAAGTAGCCATAAGAGCTGCATTCAAAACCTGCCTGAATGGAAAACAAGCGGCGGTACTGGTTCCTACCACTATTCTGGCCTACCAGCATTTCAAAACTTTTAGCGAACGGCTTTCTGATTTTCCGGTAACTGTTGATTATTTGAATCGTTTCAAATCTTCAAAAGAAAAAAAGGAAACGTTGCAGAAGTTGAAGGAAGGCAAGATCGATATCATTATCGGCACACACGCTTTGCTGGGCAAGGCAGTTGAGTTCAAGAATCTCGGACTGATGATCATTGATGAGGAGCAAAAATTTGGTGTATCAGCAAAAGAAAAATTGAAAGAGATCCGGGCTACTGTGGATTCATTGACATTGACAGCAACTCCGATCCCGCGTACACTGCAGTTCAGCCTGATGGGAGCGAGAGACCTGAGCATCATCAATACGCCTCCACCCAACAGGCAACCTATACAAACAGAGGTGCACAGGTTTGATGCTGATTTTATCCGGGATGCTATCTATTTTGAAATTGAAAGAGGTGGGCAGGTTTTCTTTATTCAAAACCGTGTGAAAGGCTTGCAGGAAATGAGTACAATGATTCGGGAGTTATGCCCTGATGTACAAGTGGCTTCTGCACACGGGCAAATGGAAGGAAGCGCACTGGAGCAGACGGTGCTGGATTTCATTGACCATAAGTATGACGTATTAGTATGTACGAATATCGTAGAGAGCGGTGTAGATATTCCTAATGTGAATACGATCATTATCAATAATGCGCACCACTTCGGACTGAGTGATCTTCACCAGTTGCGGGGAAGGGTAGGGCGCAGCAATAAGAAAGCATTCTGTTATTTGTTAGCCCCACCATTGAGTTCCTTGCCAGATGACAGCCGCAAAAGACTTACGACACTGGAACAATACAGCGACCTGGGAAGCGGTTTCCAGATTGCCATGCGCGACCTCGATATTCGGGGTGCAGGTAACTTGTTGGGAGGAGAGCAAAGTGGTTTTATTGCTGAGATCGGTTTTGAAATGTATCACAAGATTCTGGATGAAGCGATCAGAGAGTTGAAGCGCAATGATTTTCGTGAAGTGTTTAAAGAAGAGATTCAGAAGCAGGAAGATTATGTCAGTGATTGTACGATCGATACCGATCTTGAAATATTATTGCCGGACGATTATGTAGAGAGTGTTACAGAAAGATTGAGCCTGTATTCGCGGTTAGACAACTGTGATACCGAGACGGAGTTGCAAGCCCTGCACAAAGAAATGGAAGACCGGTTCGGGCCTGTACCACAGAAAGCGGAAGGATTGTTTACAACAGTCCGTTGCCGGAAACTGGGAGTGGAACTGGGATTTGAAAGGCTCGTGCTCAAAAGTGATTTGTTGCGATGCTTCTTTATATCGAACCCCGATTCGCCGTATTTCAATAGTCCTGTCTTTGAAAGTATTCTTCACTTTATTCAGACTGCAACCAATAAAGCAAAATTGAAACAATCCGGAAAATTAGGAATGTTGGTAGTAAAGGATGTGCATTATATCACAGAGTTGTTTGAATTTCTGTCAGCGATGGAAAGGCATGTAGAGAGTGCGAGCCGGAAGGAAAGTTCAGCAGTTTCTGTTGGAAAATAAAACCTGGTACTTACGGCGGCATCTCTTGTCTTATTTTCTACTAATAGGAAATTTTACACTGAAGCCAATCCCAATCCCATTAAACAGTTTATCTCTTGTGGCGCTATTACTCTCGAGATGATTTTCATTTTTCGGAAAGTTATCATCTTGTTTCCATGCATCATAGACAGGTAAAAAAAGTATCGGGCCTGCACTGAACTTCTTCATCTTTTTTATAAAACCAAATTCCAGTGATGATGAAAGGCCGAAGTATCGAACTTTATGAGGTTTGTACTTGAAATCGCGGATGTGATACGACTGAGAAAAAGTGAAGTAGTTGCTCAGGCTGATTCCCGCAGAAAATTGCCAGTCTCTTTTTAAATCAAAACTTTTTTGTGCACCAATGATAACCGAAATGGAATGATACCAGTATTTGTCTGTGGCATAAGTTATTGAAGGAGCAATTGGTCCGGGTGGAACATAATCGATTATTCTATTATTACTATTTGGGAACAAAGAATTTGAGAATTTTTGGTCAATATTATTGAATGAATTTCTGTAGTAGCCCATGCCAAATGATGTATGAATATTTTTGAAAGTGTATTTGTACAAAGCGCTTATTCCATAACTTTCTCCTCTGATCTTTACAGAGTTGTCGGTTACCGGGTTGATTCTGTACTTAAATTCTGGATACCAGTCTATCCTCATGAATGGCTTCACTTCAAATGCTCCCCTGGATTTTTGTGCGTATGCAGTGTTATTGATAAGAACCAGAAGAATGAAAACTGTAGTGATATGTTTCATGGCCATAAGATACGAATTCATCGGATGATTAAACATACCCGGATACAATTCATAAATAACAAAAATGATTAATTCGCAGGTTTTAAGAATTTATGACGTCCAAACAGTTTCATTTCCTAATTTTAGAATCTTCAAATTCGTGAATGCTTATGAAACAAATTTTTATCCTCATCGCTTTGCTGCCTCTTTTTGCTGTAGCACAAAAGAAACCATTAGACCATTCTGTATATGACGGATGGCAGAGTATTGGCAGCCGTATCATTTCTGATAATGGAAAGTGGATCACATATACCATCAGTCTCCAGGAAGGAGATGACACTTTAGTTGTGTTGCCCGCAAGTGATGTGAAAAATAAATTAGTGATTCCGAGAGGTACTAACCCCGTTATTACAAATGATAGCCGCTACCTGGTCTTCAGAATAAAACCTGCTTTTAAAGACACGCGTGAAGCGAAGATCAAAAAGAAGAAACCTGATGAAATGCCGAAGGACTCATTAGGTATTGTTGAATTGGGAAAAAAGGAGGTAGTGAAGATTCCACGTTTGAATTCTTTTAAGACTCCTGAGAAGGGATATGGTTGGGTAGCCTACCTCGTAGAAAAAGAAAAAGAGCACAAAAAGGAAAAGAAAGAACCACCACATAATAAAGAAGTGGATAGCCTCAAAAGAAAAATAGATTCACTCACCAATATTGTTACAGAATTAAGCAGCAGGAAGCGTGGAAAGAAAGATGACGCGGAAGGTTTTGCTCCTGATGATGAGCCAAAGAACGGACAGGGCAAGGAATTGGTGATCAGAAATCTTGAGAATGGCAAAGAATACGTTTTTGATTTTGCTGGTGATTATGCATTTGACAAGAAGGGAGATCGACTTGCTTTTGACCTGGAAAAAAATCCAAAAGATTCAGCGTCAAAACAAATGGTGTTGATATTTGATACTCACTCAGCCAGGGCAGATACCATTTTAAATGGTGGTAATGATTTCAAAGGATTTACTTTTTCTGAAGAAGGTGAAAAGTTCGCATTCCTTGCAGAGCGTGATTCTGCAAAGAAAGCATTGCAAAAGTTCTATGGGCTTTATCTGTATGAAAATGGTAAGGATACTGCTGTCAAAATCATTGACAGGTTTTCAAACGGTATGCCGCAGAATAATGGAGTGAGTGAAAATAGTAATCTAAAATTCAGCAAGAGTGGAAGCAGGTTATTTTTTGGTACAGCGCCCATCAGGCCGCCCAAGGATACGAACCTTGTAGAAATGGATTTGGTCAAACTGGATATCTGGAATTACAAAGATGATTATCTGCAACCGCAGCAACTGAGCAGATTACAGGCCGATCTCAGAAGAAATTATTTAGCTGTTTACAATATTTCTTCGGGCAAAATGCTGCAATTAGGGAGTGAAGGGTTGCCAATGGTCATGACAACCAATGAAGGTGATGGCGACTTTTTTGTTGCGATCACAGATACCGGCAGACGTGTGGCATCACAATGGTTGGGAAGATCTTTCAGGGATGTTTATATGATCAATGCCAATACAGGAGTTACAAGGTTGGTGAAGAAAAACCTGGATGGAAATGCCATGACATCATCCACAGGTAAGTATGTATTGCTTTACGACAATAAGCTAAAAAATTATTTTGTATGGAATGGAAGTGGCATAAAGAACATCACCTCCGGTATCAAAGTGCCATTGTACGATGAAGAAAATGATGTGCCTGATGACCCGAATGCCTATGGCATTATGGGATGGACAAAAGATGACAATGCAGTATTGATCTATGACAGGTATGATGTCTGGAAAGTAGATCCTGATGGGAAAAATGTACCTGTCAGAATCACTGCTGACGGAAGAAGCAGAAAAGTAACCTACAGGTATGAAAGAACGAACAGAGAGGAGGAATTTCTTACACCTGGCCAGCAGGTCTATTTTAGTGTATTCAATAACGTTAATAAGGATGCAGGTATGTCTGTCGGAAAACTAACTGATAAGTTAGAATTGAGTTCATTGACGTATGGCCCTTACAGATTTGGCAATCCATTGAAGGCGAAAGATGCAGATGAAATATTGTTTACCAAAGAGAGTTATGTACTATCGCCCGACCTCTTCCTGAAAGAAGATCATTCGGACGATGTAAAACTATCGGCTATCAACCAACAGCAATCTGAATACAATTGGGGGACAGCATCATTGTATCACTGGAAAGCTTTTGATGGTGAACCGGGTACAGGAATATTGTACAAACCAGAGGATTTTGATTCGACAAAGAAATACCCGGTCATTTTTTATTTTTATGAAAAGCTAAGCGATGGATTACATAGTTACATTGCACCCGCACCAACTCCCAGCCGTTTGAATATTTCTTTTTTTGTGAGCAGGGGATATCTCGTGTTCGCACCGGATATTTCTTACAAAATAGGGCATCCGGGAAAATCAGCCTACAATTATATCGTAAGCGCTGCAAAGGATTTGTCGAAACACAAATGGGTGGACGCTAAAAACATGGGCATACAGGGACAGAGTTGGGGTGGTTACCAGGTAGCTTACCTGATCACTGCAACACCGATGTTTAAGGCTGCATGGTCAGGAGCGCCGGTTGTAAATATGTTCAGCGCGTATGGTGGCATTCGCTGGCAAAGTGGAATGAACCGCCAGTTTCAGTACGAAAAAACGCAAAGCAGGATAGGAGCTACGATATGGGAACGCCCTGACTTATACGTTGAAAATTCGCCACTCTTTCATTTCAAAAATGTAAAGACGCCGGTGGTGATCATGTCTAATGATGCAGATGGTGCAGTGCCCTGGTACCAGGGAATTGAAATGTTCACTGCATTGCGCAGGTTGGGTAAGCCGGTATGGTTGCTGGATTATAATGGTGAAGCACACAACCTTGTAGAAAGAAAAAACAGGAAAGATATTTCAATTCGTGAGCAGCAATTCTTCGATTGGTTATTGAAAGGAGCTAAGGCACCGCGCTGGATTACAGAAGGAGTACCTGCAGTTGATAAGGGAAGAGATTGGGGGCTGGAGTTGTGAATGATGTTCATTGTGGAGGAATGAATGCTTGCGCTTAATCAAGGCAATAGAGTTATTTTAGGCCACAAAGTCACAAACCTGTTCGCCGGGGTGGAGTCACGAAGAAGAATAAATTCAAAAAACCAAGTACCTCTGCCCATGCGGACCGGTTTGTTTTTTTGTAGTATTTTTTTTCAAAATTATCGATATTGAATGATGAATGATGTCCGCCGCGGCGGAGGCATGAAGAAGGAAAATAGAGTGATTATTTATGAAATGCCTTTGTGCCTTAGTGTCCTCGTGGCAATTTTTTTATAAACCCATCGGTATTTAAACTATGAATTAGAAATTATGTTCATCGCATGGAATTAGTAATGAAATGCAGTAGTTCCAGCATCCTACGGACGGGATAATATAATTTGATGACAGGATTCTGAGAATCAAAAAATGAAGAAGGTAATTCGCTTATGAACTTGCAACCAATATTGGAAGATGATTTGATAATAGCCAGGCCATTGCGTGATGAAGATTTTGAATCATTATACAGCGCTGCATCAGATCCATTGATTTGGGCTCAGCACCCTAATAAAAACAGGTACAAACGAGAGGTATTCAAAACATTTTTTGAGGGTGCTATGAAATCAGGAGGCGCATTTATCGTTTACGATAATAAGTCCGGTGAGGTAATTGGCAGCAGCCGGTTTTATGATCTCAATGCTGAGACGAAGGAAATCCTCATTGGCTATACTTTTTTCATTCGGAAGTATTGGGGCAAAGGAATGAATCACGCATTGAAAAGATTAATGCTGAACCATGCATTTCAATTTGCTGACAAAGTGATCTTTCACATTGGAGCGGTAAACATTCCTTCTCAAAGATCCATTGCAAAACTTGGGGCAATTAAAACAGGTGAACAGGAAGTAAAATATTTTGGCGAGGAACCAAAATTGAATTTTATTTATGAAATCAGGAAGCAGGATTTTTTTAATCGTATTCATCCATCTTCCTCAACAGGCTCATAAATCTCTGATGTCGTCATTTTCGTTCTTTCCAAAATACCACAGAAAGATCATCACCGCCCCAAAGGCTACATAGAACAGGCCACTCCATCGATTGGTTATTTCAGATTTGTCTGCTGAAGTCTGCATTAAAAATGAAGCGAGTACTAAAGCTACTCCTACTATGGCAAAAAATAATCCTATAATGAAGCGAAGGTCAAGAATATCTTTTTTCATTTGTAATGTCTTTTTACTTTCTTAAAGAGTTCCTGTAGTTATAAAAATATGAGGTTCAAAATAGTTACTAATATCAGTATGATGATTCCAATAGAAACAGGTCTTCTGTACCATACTACATCATCCGTCCTTGGCTTTGGTGTCAGGCTATAGACCAGTCCTACCAATTTTTCTTTCGGATGTGGTTTGGTAAACAGGCTGATGATAATGGTGAGTACAAAGCAAGTAACAAACGCGACAATAGCTACCATAAAACTCTGCGCCATGCCTGAACTGAATTCATGCAAGTTGGCGATGGCGCCGCCGTTGCCCTCAGCTACTGTCAGGTTGTAGGTGAGCGTTGCAGCCAGCGTACCGCCTACCAATCCATAAAATGCTCCATGCCCTGTCGATCTTCTCCAAAACATTCCCAATGCGAACGTGGCAAACAAAGGTGCATTTACAAATCCAAAAACTAACTGCAGGAAGTCCATGATATTATTGAATCCTCTTGCCAAATATGCGGTACCAACCGACGCCACTATTCCAAATAATGTAGCCCATCTGCCTACATGCAGATAATGCTTATCACTCTTGTTGGGTTTGATGTAGGATTCATAAATATCGTAAGTCCACACAGTATTAAACGCCGTTACATTACCCGCCATGCCCGACATGAATGAAGCAAAGAGTGCGGTAAGCCCTACTCCCAGGATTCCACTCGGGTAAAACTCATTCAGCAATGAAGGCAACACCATATTATAATTGGTAGTACCTGCATCGTTGACCGGAATTTGATAACCTGAATGCATAGCTACCATCGCTGCTGCAATCAAACCCGGAGTAATCACGATCAAAGGCATAAACATTTTTGGAAACGCAGCAATCAACGGCGTCTTTTGTGCAGAACGCATATTTCGTGTAACCATTGCTCTCTGCACTACCAGGAAATCCGTACACCAATATCCAAATGAAAGCACGAAACCTAATCCCATAGCCACCTGCCACCAATTGACACCCATTGGGTTTTCAGTTGCGCTGCCCATATATTTCCAGGTGTGCGTCATGGCATCCGGCAACCGGTTTACCACATCTTCCCATCCGCCTACATGATTCAGGCCGATGTAAACCAATGGCGCAATGCCCAATACAATCAAGAAAAACTGCAACACTTCATTGTAAACAGCACTCGTCAATCCACCCAAAAAAGTATAAATCAAAACGATACCTGATGCCAGCAGAATAGACACATTGAAATCCCATCCGAGTATGGCATCAAATAAAATCGCTAATGCATACAATGAAATACCTGAAGAAAAGATCGTCATGATTGCAAAGGTGAATGCATTAAATCCACGCGTTTTTTCATCAAAACGTTTGGCTAAGTATTCAGGTACAGAACGTACTTTGCTTCCATAATAAAAGGGCATCATGAAAATGCCGAGGAACACCATTGCAGGTATGGCACCCAACCAGTAAAAGTGGCTGGTCATAATGCCATATTTAGCGCCGGAGGCAGCCATGCCCAATACTTCCTGT
>JBDHYH010000027.1:0-33583 GCA_039811325.1 Chitinophagaceae bacterium | reverse complement strand
TATTTAAGACCAAAAATACAACAAAAAAACCAATAAATAAATATTGGTCTTAGATATTTTTCATTTTCGTATAATTTGTTTACACTGGAAGATTTGGACAGTGAGAAAAAATGACTGAATGGATACTTATACTTCAAAAAAGCGATTTCTGATTTTACTGCCTCGGGATGAGTGAAAATGAGAATTTTCCTGAGACACAATATTAGCGTTCAAGAACTCAGTAGATGGACTCTATTTCACACAAATTGTATTCGCGATAGTATATCCATGATTGCTTTTGAAAGTATCACCTGGATTTCTGAAAGAAGTTTATCCATTTCAGGGAGCCCAAGCCATCTCTTATTTTCCGCAAGCTTCGCCTGAGTTAATTCCTGAAGCCTACATTAGAGGGTTGTTTATTTCTTCAAAACCAAGTGAAGTATTCATCCGCAAAGTTCCCGAATGATATCGATTTTCATTTCAAACTCAGTAATGGAATCTCATCAGAAATTCAATTTGTGCTGCATTGATTCAAGTGCTGCCACCTGATTTGAGCGGGCTGCCACGCGATTTAGAATTGTTTTATATCGAATGAAGTACGAGAGCGTTTTCAATGTACACAACCTACTTGCAAGTAAAAGGAAGTGTGAGAACGAAACAATTTTTTTAACCCAAAAATCCAATTTTTATGGGAATCATTAACAAAGGAATCCTTGGTGGATTCTCCGGGAAAGTAGGATCGGTGATCGGCGGAAGCTGGAAGGGCATAGACTATATGCGCAGTAAAGTGAACCGCGGAAAATTTGTCCCTACTCAAACCCAGCATGCACAGCAACTGAAATTCGGTATTGTAATGAAATTCGTACAGCCGATGGCCGGATTGCTGAACATCACCTTTCGTGACTTTGCTATCAAGATGACGGGTATAAACAATGCGTTTAGCTACAACATCAAGAATGCTATCACAGGTACTTATCCAACTTTTGCACTGGATTATTCGCTGGCCCTCGTAAGCCGTGGTGAATTGCCCAACATTTTGGGTCCTGCGGTAACGGCAGGCGCCGGTAGCCTCCTTACCTGGAGCTGGACTGATAACAGTGGTGTGGGCATTGCAAAGCCAGATGACCAGGCAGTGCTGGTGGCTTATTGTCCTACACTTCGCCAGGCTATTTACACCACTGCAGGTGGTGCACGAAGTGCCGTTACTGGTAGTCTTACCCTCACTCCCTTTGCAGGCCTGGCCGTGGAGACTTATATCGGTTTCATATCAGCCGATGGCCGCAAAGTAGCCAACAGTTACTTCACCGGAGAGGTGACTGTAAGTTAGATCCATCATCCTATGGACGAAAGCCGGTGTAACAGCCGGCTTTTTTTGGGAAATCACAAGTTTGCGAGTGGACATGTAGCTTGCTTGTCATTGAAATATTGGTAGCAACTAATATTTCTTGTGTTTTGAAGGTAAAATCCTACAATTATGAAGGTTGCGTGAAGCGACGCAAGGCAGCTAAGTACCCGCAGTTTGCCAAAATCTGTATAGCAATCCGTTTTTTGGACTATTAATTTTGATTGATTTTAGATGCCTACTTGAGCTGGCAATTGTTTATTGTAGCTTTAAATAATTGAAATTGACATTCGATTGAAAGTCAAATGATTAAAGTTAATATATTTAATAAAAAGAGCAGTTTCACCCAATTTTATTAGGTGTAATTTTTACATAATTCCTGAGGATTTTTACGAAAATATGAATCAGGAAAAGCAATAGAATGATGAATGTTTCGTTATTAATTCTATATTTACACTTGAACTAACTCATTCAAAATTCAATGTCCCAAAACCCAAATTACATCAAGGTAGCCATTGCCGATGATCATAAGATATTCAGGGACGGCATTAAAATGGCGCTTTCATCAAAGGAGAATCTGAAAATTATTTGGGAAGCGGAAGACGGAAAAGATTTAATTCACAAAATTGCAATCAAAAAGCCGGATGTACTACTAATGGACATTCGTATGCCGGAGATTGACGGAATCAATGCCATCGAACTTCTGAGAAAAGAATATGATGATGTAAAGATTATTGTATTGAGCATGTATGACGATCAGCAAACTATCAGTAAGATGATGGAAAATGGCGCGAATGCTTACCTGACCAAGACTACAGACCCTGATGAAATATACCAGGCTATTCTCACATGCATGAATGATGAGTTTTATTTTAACCAGTTAGTGAACAATGCGGTGATGGGTAAGTTGCTTCAGAAAAAAAATGTGAGAAAACATTACGGTACTAATATTCCCATTAGCTTCAGCGAAAAGGAATTGAAAATACTTCAGTTGCTGGGAGAAGATAAGACAACAGATGAAATTTCTAAAATTATTTTCCTAAGCCCACGCACTATCGAAACAATTCGTCAGAATATGAAAAATAAAGTAGGTGCCAAGACGATCGGCGGATTGCTTGTGTATGGGATGCGCAACAAGATGATCGAATAAAAACCTACTTCTGGTTTTGGGAAATATAATCCCACATTTGTTTTTTTACTTCGACTTTTAGCGATTCAAAATTTTCAAATTGCTGCACGCGTATTGGAGGCAGGAAATGCAATTCCATTTTCATTGGCCTGAAATAAAATCCCTTACCGGGAGGTAATGCTTTCTTTGTATTCAACAGGATTGCCGGTATTACATCTTTGCCAGTATCCATCGCCAACCTGAATGCGCCATCATGAAATTCTTTGAGAGGTAGATTGGTTTTATTCCGGGTGCCTTCCGGGTAAATGCATACATGCATTCCGCTTTGCAATACCTGGATCATCTTAATAAAACTTTGCTTCCTGCTGTCTTTATCTTTCCTGTCCACCAGAATAGACCCTCTTTTATACACCAATCCAAAAATTGGAATTCTCGACATTTCAATCTTTGCAATGGTCTTATTGGGACCAGGTATGAATGGTGTGAGTGAGGTGACATCTAAAAAGGAATTGTGATTTGCTGTTACCACATACACTTTTCCCTTTTCAAAGTTTGATGTGCCTTTCACTCTGAATCTGCATCCTGTAAGAAAATAGAATGTACGAATCCATATTACTGAAAGCCTTCGGAAGGACTCTGTTTTACGCGGCTCCTTCATCCAGCCTGTAAGAAATACGAACAATGCTACCAACAGAATGGTGGAAGTAAAAATGATAACTGCCCACAGGGCCATGATTCTGTAAAAAATTGTTTTCAAACTTTTTTATTTAAACCGACCAGTCAATAGGGTCTTTTTGTTGAGAAATGAGTAATTCATTCGTTTTTGAAAAATGACCACAGCCGAAAAAACCATTGTGCGCACTTAGGGGAGATGGATGTGCTGCAGTCAGGATAAAATGCCGGGATGGGTCAATCAACAATTGTTTTCCTCTGGCAAAGGCTCCCCACAATAAAAAGATGATGCCTTCCCTGCGGTCAGAGATCAATTTGATCACTGTGTCTGTAAATTTCTCCCATCCGATCTTGCTATGGCTCATGGGTTCATTTTTTCTAACAGTAAGGCTTGTATTTAATAAAAGAACTCCCTGTTGTGCCCAACCTGAAAGATCACCTGAGTATTGCCTGTCTGTACCGGTACTCGCCCTGAGTTCTTTAAAAATGTTGAGCAATGATGGAGGGAGCGGTGTCGACTTTGGAACCGAAAAACAAAGTCCATGTGCCTGGCCGGGATTATGATATGGGTCCTGACCTAAAATCACCACTTTCACTTTATCAAATGGTGTGAGTGCAAATGCATTGAAAATATTGGGGCCTTTCGGGTAAATGATTTTATTGGCAGTAATTTCTGTTTTTATGAAATGTGTCAGTTCATGAAAGTAGGGTTTTTCAAATTCGGTTTGTAAAAGATTCTTCCAGGAATTTTCGATTTGGACATTCATGACAACAACATCTGGTGTTTGTGAAGGGCTTAAATAAACATTAGAAGTATTTTGTAAAGGAAGAAAATAGTGACCCCGGAACGACTCGAACGTTCGACCCACAGCTTAGAAGGCTGTTGCTCTATCCACTGAGCTACGGGGCCTGAAAAATTTTGGCAAATATAGCAGATTTGTCAGGCGCATGCCAAATAAAAATGTAACAATGTTTCCCAAAAAAATGGGAATTTCGAAGCTGTTCAAAATAGATTGTTGTTTAATAAACTAAAAAATGTCATTATGAAAAAGTATCTAATGTGCGCTGCGGTAGTATCTCTTGTTTCGCTTTCAGCAAGTGCTCAGAAAAAACCCGAGGACAAATCCAAGAGGCCAAGTCCTCCGGCCACTGTTGTTCAAAAGATTTTCGGTGGAGCTACTATTACAATAGACTATAGCCAGCCTTCTGTAAAAGGCAGAACAATTGGCAAAGACGTAGAGCCAATGGATGGTAAAGTGTGGAGAACCGGAGCTAATGAGGCCACGGTGTTTCAGACAGACAAGGCTGTGAAGATAGATGGTGTTTCCCTTCCTGCAGGCAAGTATGGCTTGTTTACTATTTTTCAGGGAGATGATGTTACCTTCATCTTCAACAAGACGTGGAATCAATGGGGAGCATTCGGATATAAAGAAGCAGATGACCAACTAAGGGTAAAGACTAAATGGGGATCCAACAATCCTGCCTCAGAAAAAATGACCTTTACTATTGCGTCAGATGGTAGTGTTACATTAATGTGGGGCAATAGGAAGGCTTCTTTCAAAGTGACAGAGTAGTACGTTTTTTATTATGGCTTGAAATTCGGGGAAAGAAAAGGCTGAACTGCCCGGAGCGGAACTATTAGGTTGATTTCTCCATCTGCAAAAGATTTTATTTCATAAGGTGCATACAGAAAACCGATCCCTGTGGAAGTGATATAAAATTCTTTAGACACGGGAATATTGTCAACAAGGAAGCCATTGTCTTTAAGAGCTCCTGAAGGAACTTTATACCTGACCCTTGCTACCTGCTCAAGGATGCGAGGCAATTGTTTTAGTCCTTCTGTGGTAAACACATCTGTAAGCCTCATTACCTTACCATTCGATTTCGCGAGGGTAACCAGGCTGGTGGCATAATTGCCATGCGCACCTCCTGAATAGCCATAGCTAAACCTCGCGAGTGTGATGTAATGGTTGTTTTCATACATTACATCAGTGATCTCCTGGGCCTCTACGGATAAAGATAGACCGAGGGATTCGGCGTCCTTTGGTTTCAGGTTGCCATTTTCTCTTTGCCAACTCACCCTGTCTTTTTCAGCATTTGTAAAATACCATTGTGCAACATCCCTGTCTTTTGGAATTCCGTTAAATGACCTCAGAACATTTTGAAGTTGAACAGCCAGATTATTTTTTCCGGATGGCCATACAGTTCCTTTGTAATATTGAAATGTAGATTCATTCTTGATTCGTGCGGGTAATCGTGCGTGTGTACTTACATAAATGTATTTGAAAGGGGTATAAGATGAATCTACATGAAGTTTGAATGCGCCTTTCTTTGCTGGCCTGTTATCCAGTCCCATACTGATCTCAGCCACTCCATTAAATTCATCATTTTTCATTGTGCCCGACAATGTAATATTCAAGGCAGCATCCATTCCACCCAATTTGATACTGTCTCCACCAGATGCATTACCAGAAAGTTGAACCGGGTATTGGTTTTGCAGAAACCAGATGTATCCATTGTATGATGAATCAGCTGTGAGATGAACAACTGCATCCATGTTCCCCATTTTGCCCGTGAAGGTTTTATACCATCCTCCTTTTCGTTGTCCGGAAACATTGGTCAGGATGAAAAGAAAAAATGTAGCAGCAAAAATTGATTTCATGATTTTCTTTTTTAAAACTTATTCATGTTGAGCATTGCGAGCGTCTCGGCAATCATCTTGCCATTGTATTCCATTGCAAGGCTTTTGTAATTGAGCAAATCAACAATGGTACCAATAAAGCAGAGCCCTGCTGTGAAAAAGTACAATATTCCCAGCCCTAAATTGTCTGTAAGGAACCTGTGAATGCCGGCAAATCCGACAAAGCCGAGCAGGCAGGTGATTAATATCAACTGCGGATCTTTTCTTTTTGATTTATAGACCTGGCAGAATTGCGTCACCTGGCTATCGGAAAAGCCACTCACCCTGTTACCGATTACAGACAGTTCCTCTGGTGTTACATCATACAAGTATTGCAGTAGTATGGGGTTTGTTGGATTGTTCATGATTTGAAGTTATTTTGTTTTTAATCAGCCGAATAATTCTGTTGACGATAATAAAGATAGCAGGTATTCCCATCGGATGCATTTTGAAGGATTCTATGAATGCACCGGTGAATGCAAGATGGATAGACCTGCCTAATCCGCATCCGGGGCAATAACTAAAACCTAATGCATGCAAAGGGCACAATGAGAAATCGCCTGCCGCTGGAAAAATTGCGAGTAAAAAAAGTGCAATTAACCAGAATACGATCTCAAAGTATTTTGCGAATAATATTCTCAAAAATAATTTTTCCTAAAATTAAGTTGTTTTAAAAATATCAATCTTAGTTGACCTGGATGAAATCCGGTTTCTTGATAAATTGAGTGTTGTATTTGAACACTACATTGGTGCTAAGGGACAATCCAAGACTCTCTCCCTTGTAATTTGAACCGGGGAAGTAAAACCCTTTGATTTCAATGGTTCCAAATATCAGACTTTCATTACGTACTCTCATGCCTCCGCCAAAAGTGGAATAAAGACTCATTTTTTTTTGGTATGGTTGAAAGGCTGTGACATTCGCAAAAAGAATCGGTGCAAACCTGAACCCTGCCAGTGTCCAGGGACTGAAAAATACTGACTCTGCTTTTCCCGATATTCGTGTGTCGCCTCCTATATAGACTCTTCCGTATTCCGGCAGCCCGAAAGAATTGGTCAGAAAAAGTGGTTCGTTCAATTTTGTATTGATCTGCCTTGTTGCTGAAAAATTCAGGAAGAAACGCTGTTTCCATTTTTTGCCGAGAATCTTCAGGTTGTCAAAATAGTTGACCGATGCCAGCAGGTTGACATCCTCAATGCCGTGATCTCCTAAATAACCTTCGCTTCTGAGTGTAACATCGATGTAATTATTTCTCTTATTAAACCCATATTGCTCAAAATTAAATCCTACAAAAGGCCTCGATAAATCCTGTTTGATCGTATGACCTACAGTGGCGGATATCAAAATTCCTTCGGGTATGTCTTCTGTTCGGCCAAACCCATAAATGTATTGTGTCTTCAGGAAGTTTTGCCGGTAGAGAGTCATAGAACCAAGGATGGCCGTGAGGTCTGCAAACTGCCAGTTATATTCAGATTGATATTTCCTGGGTCTGACTGTAAATTTTCTTGTCAGGATTCTCAGACCTGTGAGTAAACGTAATTTGGATTTTTCTTGTTTGATCGGTGATTTTCTTGCTGCGGTATTGTATCCCAGCCAACTTTCAAACTGGTAATACCTGTACCTGTTGTCAGAAAAATATATGGAATCTCCGGAGTACTTGTTGGATGTTGCGTGATAGGATGCGTCTAACTCATAAGTGAACTTCATATACCGGTTCAGCAATGGTTTTTTCAGGTTGTAATAAAAGTAATTCTCCTGTTTGGGTGCTCTTAGTGAGCTGTAATAACTCTGGTAACCAATACGCTGATCTATAAAGGAACCTCCAATATTTCTTCTTACCAGTTCACCACCGAAAGCAAAATCATTTTTCCGGTTGGCATCATATACAGCATAGACTACAGCGGCATTTCCACTGCCCGAGATATTATCTTCACGCAATTCAATGTCGGATTTCTTCATTCCGAGGGAGCCTATTGATCCGCCAATACTGAAAACATCCTTCACCAGTACAGTTATATCTACAGAATCTGAATTGCCAATAGGCGTTATCATTAGGTCAGCATCTCTGATATATGGTAATTCCCTGAGGAATCTTTCATTATCTGCGAGGAGATAAGGATTCAATTTATCATTTTTATGAAAGAATAAATTGTTGTGAATCACCTTTCTCCTGGTAAGGTGGTGGAGTGTATTGGCAAGTTTTGTCAATGTGGAATTGTCTCTTCGTGCAGTATCCCTGAATGATGTTCCAAACGGAAGCCTTACAATTTGAATATTGCGTACTATGTAACCGGTGAAGGGCAAGAACTCTCGCTCTACTTTACTTACTTTATCAGGCGAAGGAGGTGTGGTATCCTGGCGGATAATGTCAATCATGTGGTTAAAGAAAACGTTGTTTTTCCTGTGGATGGAATCTTTTTGTGCGAATATGTTTGCAGAAAAAAGAGATAAACAAACAACTGACAATACTAAGGCCTTCGAATATTTCTTGCTTTTCTGAAAGGCTTGCATAGGTCTAAGTTGTTTTACTTCCAGGTTAAAACGCTTTCTCAATTTTTTCTGTAAAATTGCTCAGGAGCATACGCCTTGCAGTTTCTATCATATTGCAGAATGCATCGGCTCCTGAAATACCGTGTCCGATGATGACCGGTTTGTTCACTCCCAATACGGGAACTCCACCATACATTTCAAAATTAAAACGTGCCAGGTAGTCGTCTTTGATATCTCTTTTCTGAAAAAGGTCATAGAATGATTCAGCAAATTTTAAAACCACATTTCCTGTGAACCCTTCGCATACATAAACATCTGCCTTATTTTTCAGAAGGTCTCTTCCTTCAGCATTTCCAACGAAGTGGATGTTCTTATTTCCTTTGAGCATTGGGTACGCCGCCTGGCAGAGCAGGTTTCCCTTCCCTTCTTCCTCACCTACATTAAGCAGCGCTACCCTGGGAGCATCTATTTCCAGTATATACTGGCTAAAAAGGCTTCCCAAAATTGCAAATTGATCCAGGTGTTCTGCACGGCAGTCAGCATTCAACCCCACATCAACGATCAATGAAAGTTTGCCATTCTCCTGCGGGATATAGGCCCCGATTGCAGGTCGAAGAATTCCTGGAATACTTTTGATAGTGTACATGGCGCCAACCATCATGGCTCCAGTGTTGCCTGCACTGATGAAAGCATCCATTTTTGACTGTGCCAAAAGGCCAAATCCAACTGCAATAGATGAATCCTGTTTTTCTTTCAGTGCTTTCGTAGGATGCTCGTGCATATCAATTACACTCTGGGTAGGAATTATTTTAATTTTATCATTAAAATCAGAGAGTATCTTTTCATATTTTGATAAGGCATCCTGATTGCCAAGCAATACCAATTTTCCCTCAAAGGAATTATTTTCAAGAAATCTTTTTACGCCTGCTACTGCCTTTTCAGGTGCAAAATCGCCACCCATCATGTCAATTCCGATAATCATTCTGTTCCATTTATTTAAATATCCGCATTCAGGTACCAACAAAAAAATCCAAAAATAAGATGGAAGTTAATCAATCTTACTTTTGGATTCAACAAAAAATGTTTTTTGTGTGCTAAGCCTTCAACGGTGCCTTTTCAGAAACCACCTTGCCTTTGTAGAAAAGCTTTCCTTCACTTACGTGAGCACGATGCCTTACATGTGCTTCTCCGGTAGTTGGATCTACACTGATAGTGGGTGCTGTAGCTTTATAATGTGTTCTTCTTTTTGCACTTCTTTGCTGACTGTGTCTGCGCTTTGGATTTGGCATAACTGATAGTATTAATTATTGTTCTTTCTAAATTTTTCAAGTCCTTTTTCCAGCAGGTGATTACTTTCTACTTTACTGCTTTTCATTTTTTCCAGCATGGCCAGCACTTCCTTATTGCACTGTGGTCCACCTTTTTCATCTTCTGTGCACATCCGCTGGTTGGGTATGCTTAGCAAAACAAATTCGTAAATCCAACCGGCCAGGTGCAGATGGCTTTCTGTCCGGCTGATGTAGAAAATGTCAGGGTCTTCCTCGTTACTGTTCATCTCTTCTGCATTGTCCACCGGTTTCACCACCAGGTTGAATTCGTCCCAGAGTGCCAGTTTCAATGGATTCCCACATCGATCGCAAGTAACTTCCACACTGCCGTCTATATCAAATTGCAGGAGCATCAATGAAGTTGATTTTTCTAAAGTCAACTTCACAATTGCATGGCAATTGTAGAAATCCGGGTTACTGAAATTTTCAAAAAACTTATTATCTACCTCATACTGAAAGCTATGGACGCCGGGCTTCAGTCCTACAAAAGCAATATCATATTCCCTCATTTTGCCCATAACTTCACTTTAAAGGGCAGCAAAGCTAAGCAAATCAATTGAAAAGAACCTCTAAAATTGTTAGAAAATTAGCCGGAAATCAACTGGAATCCGGTAATTGGCAGAACGAAGCGCCTGAAAAGGCTATTCAAATACCCTGGTACTCCGGAAGCAGGGTTTTCTTACCCTCCTCTGGAATATATACACCAGGCACTGCACCGGTTGAGAATTAAAATTGCCCCGTCCTATCAGCAATTAATCATTGGCCATTTGCCATTACCAACTTCCCCCTTCACTTTTCCACATAAAAACTCTGTTCAAAATAATACTCTTTACCACCCTTGTGCCAGTCTGCTTTCAGATGGTACACTCCGGTGATCAGTTTTTCTTTCGAAACAAGGATTTCACCATTAGAATCCGGAACAAAGTTCAATAACAAATCATTCTTTTGAGATGAAGGTCTGTACAATTTGATGTTTCCTGAGTCAACTTCCAGGCACTCTTTGGGTACAGCAATTTTTAATAGTTGCTTGTCCTGTGAAATAGTAATGGATGTTGAAAGATGCTGCGCATTTTTTACTGCTTCCATTCTGCTGTTGTATTGCAACTCCTGGGCATAATAGTCATCTTCCGCCATATCGAAGTTGATGGTAGTGGTTTTATAAACCAAAAACAAGGTTGCCAATGCTCCTGCAATGATGGTGATGGCGATGCCAGTTCCCCAATTCCAGAAGCCATATTTTTTTAAATCTGAATTTTTTCTTTCCATTGTACGATTCATTTATTCGTCATCCTCCCCATATACAGGGCCAAGGAATGTGGAAGTGAGCGTATTGACTCGTTCCCCGTTTCTGTAAATACCAATCTTTACCTTTTCTTTTCTTTCGTGAATATCTTTCTTATTCCGAATGATGAATAGTGTTGCGCTTGCCTGTTGTTCACCATCTATTTTTATTTGAGAATTGCCAACTAATTCAATGCGCCCGGTGAAGCTTTCCGGACGTAACTCCAACTCAAAAGTTTGCACTGTCTTATTGATGAGTTTGAGATTGTACAGATTCGATATGCTGTCTGTGCCGCGCTCCTGGTACAGCATTCCGGATGTTCGCATCAGGTTGCCATCCACATTTTTGCGGGTAATCAGCAAGGCTACAATTGCAGAGATCAATACTACGAGGATGGCAGTATATCCCTTCAACTTTGGAGTAAATCTGAATTTTTTTCCTTCCGCAATATTGTTCTCAGAATCATACCTGATGAGTCCTCTCGGACGTCCAACCTTATCCATGATGTGATTGCAGGCGTCAATACAGGCAGTGCAATTCACACATTCCAACTGGGTACCATTCCGTATATCTATTCCCGTAGGGCATACATGCACACAGGCAAAACAATCGATACAATCGCCATCTTCATCTTTTTGCTCCTTGCGGTATTTTGCTCTTGGTTCACCGCGCTTGTAATCATAAGCCACAACCACACTGTTTTTGTCAAGCAACACACTTTGTAATCTTCCATAAGGACAGATATTGGTACACACCTGTTCTCTCAGGAATGCATATACGCAAAAGAAGACAATAGTGAATATCAGGATAGCCATGAAACCACCCCAATGCAGATTTATGGGCTCTGTCATGATGGCAAACAATTCATCTACTCCGATGATATAACTAAGAAAAGTGTTGGCAATGATAAAACTTAGAATGAAATAGATCGTGTACCGCAGTGCGTACTTCCGTGTCTTCGTGGCATCCCACCGTGATCTTGCAATCACTTTCAATTTTTGGGCGCTTCCGAATACAAGATAGTCCACCCTGCGAAACAACATTTCCATGAATATTGTCTGTGGACAAATCCAACCACAAAACACCCTGCCGAATGCGTTAGTGAAAAGAGCAATGAATACAATTGCTGCCAGCAACAGCAACCCAAAGATGAAAAAGTCTTTTGGCCAAAATGTGTAACTAAACAAAATGAATGTTCCTTCCGGAAAATTGAATTGCAGGAATGGACGGCCATGTACTTTGATAAATGGCGTAACAAAAAATATTGCATAAAAAAATATGGCAACTGCTGCTCTGTAGTTAAACCATTTGCCACCAGGTTTTATGGGAAAAATCCATTTGCGTTTACCGTCTTTGGTAACTGTGCTCAGGTTATCCCTGAAACTTTCATCTAAATAGGATCTTATATCAATGTTGCCGGATTTACTCATGTCGAAATTTTCAAGGTGCCATCAAATCTCCCTGGGGTTCTTTCGGATTGAGAGGTTTTGTCCCTTTTAGGGTTGTAATAAAACTCGATAACTGAGCAATTTGTTTAGGAGTGTAATCATCTTTCCAACTCTTCATCCCTTTTTCAGGTACTCCATATTTAATGGTTTTAAAAATATCATTGATGGTACCGCCGTGCAACCAATAGTTGTCAGTAAGATTGGGACCCACAATGCCACCTCCATCAGTACCATGGCAAGCAGCACATACACTGGTAAAAATTTTTTTTCCTTCATTAATATCTGTCGCATCGGACAGTATGGTTACGGTGTTTTCATCTATTTTGTTTGCAGAGTTCGCCATATAAGCCTTTATCTGTTCTTCTGCTTTTGCATTGGCTATTTCCAGTTCCCTGATTTGGTTGGGCGCCGAATGTGCAACGAAATATATCCATAAATACACGATACCAAAAATGAAAGAAATAATGAATCCCCATTGCCACCATGGTGGCGTAGGGTTGTCTAATTCTTCGATGCCGTCATAGTTGTGCCCAAGATTTATTGAAGCTTCTGAAGAAGCATCCACACTCTTCGTATTGTTCAGTTTCTCCAGCCAGGCAAATTTTTTACGTGCTCTTGCAGGCGCCTTCACTTTCTGTATCCTGGTAAATGAACGAAAAACACTTGCCATGTAAAAGATGATGATGAGCTCGAGTGCGATGATCAGAGTAATAAAGATTGTAGCCGTATTGCTAAGCCCGGTGATCCATTCTGAAGTAGTCGCTGCTGTCTCCATTGCCGGTGCACCATCCTGTGCAGAAACACTTGTGCTACTGAGCAGCAATAGCAATGTGATTACTGCTGCTCCCTGCTTCGAAGTCTCCTCCATTCTTTTCTTGAAACGCGGATAACCCGACATCATCACTTTAGCCATCAACAGTATTACAAAAGCTAATATGGCTGCTACACTTATTAATACGATCACTACAATATTGCTTGCAGATGAGGGCGCTTTCTCCTGTGCCATTACTGTAATAGCAGGTATGAGCAGCAAGACTGATAATAAAATTCTGAGAGGTCTCATAATATTTCTTTTGACTAATCTTCTAATGGTAGTTGTTTGATTTCCTGGATTGTCTTTTTGCTTTTTGAAAAAACAAGGATGGTGGCCAGAATAAAAATGGTTACAAACAAGAGCAGCGTTATCATCGGATATATCTGCACGTTGTGTATGTCCTTCAGATAATTGATAAATTTCATAATCGGTATGATTTTATTTTAAAGCGGATCCTTCTTTCTTTTCATTTTTAATATCTGTGCCCATTCGTTGCAGGTAGGCAATTAATGCCACGATCTCATCATTCTTACTCACTTTGATCTTATCCTTTGCCAGGCTTTGCTTGATTTTTTCTGCCTGCTTGTCGATATCCTTATTGGCTTCGTTTTCGTAACCTGCGGGATAAGGCACGCCCAGTTTTTTCATCGCTTTGATCATGCTGTAGGTTTTCGTCTTATCAATCCTGTCAGTAAACAACCATGGATACGAAGGCATCAATGAACCGGATGTCATGGAGGTAGGATCCAGCATGTGATTATAATGCCAGCTGTCAGGATATTTGCCTCCAATGCGGGCAAGATCAGGACCCGTTCTCTTGGATCCCCACTGGAATGGATGATCATAAACAAATTCTCCGGCCTTACTGTATTCGCCATATCGCGCCACTTCATCTCTGAATGGCCGTATCATCTGCGAGTGGCAGGTGTAGCAGCCTTCGCGTATGTAGATATTTCTTCCATGAAGCTCAAGCGGTGTGTAAGGCTTCACACTGCTGATGGTAGGGATATTGGATTTGACCAGGAAGGTAGGAACCATTTCTGCAATGCCTCCGATACCTACTGCTATTAAAGACAACACGGTCAGTTGTACAGGCCTTCTTTCTATCCAGCGATGCCAGTGCTCTTTCTTTCCATGCGATTCATAATTCTTTGGAAGCGGCGCTGCCTGCGATTCTTCATTGGCTACCAATTTGCCGCTCCGTACTGTTTTTACGAGGTTAACGATCATTAGAATCAACCCTGAGATATAGAGCAGACCGCCGATTCCGCGCAATACATACATTGGCTGAATGGTAGTTACTGTCTCCATGAATTGATATTGAAGAATACCTTCCGGTGTGAATTTTTTCCACATCAGGCTCTGTGTAAGTGCAGCAGTATAGAGTGGTATTACATAAAAGATGATTCCGAGTGTTCCTAACCAGAAATGCGTATTAGCCCATTTCTTTGAATACAATTTTGTATTGAAAATTTTAGGCATCATCCAGTACAACATTGCGAAAGCAAGAAATCCATTCCATCCCAATGCACCTACATGCACGTGAGCAATCGTCCAATCGGTATAATGACTGATGGCATTCACACTCTTCAAGGAAAGCATCGGCCCTTCAAACGTAGCCATACCATAACAGGTCAGAGCTACCACCATAAATTTGAGTGTAGCATCTTCGCGCACCCTGTCCCACGCGCCACGCAGCGTAAGCAATCCATTCAGCATACCTCCCCATGACGGCGCTATCAGCATAATGGAAAATACGGTTCCCAATCCCTGTGCCCATTCCGGCAAGGCTGTATATAACAAGTGATGCGGCCCTGCCCAGATGTAAATAAAGATGAGCGACCAGAAATGAATGATAGACCAACGATAAGAATAAATAGGACGATTGGCTGCTTTCGGAACAAAGTAATACATCAATCCAAGAAATGGAGTAGTGAGGAAGAATGCAACCGCATTATGTCCATACCACCATTGCACCAGCGCATCCTGTACCCCAGCATACCACGAATAACTATTCAGGAAAGAAGTGGGTATGGCTATTGAGTTGACAATATGCAACATGGCTACTGCCACCCACGTACCAATGTAAAACCAGATAGCTACATACAGATGCTGTACTCTTCTTTTTAAAATAGTTCCAAGCATGTTAGCACCGAATACCACCCACAAAAGTGTGAGTGCAATATCTAATGGCCATTCCAGTTCTGCATATTCTTTACCCTGTGTGAAACCTGCCCACAGTGTGATTGCACCTAACAGAATCAGCGCCTGCCATCCCCAAAAGTGAATCTTACTGAGTCTGTCGCTCCACATCCTGGCTTTGCACAGTCGTTGTAAAGAATAATACACACCACAGAAGATAGCATTGCCCACAAAGGCAAAGATTACTGCATTGGTATGCACTGGTCTCATACGGCCAAACGTAGTAGGCGCCCATCCGAGGTTCACCTGAGGATAAGCGATGCTGAATGCAGCCCATAACCCCGCTGTCATACCTACCAATCCCCAGAAGAGAGTAGCATAAGCAAAGAGTTTTACCGTCTTGTTGTCGTAATAAAAAGTTTCCAACTGGATACCCGGGTTAGCGCTGTGCGAAAGGGTACTCGATTCAGTCGTGGCCGATGGCTGATTTTTTTCTAAGCTCATAAATTGGGAATCTGTTATTTGGAGTTTTGGGTTTCTTCAAAAAAGATTTGATGTGCAGGAGTATAATCATCGTCATACTGTCCGTCTTTGACAGACCAGATGAAGGCCGCCAGGAAAATCAGGGAAACCACAAGACTGGCTCCGAGAAGAATCAGCATGACACTCATAAATAATATTTTAAGGACAAACATACTTTTGGCTACGCGTGAATGATATGACAGTCATCAGTTCATGAACTGAGGTTAGTCATTTGTTTGTAAAACATTTCCAGTTTTTCCCATTTTGGAAAAGCAGGCCAATGCTAAATCCTTAAAAACTTCTTCCGGAATCGCCGGTTATAGCTTCAGATTATCATTTTTGTCCAACTCCCAGAACGGGTTGTAGGCCACCTCGAACAGGTATCCGTCTAAATCTTTGAAGTAGCCGCTGTATCCGCCCCAATACACTTTTTGGGCAGGCTTGATGATGGTAGCGCCAAGTGAAGCGACCTGGTTTAATACATCGTCCACTTCCTGTTCTGTTTTTGTATTGAATGAAATCGTCAATCCTGAAAATGCTGAGGATTGATAGGCTAAGGTGCAGTCTTCGGCCAACTCTTCCCTCGGATGAAGTGCCAGCACCATACCTCCTAAAGGAAATAATGCCAGTCCATCCAAACTTTTTTCTGACTTTTTCCAACCAAGTCCATTTTCATAAAATGCCAATGATTTTTCGAAATTGGCTACCCCAAGTGTGATGAGATTGAGTTTTTGTCGCATGAGGAAGTGAAAGTTCTTTTGATAAAAATAGTTGCGTCATTTGGACAGTGCCGGTATCAAAGTTAAGATGCCATTTATCAAGAATAGAATTAATGAAGGAATAATTACCATATCTTAGGACTCCCAAAACTATCACTCATGAAAAAAATATTTCTTCTTCTGTTGGCATCTGCATTTGGTTTCGGAGCCTTCGCCCAGAAAACATACATCTGGTGCGGTACCCTGATTGATGGCGTTTCCAATGCTCCGAAAAATAATATGACGATTGTAGTAGAAAAAAACAAAATCATTGCTGTGCAAAATGGATTTACCAAAGCAGCAGCAGGTGATAAAACAGTTGATCTGAAAACGAAGACAGTTACTCCGGGATGGATTGATGCACACGTTCATCTTTCATTTGAAACTAGTCCTAATAGTTACCTCGAAGAATTTCAATTAAATGATGTGGATTACGCATACAGAAGTGTAGTGTATGCAAAGAATACATTGATGGCAGGATTTACAACTGTGAGGGATGCCGGAGGCAAAATCATTCCTTCATTGAAAAAGGCAATTAATAAGGGCCTTATTGTAGGGCCGCACATCTATGCTGCCGGATCAATCATAGGTTCTACGGGTTCTCATGGAGATCCTACCAATGGTTATCGTGAAGACCTGATGGGAGATCCGGGGCCGAAGGATGGGGTAGCCAATGGTGTGGCTGATTGTATGAAGGCCGTTCGCCAGCGATATAAGGAAGGTTCTGATGTGATAAAGATCATGGCTACTGGTGGTGTTTTGGATGTGTCCACCAATGGAAGCGGCGCACAGTTTACGGAAGAAGAAATGAAAGCCATAGTTCAGACGGCGGCTGATTACGGATTAAAAGTGATGGCGCATGCCCACGGGGCAGAAGGAATCAAAAGAGCACTTATGGCAGGTGTGATCTCTATTGAACATGGCACATTCATGGATGACGAGTGCATTCAATTGTTCAAACAAAAAGGTGCGTGGTATGTACCTACTATCATTGCCGGAAAATCTGTAGCCGACTCAGCAAAAATTCCGAACTATTACCCGGCGTTGGTGGCCAAAAAAGCAATTGAGATAGGCCCTAAAATTCAAACCACTTTTGCCAAAGCATTTAAGGCCGGAGTGAAGATTGCATTTGGAACAGACGCGGGTGTGTATCAGCATGGGAAGAACTGGTTGGAATTTACCTACATGATTGAAGCCGGAATGACACCGATGGATGCCATCAAAGCAGCGACCGTCAGTGGTGCTACATTACTTGGTATTGGAGATCAGACTGGAAGCATAGAACCTGGCAAGTGGGCAGATATCACTGCGGTAGATGGTGATCCTATGAAAGATGCTCAGGCATTTGGAAGAGTTGTTTTTGTTATGAAAGATGGGGTGGTGTATAAAGGACAATAAACGGATTTGCTGATGCAATTGGTCTTTGTGTATGTGGGGCAATTGAGGCTTTAGTGGCTTTACTGGCGCAAGTGTTCAGCGAAACTGATCCCTTCCCGCACTGGCGGGGCGAGTAGTGTTTATTGGTTTCTCACGGATTGTATGCGTTATTAGTATCCGGACACAGTCCGGTACAATTACCAGGCACAAGTTACACTTGTCCGCTGTGGCTGAAACTTGCGCCAGCAAAGGCCAGCAAAGAGTATAGTCCGATACTTCCAAAATTTCTCAATCTGAATCGACTTCTATCTTCAAACCTTCATCCCCAATCTTTTTGCATTAAAGTTGCAGCCAACAAAAGTTGTTACCACTATCGTAAGTGTGCTCAATGGCATAAGGATCGCCGCAATGAGTGGTGATAACGTTCCCTGCACTGCAAAGAATAATCCGGAGATGTTGTAAATGACAGAAATGAAAAAGCAAATCCGAATAGTGTTCTTGCTTTTGCTGCAAAATTGAATGAACTTATCGAGCATGGAAAGCCTGCTTCCATCTAAGATAGCATCACCGGCCGGCGTAAATCTGCTGATGTCATCGGTGATGCATATCCCTACATCACTTTTCTTCAAGGCTCCGGCATCGTTCAATCCGTCACCTACCATTGCCAAAGGTTGATTGGAAAACTTCAATGTACCCACCTGCGAAAGTTTCTCTACCGGGCTTAACCTGAAATGCATATTGTCTCCGAATATTCTTCGAAAGAAATTTTGTTGGTGTGGTTCGTCTCCTGAAAATAAGTAGAATGAAATATTTCGTTTCAATCTCTCAAACATGCTTTCCAAACCCGGCCGCAATCCTTGTGTCAACAGGAAGTACCCGATTTCTTTTTCATTTTTATAAATGTACAGTTGTGTACCTGCATTACTAATTTTCGGTTCATGGTCAAAGTAAGCTGCGATACCAATCCGGTAGAAAGTTCCATTCACAAAACCTTCAATGCCGAGGCCGGGAGATTCCCGAAAATCTCTTGCTTCCTCTTTCCCTTCTTTGCCAAGACATGCCAGCACAGCATTTCTAAATGAATGTAAACTGGGACGTATCACAGATGCCAATTCTTCTTTTTCACTTTCAGAGAGTGATTTTCCCTCATAAGAAGCATTCATACATTCGGATGATGTAAGGGTACCTGTCTTGTCAAATACAATTTTTTTGATACTGCCAAACCGTTCGATAATGCCTGCATTGCGCAGATGCAGCCCGTTTTTGGAAAGCAGGTTGAGTACATGGCCGTTAGTAAAAGTTGAAGTTAGCAACAGCCCGCAGGGGCAAGCAATAATGAGAACGGCGGTTACAGCAGGCCATATTCTCGAGGTATTGTGTTGCCACCAATAGAGTGCACTCACTGCTGCTATGATCAGTACGATAATGGTGAAATTTCGTGCGAGTTTGTGAACAAATGATTTTTTTGTGTCTAATTTTTCCTGGTGTTCATCATCGAGTTCACGGCTCCACAATTTCATCAGGTGGCTGGCATCCGTCGTTTTTACCACCCGCATTTCTGCTGCACCTGCTATTTGCCTGCCGCCTGCGTAGATCAGTTCGCCGGGTTTCTTTTCGACAGGAAGCGATTCACCGGTGACGAAGCTGTAATCAATGAGGCATTTACCCTTGATGAGAAGACTATCCGCTGGTACCAGTTCATTGTTGTGAATCAGCAAATGGTCATCTACACGCAAATCTGCGAGCAGCGTGGCCTTTTGGTTTCTGTTTTTATCTATAGTCATCACTGCCATCGGGAAGTAGTCTTTGTAATCCCGGTCAAAAAATAAGTACTGTTGTGTACGCTCCTGCAATACACGGCCGGCAAGCATGAACAATACAATGCCCGACATCGCATCAAAGAACCCGCCTCCGTCATGAATAAAAACATCTGTGAGGCTTCTGACAAATGTAGCTGCAATTGCCAGGGCTACCGGCACATCAATATTTAAATGACGTTGACGTATCCCTTTGAAAGCTGAAACAAAAAATGGAGATGCACTGTAAAAGAAAACCGGAATACTGAAGAGAACGTTCAGGTAGCGGAATACACTTTCTAAATAGGGTTCACTTGCAGCAGTACTTGAAAAGTATTCTGGTATGCTGAATAACATGATGTTTCCAAAACAAAATCCTGCAACTCCCAATCGGTAAATGAGTGACCGGTTCTTGCGCGGTTTTTCTTTTTTGGTTGATTGGCTGAGATTGATAAATGGTTCGTATCCGATTCGATCCAGTGTTTCTACAATTTTTCTGACAGTTGCTTCAGATTCATTAAATACAATGCTGATTTCCTTTTTCAGAAACTGCACATCTGTTCTGACAACACCAGGGCAAACCAGGTGAAGATTTTCCAACAGGTAAATACAGGAACTGCAATGAATGGTTGGAATGTAAAAAGAGATGCGAGCCTGACCATTTTCACGAAAGGTGATCAGTTCATTACACACTTTTTCGTCATCAAAAAAATCAAATTTTCCCTGCCTTGTTTCCATTCGCCGGTTGACGCCGGCTGTGGGATTCAGTTCATAATAGTTACAAAGGCCGGACTCAATCAATAGCTGGTAAACTGCAAGGCATCCATTACAACAGAAATATTTTTCATCGAAATAAAGCGAACGATCCGGGCAGTCTTCACCACAATGAAAACAATGATCCATTGCCTGGCCCTGAACAACTTCCTTTGTGAGTACGGAGACATCCATATAACCGGCAAACATAATCATAGAGTTGCCGAAAATTGATGATGGTAGTCAGTTTAGAAATTGAGGGTGATCACAAGAGGGAATTGATAATTGTTAATTGATAATTGTGAATTGTTAATTGATCTCACTTTGGCACTGACGCTTCGGTCTGAGTCAGACAAGCTACGCTTCGTCAGTCAAGCTCACTTCGGCAAACTCAGTGGGCAGAGTTTCATTCTGCCGCTGCGGGTACAATTCACAATTAATAACTCACAATTCACAATTGCTATTCCACCCAATCCGCTATAAACACATTCGTGCTGTGAGTGCCGCCATTATTCCGATTGCTACTGAAGAGAATCCTCCTGCCATCAGGGCTGAACATAGGGAATGCGTCAAACCCATTGTCACGGCTTACTTTTTCCAGCCCTTTACCCTTGATATCTGTGATGTACATATTGAATGGGAATCCCCTCGCGTATTCACTGTTGCTGCAAAAGATGACATGCTTCCCGTCCGGCATGAAATTCGGTGCCCAGTTGGCCTTAGCCAGGAAGGTGATTTGTTTCGCATCACTTCCGTCGGTATTGGCAATCCAAACTTCCATTTCTGTAGGTGCTACAAGCCCTTTTGAAAGCAAGTCTTTGTAATCCTTGATTTCAGCCTCTGTTTTTGGCCGGCTGGCTCTCCAGAGTATTTTTGTTCCGTCCGGACTGAACCATGCCCCACCATCATATCCCAAGGCGTGAGTGATTTGTTTGACGTTGCTGCCATCAAGATCCATGGTGTAAAGATCGAGGTCACCGTTACGCATAGACGTAAAAACAATTTTATCACCCTTCGGTGAGATGGTAGCCTCTGCATCATAACCGGGAGTATTGGTAAGTTGCTTTACGATCTTGCCTGAAGTATCTGCTTTGAAGATGTCAAAACTTTCATAGATGGGCCATATGTAACGCTTCATCTTTTCCTTATCCGGTACGGGTGGGCAATCCTTCGATCCCAAATGGGTGCTGGCATAAAGTATATGCTTGCCATCAGGATAGAAGAATGCACAGGTAGTACGGCCTGTTCCGGTACTCACCAGTTTAGGTTGAAAGGTTTCCCCCGGCCCTGGAATTTTTCCCATCCATATCTGGTCGCAAAGGATTCCTTTGGATGGATCAGTGCGCTGATACACTACATACTTGCCGTCATAGCTGAAATATGCTTCAGCATTATCGCCTCCAAAAGTCAGTTGCCTGATATTTCTGAAATGGTGTTCGCCCGGATAATGAATGGTGGTATCCTTCAAAACCGGGTCTGACAACAGGTTTGCAGAGCTATTGAGGAAAAATGGAAATAAGAACAAAAAGACGGGAGTGATTATCTTGGTCATAAGTGTTGAACTGATTTTTGAATGGTGATGCTGACAAAGATAAAATGAATGCTTTCTTCTGAACATCGAAGGTTGTAAAGTTTATGTCATAAATGCAGTAAATGCCACAGGTTCTATAAATTTGCCTCATGCAGCGATTGTATTTCACGTTTATCCTTATTCTTTCAATACTAATTACAGCCTGCAACGGTGATGAAACCCCGCAGATAACTGAAGATACACCGGCCAAAAGCATCAGTGACCTCGAAAAGGCAGTAAAGCATTATCCTGATTCAGCAGTGCTGGTGCAGGATTTAATACAGGCCTACAGGAATGAAGGCAATTATGATAGCGCCATCTCCTTTACAAAGCGCATTGCCAACAGAGATACAGCCAATGCGTACCTGTGGAATATTCTCGCTACTCTTTATTACGAAAATGGAGATACCCTTCATACTGTTGATGCTCTTGAACATGCCATAGCCATTTACCCTGTACCAGAATATTACGTGGCATTGGGTACTGTGTTTGCTGAAATGAGGAATAAAAACGCCCTTTCGATTGCAGACCTTTTACTGGACAGGCTTTCAGAAAAAAATTATGATGATGCGTATTTTATCAAAGGCCTTTATTACAATTATATTTCCGCTCCTCAAAAAGCAATCACGATGCTTGATAGTTGCCTTGCTTTGAATTATACATACATGTATGCATACCGTGAAAAAGGAATTGCTCTTTATGATTTGAAAAAATACAGGGAGGCAGTCAGCGTATTAAAAAGAGCGGTAACACTTCAAAATAATTTCGATGAAGGCTACTTCTGGATGGGTAGGGTGTATGAAAAATTGAACCTGAAAGATTCTGCCATTGAAGCCTACCAGAATGCATTGCTTTATGACAAAAACTATGTTGAAGCGCGCCGGGCACTCGACAATCTTACCAAATCCCAACAATCAAAATAACCATGGCAATCATCGCACCCTCATTGCTTACTGCCGATTTTCTACAACTGGAACGCGACTGCAGAATGCTGGACGAAAGTTTGGCTGATTACTTCCATCTCGACGTTATGGATGGACGTTTTGTCCCAAACATCAGTTTTGGAATGTCCATCATTCGCCAGATGAGAAAAACTACCCGCAAATTCTTTGATGTGCACCTGATGATACTGGAACCGGAGAAGTATGCAGAAGAATTCAAAGATGCAGGTGCTGATGGACTAACAGTACACTACGAAGCATGCATACATCTGCATCGCAATATTCAGCAGATCCATGACCTGGGGATGAAAGCGGGTGTGGCTATTAATCCGCACACACCAGCACATCTGTTGCAGGATATTATCAGAGATATTGATCTGGTTTGCCTGATGAGTGTAAACCCCGGTTTTGGAGCCCAGAAATTTATTCCGCATTCTTTTGAAAAGATCCGGCAGGTGAAACAACTAATTGTTGAAACGGGTGCTACCGCAAAGATTGAAGTGGATGGTGGTGTTTCACTGAATAATGCAGCACAGATACTTGCAGCCGGAGCAGATGTGCTGGTTGCAGGCAATGCTGTCTTCTCTTCGGATGACCCTAAAGAAACGATTCGGCACCTGAAAAATGCTTGACAATTGAGTAACTTCTTGTCAGAAGGAAATACTAAAAATCAAATATTGTTATCAGTGAAAAGCAATGGTGGACAAGTTTTAATCCCCTTTTTGTTGCGGATCGTGTAATTTTGCGCGCAAATTTTGGTAATAAAAATTTAATAATATGAAAGATTTATTTGACCGCATGCGACAAGATCAGGGGCCTATTGGTAACCACCTTGACAGGGCGCACGGGTATTTTACATTTCCAAAACTGGAAGGTGAATTAGGAAGCAGGATGTTCTTCAGAGGCAAAGAAAGAATTGTCTGGAGCCTGAATAATTACCTCGGATTGGTAAATCACCCTGAAGCACGTAAGGTAGATGCAGAAGCAGCGGCCAAATACGGAATGGGTAACCCAATGGGTAGCCGCATGATGAGTGGAAACACAGAGCAGCATGAACAATTGGAAAGAATCATTGCTCCGTTTGTAAAAAGAGAAGATGCATTGCTGCTGAATTTTGGCTACCAGGGTATCATGAGTTGTATAGATGCGCTGGTGACACGGCACGATGTGATCGTGTATGATGCTGAAGCACACGCCTGCCTCGTAGATGGGATCAGGATGCACCTTGGATATAGCTACACTTACAAACACAACAATATTGAGGATTGTGAAAAACAATTACAGCGCGCAGAAAAAATGGCTGCTAAAACAGGAGGTGGCATTCTCGTGATCACAGAAGGCGTGTATGGAATGAGTGGAAGCCAGGGCAAGTTGAAAGAAATTACTGATTTGAAATCTAAATACCACTTCCGGTTGCTAATAGATGATGCACACGGATTTGGATGTATGGGACCTACAGGTGCCGGAGCCGACGAAGCACAAGGATGCCAGGATAAAGTAGATCTTTATTTCAGCACTTTCGTTAAGAGTATGGGTAGCATTGGTGCTTTCATAGCAGGCCCTAAAGATGTGATTACCTACCTCAGGTATAATGTGCGTTCTCAAATATTTGCCAAGAGCCTGCCATTGATCGTGGTAGAAGGAATGATCAAGCGTATGGAAATGCTCAAGACCATGCCTGAATTGAGAGAAAAATTATGGCATAATGTGAATCGCCTGCAAAACGGATTACGTGAGCGTGGATTTGATATTGGAAAAACAAACAGTCCTGTTACACCGGTTTATCTGAAAGGCGATCTGCCCGAAGCCACTGGGATGGTAATGGATATTCGTGAGAATTACAATATCTTCTGTTCGGTTGTTGTTTATCCTGTTATTCCCAAAGGCCAGATCATTTACCGCCTGATACCAACAGCAGTTCATACAGATGAGGATACTGATATTACTTTAAAGGCATTTGAAGAAGCAAAACAAAAATTAGATTCCGGACTTTACAAAGCAGATGATATCCCTGATATGGCTGAAGTAGGAGCAGGTGTTGGAGAAAATTAAGAAAAATGAAACCGGGCAACTGGAAAGAAGCCCGGGTTTAAAAAATCTTAACCATTAAATCTTAAAAATGAGAATCTGTTTTACAGAAGGTGTAAGAAAGAAAATAGTTGCACCAGTAACTTCTTGTTAGGACATCATTAACTGTTAAGCTATATTCTAAAATTCCATGATATTAAAGTCATGGTTTTTTTTTTATGGTTACAGGAATGCATTAGATAATCCTTCTAAGTTGATATTGTGAACTGAAACGCAGATCGTGAGGGTTAGACCCTTTTAGAAAACCAGGCTTCACCATATATTGCAGAACAAAAAAAACGCTCCACATTGAAGAAGCGTTTTTCATCTTATTGAAGTATTTTTTAATTGATATTTTCCTGTACACGGCCTCCGCAGATAAACCGCTTTTGGTAGTATTCTTCGTCGAGATTACTGATTGTTACTCCCTCGCTTGCAGAGGCATGGAGAAAAAATCCGTTCTCTAAATATAATCCAACATGAGATACATAACCTTTTGTATTAAAGAACACGAGGTCACCTTCTTTAAGGTCTTCTTTATTGATATGTTCTGAGGCTTTGTATTGCTCCCTTGCCGTGCGAGGCATTGCCAGTCCATATACAGCACTGAGTAATCCACCGGTGAGCGCACTACAATCAATTCCTTTTTTTGATGTACCTCCGTAGCGATAGCGGGTTCCAAACCAATCATCAATATACCCCAGCAGAGCCAGGTTTTTGAGTGATTCCACATTCACATTCAACATCATCGCATACTTGTATTGTAATGTTGAAAGTGATTCTATGATATCTTTTGTTTCTTTAAGGATTGATTTCTTAGGAATTACAGGGGTAACCTTTTTAGATTTGGTCTGGGACCATGGGGTACTGATCATACCGTCGGTTGTGAAAATCCCGTTCGTTGAGGCAGAAGCATCTGTCCTGGAGCTCACCAATGCCTGTGCCAGCAGGGTTTGCGTAGCAGAAAGCAGTAGAAAGCCGCAACATATCAAAAGAAGTTTCTTCATATTTCTATAGGATATTAAAAAATGATCAGAAAAAATTTCTCATTGTTTTTCCGATTATTCTTTAGCCAAACGAATAAAGTACCTGCTTTATTTTCGCCGATTCGGACGAAGTTAGGTTTCGACCTTCTAAAAAACAAATAAAAATTACCGGTTTTAGGATTGCTTAAACAGGTGGTAGGTATTTAATTTTCATCTCATATAATACGGTAGGCTGTGCAGGAGGTTTACAAATAAGGGTAAATTACAAGATATCACCAGTGGCATTAAATTAGATCAGCATCTCATGGTCTTGGTATTCCGTATTACCTTCGGCAGAGAATGCCATTGAAAAGAAACTGGATACTCGCTGCATTGATGCTTACCATGATGCTGGCAGCAATGGACACAACCATTGTATCTACTGCTATTCCGCAGATTGTGTCAGATCTTGGTGGTTTTTCCAAATTCTCCTGGGTGTTTTCGATTTATCTGCTGGCGCAAACAGTAACAATTCCTGTGTATGGGAAACTTGCAGATATTTTCGGACGTAAAGTGATACTGATTATTGGCATCTGTATTTTCTTGATCGGTTCGGTAGCATCTGCATTTTCCTGGGATATATACAGCCTGATCACATTTCGTGGTATCCAGGGGTTAGGAGCCGGCTCTATTATGGCTACAGTAAATACCATTGCCGGAGATATCTATTCCATAGAGGAGCGGGCAAAGATCCAGGGATGGTTATCCAGCATCTGGGGCATCAGTGCCATTGTAGGACCGGCTTTAGGAGGTGCGCTTGCTGCATATATTAGCTGGCGTTGGATATTTCTCGTCAACATCCCGGTTGGTATTATTTCAATTCTATTCCTGGTCCTATTTTTTAAGGAAGAGGTTCATCCAAAGAAGGCGCAGATAGACTATGCAGGATCAGCTTTGATCTTAATAACACTGGGATTGCTTATCATTTATCTCTTAGAATCCGGCCAAAGCTGGCAATGGTTTTCTGTACCCGGAGTTGGCATTCCAATAACTATTCTTCTCTTAGTATTGCTGATATTGATTGTCGAACGGAAGGCAAAAGACCCGGTCATGCCTTCCTGGCTGTGGAAAAACAAAACCTTCGCCTTCACCAGCCTGGCGATGGCCGGTATGGGGATCATTATGATGGGGCCTGAAACGTTTTTGCCCACTTTTACCCAGGCTTCTCTTGGGTTGGGTATCATAGCATCAGGATTTGTACTGGCTACAATGAGTATTGGATGGCCTTTAGCATCCGGGCTTTCAGGAAGAATATATTTGAAAATTGGTTTTAGGAATACCTCCATGATTGGAATTGTAGTGATCACTATAGCCTGTGCTTCATTCCTGTTGCTTCCCTGGCCACAACCCGTGTGGTTGGTGGTCGTTGACCAGATTATTTTAGGGGCAGGTTTTGGTTTGTTATCCACGCCGTCTTTGGTGGGGGTACAATCTATGGTGCAATGGGAAAGGAGAGGAGTTGTTACAGGTGCTATCATTTTTGCACGCAATCTCGGCCAAAGCCTTGGTGCAGCTGTTTTTGGAGCTATTTTCAATAATTCCTTTGCGCAACAAATGTCCCATTCCAGGGAAAAAATTGCAACGGATATTAATACTGTTTTAGAAACGCTAAAGATGCCCGGGCTGACGCTGCATACGCGTCAATTTCTGGAAAATGCTATCAGTACTTCAACTCAGCATATTTATTTGGGGCTTACTGTTTTTGCATTATTGACAATGTTATGTATTTACGTTGTGCCTGGAAGAAAGGCTACATTAAATAGTAAAAACCAATAAGTGTGGAAAGGTGCAGTAACTGGCATTGAGCGTCTTCCGTTCAATACTGTCCTGTACTCAATAACACAAGTGTGCAGGCATTATCTGTTTGAATCCCTTTTTTATTTGCAAGGTTATGGAGTTCCGGATTCTCAGCGCCGGGATTGAAGATGATTCTTTTCGGATGAAGAGAAAGTATGTAGTCGTAATATGGCACCTGGTTTCGGGGATTGAGATAGAGCGTAACGGTATCCAGATCTTTTATATCCGGAAGGTCTTTTATGATTTTGACATCCTGTACCTCTCCTTCTCTTTTGCCTATGGCAATTACCTCATGGTTATGCAATCTTAGGTTCCGAATTGCTAAGTTGCTGTAACGGTCCGGGTTTTCACTTGCTCCCAGTACCAGCGTTTTCTTTTTGGGGTTCATATTCTAAAAATTTTGATCGTAGTTCGGGCGTTGGTACCATGCATTGTTCTTTCTTTCCAAACCATCGGTATCGATATTTTGCTACTAGATTATAGACAGCATCTCTCAGGAATGCAGGAATGATGGTGAATGCATAGCATAAAGGCCATCCGGCACTAAGATGTCTGCAAATTCTGAGGGCTGCTCCTGAACGCTTGTAAACTTTTCCATTTTCGATGAGGACAATGGTTTTCAATTGCTCTGCTACTACGTAATCTGATAATAATTTTTCTGCTGCTTCGCTTTGCAAGGAAGCAAATCGAAAATAGTCTTTTTGATCCCTGCGAATAATAAAGTTGACAAAGCCATTGCAAAGATTGCAGATACCATCAAAAAGGATTACCGCATGGTCATTCATCCTGCAAATCTACAACTTGCAAACCGTGTTCTTGCCGCTCGTAAATGGGTACTTAAAGATTATTTAAACCGATCCCCAACTCTTAAAAATCAACAGACAATTCGGTAAATTTGCTGTTCAAAATTTTTGAAAAATGACAATGTCAATAATAGTTGTGTCCGTTGTTTTCATGCTCATCGGCATGATCGTTCAGGCACGCCTGAAAAGTAAATTCTCCGCTTATTCAAAAGTGCCGACCAGCAGTGGACTTAGCGGTAAGGAGGTTGCAGAAAAAATGCTACATGATAGCGGAATCTATGATGTAAAGGTCGTTTCAGTGCAGGGCTTTCTCAGTGATCATTACAATCCTGCCAACAAAACGGTAAACCTGAGCCCTGAAGTTTATGAAGGCAGAAATGTATCAGCCGCGGCTGTTGCAGCACACGAGTGTGGCCATGCTGTTCAACATGCTTCGGCCTATTCTATGTTGAAGTTGCGCAGTGCCCTGGTGCCAATAGTTTCTGTAAGTTCCAACCTTGCCCAATGGGTGATCCTGATAGGGCTTGGTTTATTCACCGTAGGCGGAGGAAACAGTACTGTCTTGCTGATTGGTATTATTCTCTTTGCCACGAGTACACTTTTTTCTGTAATTACATTACCTGTTGAATTTGATGCCTCTAACCGTGCACTCAAATGGTTAGATAGTGCGCAGATTACATTGCCGCAGGAACATGAAAAAGCCAAAGACGCACTTAAGTGGGCCGCATTGACTTATGTGGTGGCTGCTCTTGCCTCTATCGCTATGCTGGTGCAGTATATCATGATATACAATGACAGAAGATAAGCAGCGTATTCCCTACTTTTGCTTCGCAAAAAATATCTCTTGAACTATTCTGAGACGATAGAATATCTCTATCAATCGTTACCCATGTTCAGCAGAACAGGCCCTAAAAATTTTAAACCTGATTTGAAAAAGACATTAGACTTGTGTGAGCACCTTGGGAATCCCGAAAAGAAATTCAAATCAATTCATATTGCCGGTACCAATGGCAAAGGCTCGGTAAGCAACATGCTGGCTGCTATTTTTCAGGAGCATGGATACAAGACGGGCCTGTACACTTCGCCACACCTGAGAGATTTCAGGGAGCGTATCCGGATCAACGGCAAGATGATTCCGAAAAAATCTGTAGTTGGTTTTGTAAGAAGAATGAGCAAAGTGACTGAAGTGCTCAAACCTTCATTTTTTGAACTCACTTTTGCAATGGCGATGGATTACTTTGCTTCGGAGCAAATAGACATTGCAATTGTTGAAACCGGGCTGGGAGGCAGGTTGGACAGTACCAATATCATCCTGCCTGAATTGTCTGTGATTACTAACATCGGGATGGATCATACTGATGTGCTTGGTGATACGTTAGCAAAAATTGCTTTTGAAAAGGCAGGTATTATCAAGAAAAATATTCCCGTAGTGATAGGGGAGTACCTTCCTGAAACAAAACCCGTTTTTGTAAAGAAAGCGGATGAGCAAAACGCTCCCGTTTTCTTTGCTCAGGAATGTTTTACTATTGCATCCCCTACCGGCAAAAACTTCCTGGAAACTTTTAATGAAAAAACAGGTAACCATTCCAGTTATACACTTGATCTGAAAGGCAGTTACCAGGAAAAGAACCTGGCAACAGTACTGCAATCTGTTGCAGTCATTCGAAATCAGTTTGGTCTTGATGATAAAATTGTGAAGAAGGCACTCTCGCATGTTGTAAAATCTACCGGGTTTCGGGGTCGCTGGGAGATCATTCACAGGAGACCTTCCGTTGTATTGGATGTAGCACACAATGCAGATGGTATTCGATACCTTGTACAGCAGGCTGCGTCCGGGGGATATCATCAATTGCACATCGTGATGGGAATGGTGAAGGACAAGGATGTAACGTCAGTGCTGAAACTCATGCCCACCAAAGCCAATTATTATTTTACAAACGCACACATATCACGTGCAATGCCTGTGAAGGATTTCGGGATGCTTGCAAAATCTTTTGAGTTGAGGGGTACGGCGTTTCGCGATGTCAATGATGCAATAGCCGCAGCATTGCAAAAGGCTGCATCTGATGACTTGATCCTGGTGTGCGGTTCCGTATTCGTTGTGGGCGAAGTGGGCGTGAAGGCTATCAGGAAAAGATCAGGGATTCATTGATCGATCTTTCAAAACGATGAATTTGGTATAGCCGGAAATCAGAGTAGTTTTAGTTCCCTCAATGCATAGAATGTACAATTGGCATGCAGAGACTGGATGATTTTGTTTTCTTCCAGCATTTGCATCAATTCCCCGATAGATATTTTTTCCACATCGAGGAATTCATGTTCATCCAATTTCTGCTTTCCTTTTTGCTGACCACCGGTTGCCAGGAAGAAATAAGTGTAATTATTTAATACGCCCGGATTGGCTGCAATCTTTCCTAATGGAATTATTGTTTCAAATTCGTGTGCCGTCTCTTCCTGTAATTCACGCCGGATGGCTTGTTCAGGAGTTTCGCCTTTGTCGACAAAACCACCGGGTAGTTCTATACAAACTTCACCAATGGGATGACGGTATTGTTTGGTTACCAGTACTTCATTTTCGGTAGTGATACAAACTGCACACACTGAGGTGGGCAATTCTACCACATAGTACGATGGCACTATTTTCCCATCCTCTGTCTCGCACCTGTCTTTCCTGCTGGTGAAATAGGGATAATTAGTAAGGTATTCTGTTTCTAAAACTTTCCATTTCATGTTCATAGCTACCAATTATTTCTGGTTCTGAGATGTGTGACATGTGCTACGTGATGCTTGCCATGCCATGCATAAACTTTGAGGGCCTCCCAAACCGTAAAATTTATCTTTTGCTCAGGATGGTAAAATGATTTTTGCCAATCAGCATTCGAAAGGTCTTTCAGAATTGCGTACCACCGGGCGTGGAGTGCATGGAGCAGAGTGAGTGAAATGTTGACAGGCAATGCAGAGTCAGGCAATGAAGCCCATGCATCCTGGTTGTACGTTTTAATTGTGGGATTATCTTCAGTCAATGCCAGTTTACATCTCGTGTATGCATTCATGTGACTATCTGCCACATGATGTACCAATTGATTTACCGTCCATCCACCCGGCCTGTAGGGTGAATGTAACTGAGCCGCATCCAGATTGAGTACTGCCATTTCAAGAGCAGACGGCAACACTTTGATTTCTGTTAGCAGTTGATCTCTGAGCGTTTCCTCAAATGGAGCGTCTGCAAAATCCTGCTCTGCAAACTTTCCGATCGGGTACCTCAAAGATGGATCGTCAGTCATATCAGTGATGTACTATTCCGAGTAATTCGACTGTGAAGATAAGCGCTGCTCCTCCGGGAATGGCGCCACCGGCTCCGCGATCTCCGTAAGCAAGATTGGATGGAATAAACAATTCCCATTTACTTCCTACCGGCATGAGTTCAAGCGCTTCAGTCCATCCTTTGATCACACCTCCAACGGGTATTTCCAATGGTTCACCTCTCTTGTAGCTATTATCGAATTCCAATCCATTGATGAGTGTACCTGAATAGTGTGCTTTTACAGTATCCGTCGCTTTTGGAATAGGGCCATTGCCTCGGGTGATGATCCGGTATTGCAATCCGGAAGGTAACACAGTTACTCCGGGAAGTTTGGCAGTAGAGTCTAAGAATGCTTTGCTTTCAGATTTTGATTTTTCAAGTTTTCTGTGCATGAATTCCTGCAGTTTACTTTGTAATGTCATATTGCATTGTTCGAGGTTCATTACTAATGGTGAGTCATTATATACATCCTGGTAAGCTTTTTTCAGCGCATCGAGGTTGATGCTGTCCATTCCCTGGTTTTTGTAGTAGGTAGCTACCTGCACACCTATCGCATAGCTCAGGCTGTCCGTTTCATTAGATACGGTTGGCTTTTGAGGCACAGGTGGTGCAGCCGGAGTTTTTTGCTTTTGAACAGATGACTTTGATGCCGTACATGAAATCATAAAAATGGCTATGATATAAGCACTGGTCTTTCTGAGATTGGATATTGACATAATGTGGTTTTAAGATTTAAGATTCGCAAATATAGGGGTTGAGCAGGAAGTATGATTCATATTGGATTCAAACTTAAAAGGAATTCAAAAGCCTTTCAATAAGAGGATCATTTCTATGATCGCTATTCTTCTCTCAAATCTTTGCCCGTCATCTGGATGAAAACATCTTCCAGGTTGGCAGCCTTTGTTGCTTTTGGCCGTTGAAATCCCGTGGCTACCAGGTCATCAATCAACTGTCCCGGACTGGCCTGTGCGATGATCTTTCCTTCATCGATGATGGCTACACGGTCGCATAGATACTCTGCTTCATCCATGTAATGCGTTGTGATAATGACTGTAGTACCTTCTTTCCGAATGGTTCTGATGAGTTCCCACAGATTGCGCCGTGCCTGAGGATCAAGGCCGGTAGTAGGTTCATCCAGAAATATAATCTTAGGATTATTGATCAGTGTTGTTGCGATGGAGAATCGTTGCTTTTGCCCGCCACTCAGGTCTTTGAATTTACTTTTTGCTTTTTCTTCCAGGTTGACCATTTTCAGGAGCTCATTTACATCTGTAGGCATGTTGTACAGTCCATTGAAGAGATCCACTAATTCTCTTAGATTCAGCCCGGGATAAAATCCTGAAGTTTGCAATTGTACGCCGATGATCTTCTTGATTTTTTCAGGTTCCTGGTCAAGGTCGAATGAAGCGATGGTCACCTTGCCGGATGTTTTCTGCCTCAGGGTTTCCATGATTTCGAGAGTAGTGGATTTTCCGGCGCCATTGGGCCCGAGCAATCCGAAAATTTCTCCTTCATAAACTTCGAAAGAAATTCCTTTCACCGCTTCGAAATTCCCGTATTTCTTTT
>JBDHYH010000026.1:0-34840 GCA_039811325.1 Chitinophagaceae bacterium | reverse complement strand
CGACGAAGCCTGTCTCGTCGACAGACAGGCAACCTGTTCAATAGAAGCTCACATTCCACTTCGAGTTTGCTTCTCCGCCAAGATAAACCTGCAAAGAACAAACTTTTCCGACATGGCGGATCGCAATGACCAGCATCCTGCAAGAGCTCAAGCCCCTGGTCATTGCGAGGAGTGAAGCGACGAAGCCTGTCTGCCGACAAGGCAGGCAACCTGTTCAATCGAAGCTCGCTTTTCTCATTGAGTTTGCCTGCCTTGTCGGCAGACAGGCTTCGCTGCCGCTCGCAATGACCTAACTTTCAGCTCGCAATTACCAAAGCTATTCGCTCACTTTGACCAAAACCCGGCTCCCAATTCCAAATTTATTCCCTCTCAACTCTCAATTAGTCTCCAAAATCTTACCATCCTAATAATCTTGAACCTGATCCCAAAGATCTTTCCATGCTGGATTCAACTTTTCAACCAATTCTATTTTCCTTTTTCTGCTGCCTCCCTTTATTTGTTTCTCTCTGAGTATCGCAAGTGAAATATTATCCAACATCTCAAACCAAACTATTTTTTCGCAGTTATACCTGCTGGTAAAACTCTCTGCATAAAAATGAGTTCTATGCTGCCACACTCTGTGTCTCAACTCTGATGTTACTCCAGTATAAAGAACTGTATTGTTTTTGTTTGTCATTATATAGACAAATGCATATTTCTTGACAATTGCCATAGTTAGTCGTTAACGAATCGCATATAGTGTAGGGCTCTCGTCATTACGATCAAAGAAACCTGCTTAATCGAAGTTCACTTCCTTAAAGAGATTGCCTGCCTTGTCGGCAGACAGGCTTCGCTTTACTCGTAATGACCAAACAATCAACAATGAGTTTGCTTCTCCGCCAAGATAGATATGCAAAGAACAAATTTTTCCGACGTGGCGGATCGCAATGACCAACATCCTCCAAGAGCTCAGGTCCCTGGTCATTGCGAGGAGTGAAACGACGAAGCAAACTGTTCGATCGAAGCTCACTTCCTTAAAGAGATTGCCTGCCTTGTCGGCAGACAGGCTTCGCTTTAATCGCAATGACCAAACTTTCAATAATGAGTTTGCTTCTCCGCCAAGATAGATATGCAAAGAACAAACTTTTCCGACGTGGCGGATCGCAATGACAAACATCCTGCAAGAGCTCAGGTCCCTGGTCATTGCGAGGAGTGAAGCGACGAAGCAACCTGTTCAATAGAAGCTCACATTCCACTTCGAGTTTGCTTCACCACCATAACTAACTGCCATGATCAGATTCTTCTGCCCTGGCGGATCGCAAGGACCACTCTTTCTTTTTTCAAAATCCAATCCCCGGCCATTCCTTTTTATTCTTCTCATACTTTTCAAAATCAAACTTGTACAATCGTCCCGGGCGATGCGGTACATTCTGCTCCTCTTCCCCGACATCTACCAGAAAATCCATACTGAAAAATTTCTTGCGGAAATTGCGCCGGTCGAGTTTAGTGTTCAAAATAGCTTCATACAAATTTTGCAATTCTCTCAAAGAAAATTTTTTAGGCAATAAATTAAAACCTAACGGATGTTCCTGTACTCTTTTCTGCAACCATTGATAGCAGGTGAGGTAGATGGCCTCATGGTCGAAACCCATTGCTTTGTCTTTCAGGCTTTCGACACTGTGCCAGTGCAGTTCATTATCCATTTTCTTCAACCGGTGGTTCTGCACATTGATCAGTGAGCAATAAGCAACAGTTACAACTCGACCTGCAGGGTGTCGGCTTACTTCTCCAAATGTTTTCACCTGCTCCAGAAAAACATCGCCAAGTCCGGTACGCTGCTTGAGCACCCTGTATGCAGCATTGTCCAAGTCTTCATCCGGCTTTACCAGGTCACCTAACAGTGTCCACATGCCCTTATACTTTTTCAGGTCAGATCGGATGAGCAAAACTTTCAAGGTATTTTCGTCAAAACCAAATATGACACAGTCCACAGATAATGCTACGCGGTTGATACTCTGAACCTCTGTTTGCAGCCCTTTCAGCGTCTTGGGGTGCAGGCTTAAATCCTTTGCCATTGTTGTCTTTGAATTAGGGTTTTACTACTTTATTTACTATTGCCTTTCCATCCATCATTACCTTAATGAAATAAATTCCCTTCGATAGTCTTACTGCTTCATTCATCATTATTTCATTGCTACCTCCTGTGATGTCAACCTTTTTTGTAATTAAGGTTTTTCCTTCTACACCCGAAACTGAAATGTTTGCTGTACCATTAATTGAAGACTCAACTTTTAGTCTCAAAACATTCATCACCGGATTTTCACGAACTACTACTGAAAAACTTTGAACAGATTGCTTTACAACTCTAACATCGCTGAAAGAGAAAGAACCATCTCTATCTACTGTCTTGATCCTGTAATAAACTACATCAGCATTGAGAAGATGGTTGTCAACAAACTGATAGTTTGATTTTCCGGCAGCCGATACTTTCCCAATGTCTTCAAAAGAAACACCATCATCACTTCTTTGTACTTCATAGAAGGCTACATTACTTTCAGTGGCCACTTTCCATTCCAATGTATTTTGTACTTCCTGATGTACAGCAGTGAAATTTGTTATCGTAACCGGCAATGATACCTCTATGCTGGTGAACACATGGAACTCGCCTGGTTTCAGAGTAAATGATTGAGAAGATCCTGTGGCCGTGATGGTATTTCCATTGAGATAATCATACCAGGTACCGGCAGAAGGAAAAGTAACGCTTCCAACTTTTGAAGTAACATCAAAATTTCCAATCACAACCAATTCCCCGGAGGACGAATTCAAAGTCAACCATTTAAAAGCCCCAGAAAAATCCTGGCTGGTGGCATTGGAAGTAAATGCTGATGTGAAAGCCGGATTTTTTCTCAGTTGAATCAGGTACCTGTAAGTGTCATATAGTTTACGGCGCTTTGTGTTTTGAAAATAATCCCATTTGATCGGCTTGGCATCTGTTCTGCAATTTGAATTGATGGTACCGTCGCCACAATAATTAATTGAATAATCATAGCCCAATTCACCAAATTGCCATATCATTTTCGGGCCTGGAATTGTGAAGAAAAATGCAGCTGCCAATTGCTGACGCTGCAATGCTGTATCCAATACTTTGATATTGTAAGCTGGCGTTCCGGCAAAAGTGTTACCATATTGAAGGTTCTTGTACATCAATCTTTCTTCATCATGACTCTCCATGTAGGTAACGAGGTTTGGATTGGACCATCCTCTCTTATTGGCTATACCCCAATCGAAATTCCAATCTGTTGAATACCCCATTGTTGCCTGGTTATAATTATAATTCAAATTGCCCCAGAGCATCATTCCATAATTACTCAAAACAGTTTCTTCCGAATTATCTGCAAAGTGTTCGAGTATGCAATAAGCGCCGGCGCCATATTTCTGAAGTGTGTCATAATATCCTTTCCAGATATCAATACGGCTTTGATCATAAGCGCTCCACGCAGCTACATCACAATTGTTACCATTGTTATCACATGTTTGTTTTTGAGTGAATCCTTTGCTCAGGTCGAATCTGAACCCATCGATCTTGTATTCACTCAGCCAATAACTCAATATTCGGCTTACAAAATATTTTGTTTGCGGGCTTTCATGATTCATATCGTATCCTACATTGTAGGCATGCTTCGCTACCGGATTGAACCACGGGTTATCCGCTGCAGGGCGGTTATTGACAGCATCCCAATACAACCTTACCATTGGCGACATGCCAAAGCTATGATTGAGCGCAATATCCATTACGACAGCGATGCCGTTTTTATGACAGCTATCAATGAATTCTTTCAATGTATTTTCAGGTCCATAATATTTGTCTGGTGCAAAATAAAAATCAGGATTGTAGCCCCAGCTAAGGTTGCCTTCAAATTCATTGAAAGGCATGATCTCAATTGCATTGATGCCTAACTTCTTTAAATAATTTAGTGTATCCCTTAACGTTACCCAGTCATGGTTGGCTACAAAATCACGAACCAATAATTCATAGATCACAAGATTTCGCTTATCAGGTCGTGTATAGCTGTAGGTATCCCAGTTGTATTGTGGCTTATCTGTTTGAAGGATACTCACTACTTCAGTCGTTTTCGTATCAGGGTAAGGTTTCATTCCCGGATAGGTGGTACTCGAAATATACTGATCATTGTAAGGATCCTGAATCAGTTCTGCATAAGGATCTGCGATTCTCAATGTTCCATTTACCAGGTACTGAAAACTATACTCAGTGCCAGGAGTGAGGCCGGTCAGTGTGATCCACCAGTAATTTCCATCCGGGGTCTTGTTCATTTGAAAGGTTGACTGCTCCGTCCAGTTATTGCCTGGCAGGTCTCCTATTACTGCCACACGTCCCTTGCCCGGTGCATACAAAACCAGCGTAGCAGATGTACTGCTGATATAATTGATGCCCGGCCTGGCCCCGGCAGGCAAAGGGGCAATGTTGACACTTCCTGATGCAAAAAATGAAAAAGTCTGTGTTGCCGTTGTCGTACCATCATTTGCTTCTGCAACGATGGTTTGATTACCCGAGGTTGTGATTGTTGGATTTGCTGAGATCGTAGTAGCTCCTGTTGCAGTTTGTATTACTGTGCCATTTAAATACAACTTCATTGTGGAAGCTTTGTTAGCAATAGCTGTTAATTGAATGTTGTCTCCAATGGATTTGGCTATAGTTTCGGGAGCCGGTGTATAAAGTGGCTGCATAGGTGGTTGCGTAAAGCGAACCGCCGTAGCTGTAGTAAATACCGGAATGTACATATCAGACCCATCGGCATTTGCCTGCTTCTTGCTTCCGCCTCCACCACTTCTGAAAAGGATAGCTATTTTTTGAATTTTTTCACTGGGATCTGTTACCTGGAAATAAGTTCTGAGATCACTTGCAATGGTGAATGACCATTTATCATTTCCAAGCGAAGTCGCCTTCCAGGTTGGGATGTCGGTGTTCCAGTTTGTCTGTACATGCTTCCAGTCTGAAGGGCCTGTACTTAGCGTTGTAATCACACCAATATGAACATAAACATCAGAAGGTGTGTAGCCCTGCAATCCTTTATTGCCCTTGCTTGCATCGACTGTGATCACCATTCCCGAAGTAGCTTCTGTAGGGAAATCTGGTGTCCAGGTAAGCAACTGAGCAATGCCAGAAAAAGAGGAAAAGAGAAAGAAAATTGTGAGTAGTCTTTTGATCATGCCGGCAAGTTTTGAATGTGTAAAATACACACATTATTTAAACTGGTGAAAAAATATTTTGCAACTGAGCTTTTACAGCGGTACCTTGTTACCTCTCAGAATTGCTCATTGTAATTGGTACAGTCCGGATAAAATTGAAATCTGAAGTCAGAAAAATATATAAGAAATGCAATATGTCTCAAGGAATACACCGAGATTCTCAGAGGGTTTACGCAGTGGTTCTCTGTGGCTACTTTGTTGATTTCTGCATAATACATTACTGTCCCGAATTTCTATCATTTCAATAACTCCTCCCTATCGTATCACATGCGGCCTTGGTCAAAGAACGGTCGTCATTGGCATCCTGCCCAATTTCCCAAAACATAATTCCACCGGCAAAATCTTTTGCATAAGCGGCTTTCTTCTTAACCATTGATCTTCCGTTATAATAAATTTTGTAATTAGAAAAGCCACCTGCAGATACAAGAGCAGAATCTGAATTTGGGTCGCCGCCCTGGTTTAGAATAGTCTTATACGATAGTACAGTATTGGTTTGGGTCATACCTGATGGCCTTCCATAGATAGGAATTCCAATATTGAGTTTTTCTTTGGGCAAGCCTCTGCTGGTCCAATAATTATAACAGGTTACTACCATACTGTAAGGACTGTGCTGCCGGTATGGCTGGGAAGGATCCGTTGTAAAATCATCATAAATCATGACATTCAAAAAGTCGGCATACGAAAAGATTTCATTTTTGATTCCGTCTCTGATGCTGCCTGCGTAAAGACCCGGAGTGATCGCTGCTGACAAATAGTATTTACCATCTACGTGCAATGAGTCCGACAACTCTTTCATCAGCAACCGGAATGTTTCATCAGTACCGTCAGTTGTGCGGGGGTACTCCCAGTCAATATCGATTCCATCCAATTTATATTGCCGTACTTTCTGCATCACATCTCTTACAAATGTACCCCTGCCTGCGACCGTACTGCTCATGCCTGCGAATACCGATGATGCACCGGCAATAGACAAGAATATTTTGGCGCCATTGGTCTTGCCCTTCTTATACACCGAATCCATCTTGGTTACATCGCTGATGGTAACAGTATTGGATGATGTAACATTGGCAAATGCATAATTGATCACGCTACACATCTTAAACATCCGGTCAGGATATTCGGCCACAGTTCGGTAAGAAGGAAAATATCCTATTACCATAAAGCCCAGTGGGGTCGGGGGTTTAATGACTACCGGCGGCTTTGAAGGCTCAGGAGTTTCTTTTTTACAGGCATTTAATAGCATTGCAGACGAAACCAGAATCAGTAAGTAATACTTAGCATGAGTAGTCGGTATGGATTTCATTTGGATACAATAAGATTTAATTATTAATGACTTCAAAGTTTTATGTGATCAGCTAACAATATTGACATTGAAAATTCTTTCCCTGTCGCCCACTATCCAGATTACATCGCCCCATTCCAGCACAAGATCCGATTCAGGGTTTACAATCCTCTGACTCTCCCGTTCTATCCCTACCACCAAACCATTGGTTTTTTCCCGGATCTGGGAATTCCTGATGGATTTCCCTTTCAACTTATTCTTTTCGTCCACTACCATCCTGTAGAGAATAATATTGCTGAGGTCTTTTTCCTCCATTTCAGAAGTTTCTTTTTCATTAAATGCTTTCATGAAATTATTCATCTGATCATCAGTAGCGATGACACCTATCTGGTCATAAGGCAAGAGCCTGTCATCCCTTTTTGGCGCATAAATAATCTTGTCTCCACGCTTGATGTATGCGAGGTTGATACCAAACTTTTCCCGCCAGGCCAATTCCAACAGATGACGGCCCACAAACTTGGCGTGAGGATCTACTTCAAGGTCGGAGAGATGAACATCCCAACTATTCATATTTGAATCTGAAGAGAACAAGGTTGGGTTGGATTTGCGTGCATCGATTTCTCTTTGGTTCAGATTATCGAGGAAGCGGGTCTCAATCTTTCGATAAAATTTTTGAATTCGCTTGGAAAAATAAAAGAGGAAAATGATAATAACAGGGACCGCTATGATCATCGCAATTTTAGTAGTGAATAATCTATCCACCCAAAAACCTATAAAGACGATTGTCAACATCAGTCTGAGTATCTCCACCATCAGCAATGGCCCGCGGCTGTATTTTTTTTGTAACCATAATTCTTTATATGCAATGACATCGGGCTTGCGTGCTATTAATGCCCAGATGAACGGAGACGCAACTCCAAAAGATACCACAAATGAAATAACGCTTCGCAATAAACTACTTTCAACATTTGCCTGCAGAAACGGTACTAATACCCGAATAGAAAGTTGCATGAGTGCCAGTAATATGATACCATTGGTGACCATGATCTTCACATAAGCTATCAGCACAATTTTCCATTTGCTTTCTGCCTGAATATTTTGTGCACCTGCTGCATAATTTTCAAGCCTCCGGCGCATATAACCAGGCATTCTCTTTTCAATAAAATTGTAAAACGGTTCTGAAAATCTTATGAGGTATGGAGTTGTGAAAGTGGTAATGGCAGATACACCTACAGCTACAGGGAAGAGAAACGGGCTAATAACACCGAGGCTCATACCCAATGAAGCCACGATGAACGCAAATTCTCCTATCTGAGCCATACTCATGCCAACGCGCAGAGATTGCTTAAGTGGCTGGCCGGATATAAGCGCACCGGATGTAGCATAAAATAATTTGCCAACCAGCAGAAGTAAAGTAACAAAGACAACCGGCCATTTATATTCCGAGATTAATTTTGGATCTATCAGCATTCCGACCGAAACAAAAAATATACTGGCAAAAAGGTCACGAACAGGATTAAAAATCTTATGAATCTTTTCTGCCTTCGTCGTTTCTGCCAAAATTGAACCCATAATGAATGCGCCAAATTCAGCAGAGAATCCAGACGATACAGCCACCACTACCATGCCCAAACACAATCCTACGGAAAGGATTAACAACGTTTCCTCATTCAACAATTTCTTCGCTCTTTTCAAAAATGAAGGAATCAGGAAAATACCTGTCATCAACCACAAACCCAGGAAAAACAATAGTTTCCCAACCGTGAACAACATTTCGCCACCTTCAAATTCTCTTGTAATGGCAATTGTCGAAAGCATTACCATCAATAATATCACATTGATATCTTCAATAATCAAAACACCTACTATTATTTGTGCAAACTTTTTTGTTTTTAAATTCAACTCCTCGAGTGTCTTGATGATAATTATTGTAGATGAACTTGCTACCATACCCCCCAGGAAAACACTGTCCATAAACGACCAACCCATCACCCTGCCAAGCAGGTAACCGGATACGGTCGTAAAGAGAATTTCGATGATTGCGGTATAGACACAGCGCCGCCAACCCTGATGAGTTTCTTGAAACTAAATTCGAGTCCAAGACTGAACAGAAGAAAGATGACACCCATCTTTGCCAACGTTTCCACATTTTTGGTATCAGCGACAGTAGGAGTCAACGAAAGGAAAGGCCCTACCAGAAAGCCTGCAATGATATAACCCAATACCACCGGTTGCCTGATTTTTTTAAATACCAGGGTTACGACTGCTGCTGCAATCAGGATCAGCGCCAAATCTTTGATCAATCCAGGCAGATGTTCCATTCTTCAATATTTGAGCGTATCATTCAAAGTTAATTTGATTGACAGACACATGAAAAAGAAAGTCGCTTCTTACAAAAAACGGGATACACACAAGGTGTTCCCGTTTTTTTTTATGTAAAGCAATGAAGAGAAAACACTTCAGTCCCGGCAGAGAGGTTTTATTTAAGATGCCCTAATAAAACATATTCCGGAGAATTAAATCCTCACCTACTCAGTTCAAGCCTCCACAAAAGATAATCATCCACAAACACCACTATCAATCACTTCTCTCAAATTAGTTTTCACTGTACTCTTCCTGGTTACGATTTTTTGAAAAAAACAATTACACAAAACAATTGTATTCAACTTTCAAAAATTTATTCCCAACACAATTATTCATTGCTTTTCCCAGATATTGAAAGTTCAGACTATTTGAGATAGTTATAATACTCCTGGTCTGTAGCACAATCCCACCAAACCGGCATGCTCCAGATATTCGGATCAGCAGCATGTGGGTTTAGAGCAAGTGTATTTATTGAGTTATAATTTATTTCATAAGTAGGAGGCAACATCCACCTGCGCATCCAGTATCTCGGATCTGTTGGAGTGCCGCCAGTAAGCTGAGCCTGCCCGGAAAACAAAGGGCCTCGCTGATAACCCGGATAAACAATTCCAAAACTTCCTACATCCCCTGCGCTAAAATCGAACCGGCGCATATCATTCCAGTTTTCAATACTGCAACCCATCGCAATATACTTTTGCATCATGATGTCGGACATTTTCAAATCAGCTGCACTTTGGCACACGGCACCACTTGAAAGATAGGCAGCGATATCAGCCGGGTTCATTGGCGCCATGTCAGGATTGGTAGCAGTGTATCCGGATGCTTTCCACTCTGTCAATTTTGCCTGCATCATATCAAGATTTGCCTGGATGCCCGCCCTGTACGCAGCATACGCATTACCAAAGTCTCCTTTTCTCATATATACTTCTGCTTTGATAAAGCACATCTCATGGTAGGTTAATATTTCCTGATCAGATACAGGTCGAATCTGGAAGGAGCCTGTGGATCCAACAACACCAGCGTTAAATGCCGCTATGGAAGGATACCAGCAAACGTCAGTTGCAGGTTGTGCCGGATTTCCTGATGTTGCCAAAGCACTGCTTCTTAAATTTACATAGGAAGTATCTCCTGCAAGTACATAATTGGTGTTATTAATATAAATGGATCCGGCCGGGTAAGTGACAGTCACATTATTCCCACTTACTGTATAAGCGCGACCGGATGCTATCTGGTCATTAATAAAATTAGTGCGGTCTGTCGCATCTGCTATTGCATACGTTTTGTTGGTATTGGAGGCAGCGTAGGTTGCAGTTGAAATAGAAGTAGCACCCCCCTTGAGCAATCTCGTAGCAGCACCATAAGAATCAACCCCTACAGACCTGTTCCAGGTAAAGGATTGAACCCGGCCATTGCCATCCAACTTAACGTTGGACATGGAGGCAGGTACTATTTTTGTCATTCGCGGATCGGTAACACCTGCACCGCGCATATTCGTCAACAAGTTGTAAAAATATTGAGATATCCTCTGTCCGCTACCATAACCAGCATAATTAAAATTACCATTAGTTACAACAGGGTCTCCGAGCAGATAATCAGTGACTGTGCTGTTATTAAACCCTGGTACCACTGTGTTGTCGGCAATACTTTGAGGGCCTTGTGATAAACAGTATAAGATTGAATCGGCATTATACAGGTCTGTTTTCTTTGACAACTTCAGCATATAGCGTGCTTTTAATCCCCAGCACAATTTGATCCACTTACTGACATCACCATTATTCATATAATCTCCTGCTGAAAGTGCCGGTAATCCCGCAGCTTGTGGTTTACTGAAAAGGCTGATTGCCTCATTCAGTTTTGCCATACATCCGTTATATATGGTTTTTCCATCATCGGGTTTTGGGCTTGGGTTTCCTGTTGCCGCCTCTGTATAAGGCATTTCACCATAGATATCGAGCATTTGCATAAATCCCAATGCATGAAAAACATCCGCTGCTGCCATATAGTGATAAGCACCTTGTTTTTGAGCTGTTTGGTACATATCCATCACATTTGAAGAGACAGCGACAAACCAGGTTTGATAAGGTGTTGTTGAATTGCCTGAAGAGCATTGCCATGTTGTAGTAAAAGTATTCTGAGTTCCAGAATTACTATAAAAAACTCCTGCCTGGCAAGCAGTTCTATAATTGGCAACTCCGGACGAATACATATAAAAGTGTTCAATCCAGGGCAGCCTGTTCTGTACAAGTACACTTTGATTGTTGGGATTATCCGGGTCAGTATTTACATCCAACCACTTCTTACATGAAACCGAACTCGCTATGACAATAATTGCAGGTATGATATATTTTAGTTTTTTCATGACTTCTTGTTTTCTTTAATTAAAATGAAAGGTTTATTCCAAAGGTGAAACTTGATACTGCGGGTACTCCCAGGTAATCAATTCCTGTAGAACCTGACCCCCCGGTACCTCCTGCAGCACTCACTTCCGGATCCATTCCTTTGTAATTGGTCCATGTAAAGAGATTGGTTCCCACCGCTGTTGCCGACAACCCCTTAATAACTTTTTGCTTTTTCAGCAGATCAGTAAAATCATAGGTCAAGGATAAAGACCTTAGCTTTACCCAATTTACAGAAGTGAGAAAACTCATTGAATTGGCAGCGTAATTTGCCCAATATCTTTGAATCATATTTGTTCCTGCATAAGTGACTCCGTTAATAGTATAGGATTTATCTGCTTCATAGGTTTGTGAAAAATCCTGACCTGTCTGGCTATTGACTCCGGTTACTGTAACAGATTGCCTGTCATTCAGAAGCGTCCTCTTGCTTAAGCCATTTGAGACGAGGAAATATTCTGTTCCATTAAATACATCTCCTCCTTTACGGATATCGAGGAGGAATGACAAAGTGAATCTCTTGTACTGGAAGGTATTGCTGAAACCGCCTATGAAATCAGGCTCGCGGTTTCCAACCACCGGGTTTGTCGCATTGACTCTATACAATCCTGTCGTAGGATCTACCTGGTACCGTCCTTTTGATATTTCCTTTCCATTTGCATCCACTTCTCTGTAATAACGTTGGCCTGTCAACCCGAGAAAGTACCCTCCGTTCGGAATCGATGCGGCTTTTACAGTTCCGAATTGCGCATCCGTTGGATAGAAATAGGCAACCCCGGGAAGGAAACTCCCTAACCTACCTTCATTGTATGAGAAATTCACCATGAGGTTCCAGGAAAAATCTTTTCTTACCACTGGCTTTCCGGATATAGCTATTTCCATTCCCTTATTAATTACTGACCCGGTATTTAATGAGCTAAAAATGAATCCTCCTGATTGCGCTAGTCTCGGCTGTGCAATCTGATTCTTGGTCTGGCTATGATAATAAGTGTAATCGAGGCCAATCCTTCCTTTAAAGAATCTAAACTCTCCGCCCACTTCCCACGAATCCTGAATCTCAGGTTTTATATTGGGGTTGCCGGCTGCCCATTGATTACCGACAAGAGTATAAGAACCAATATTGTAAGGAGGGTTTACATAAGTATTTGTAGCATAGGCATTGGCGTCTTTACCAACCTGTGCCCAACTTGCCCTAAGCTTTCCAAAAGTAAGCACATCCGTAATTTCAGGCATTAATTCCGTAAACACAAGAGAACCACTGATGGAAGGATAAAAATAAGATCTGTTCTGAATTGGCAAGGTCGAAGACCAGTCATTTCGTCCGGTAACAGTCAGGAAAGCAATGCTCTTATATGAAACACCGGCCTCTCCATACGCCCCGACCAGCCTTCTCCTGGTAGTACCATCAGTAAAAAACTTATTTGTAGATGCGATATTGTTAAAGCTGATAGTTCCCGCAGTTATAAAACTGTATCCCCAATGATTCTGACCTAATATTTGAGTGTTTTCTGAAGAAGATCCTAACATCAGGTGTGTATCGAAATCTCCGAATGTCTTATGAAAATTGGTCATCACTGTTGTAGTGATGTAGGTATAATTCAGGGCATCTTTGCTCAAACGGCCATTCTGGTATAGCGGGCTTACTGCAGATCCCGGAGCTACATAGATATAGTCATTAGTAGTGTACTGGTCATATCCAATACGTGCAATCAAATCCCACCAACTGGCAACCTTAAAATTACCACTGAGTCCACCGGTGAAACGCTTGGTTTGAGAAGTCAATTTGTCCTCATTGATGATCCAGTATGGATTATCAATATCACCTTCCAAAGGCAGTGTGCCGGCGAATCTGCGATATTGGGTTCCATCGGGATTGATATACTGTTTTATATTAAAAGTTTGAGGCCAGGTGTACAGTGCTTGCATACTTCCCACTCCATTATACCCTCCACCAGACCACAATCCCGCAGTGGTTAATGTTCTGTTCGTATTAGCTATAGAATAGGCGGCGTTTGCAACCATAGAAAGGCGTCCATATTTTTGTTCACCATTAAAACGAAAAGTAGTTTTTTCATAACTGGTATTTGGAACGATACCTCCCTGGTTGAAGTCTGATCCAGACAGGTAAAATGAACCATTCTTAGAGCCTCCGGACAAACTCACATTATTATCATAAACAATTCCGTGGTCAAAAAAGTTTCCAATATTATCATACAATGTGTCTGCTGAAGTAAGTTTTTGACCCCAGGAAGAGTACGAGTTCAAATCACTGAAGACCCCGTTAGTAGCATAGGAACCGGTACCAAATTCGGTCTGAACTTCCGGCAATTTATTTGCCCATGATGTACTCACCTTACTGTTGATGTTTACCCTGGTAGCACCTTCAGCGCCTTTCTTCGTGGTAATCACTATGACACCGTCAGCAGCACGGGATCCGTACAATGCAGCGGCAGCAGCGCCTTTCAATACTGATAAGCTTTCGATATCTTCAGGATTGATATCCATAATACGATTTGAAAACGTGGTATTGCTCCTGCTCATCCCATCGGTACCGGTATTCCCTGTAACGCTGGTAGAGTTGTCATAAATTATTCCATCAATTACAAAGAGAGGCTGATTTTGCCGGCTTTCTGATGTAGAATTACCTCCTCTGATCGTAATGGATGCGCCCGCCCCTGCAGAACCACTAAATTGAGTAATATTAACTCCCGGAACCTTCCCGGCCAAAGAGTTAATAATATTTGTGTTCTTGTTCTTCATCAGTTCTCCGGCGCTGAGGTCTGATACCGAATATCCGAGTGCTTTTCTTTCTTTCTTAATGCCCAAAGCGGTAACAACTACTTCTCCTAATTCTTCTTCTGACTTCTCCATTGTAACTGAAATACTGGAAGCGTTCCCGACTTTAATTTCCTGAGTCGTGAACCCGACAGCGCTAAAAACCAGGATGTCTCCCGGACTTGCACTGATGGAAAATTTGCCATCTGATGATGTTTTAGTACCTGTTGCCTTATTCTTAATTAACACCGATGCACCATCAACAGGTGTGTTATCAGAAGACATTACCGTGCCGGTAATAGTCCTTTGCTGTGCAAGCGCATGATTTCCTGCCTGCAGCAATAAGAATGAAAAAAGTAGAGCAATAAATTTTCTCATATTGAATTTTTAAAATTGGAAAAGATTTTTTTTGTCAAAATATTTTAAATAAAAACATGATAGCTATGGTCAATCCTTTTTATCAAACTACAATTTGAATTTCATATCCGCGTGCTTTCCGATTTCTCCAGCCTCGAAATCTCACCAATGAACCGTTTAAATAAGACCTCTTCTGAAATCTGGTTTCGAATTTATTTTTACTGCTTTCATTCGTCCATTTTCATCGCATTTTTAGTTTTGCTTGATTTCCATTCCTTCATTGCACCACCAATATTTGGCTTTGAATTATATTAAAGGATCTATAAAATTCAAAAAGCTAATTTATGGAAATAATTATTTACCAGCATTTTTTTCTTGCATTTATTTCTGTTTTTAGTAGAATTAGCTCTAAATACATAGCAGTATTATGCTATATGCAATTTTATTAAAATATTTTGCACTGAAAATAAAGGAAAGGATTGGCGCGGCTAAAGCCTTTATAGTACTATATTTCTTGCAATTATAATACTTGGCTCTGGAATTGTTTGAGGTTATACCAAATTGAAATAAACTTGCAAATTGATCGAAATTTCGTGCAACACATGCAATGTTTTACTCCACCTGGGCTGGCAATAAAAATCGCAACTGGTTCAATGGTTTATCTCGTTTAGTGCGAAGGTCTTCATTAGCTTAGACTCGCCGCTGCCCCATCCAAAAACCACAAAAGATTTCCACTATTGGGAGCAATGTTTTGTGCAGGATATTTTTTAATATCATAATTTCCCTGCAAAACTTCTTTCAACGTTGCAGCTTTGTCTTTGCCCTGCACCATGAAGGCGACCGACCTTGCACGGTTCACAATTGAAGGCATCAGTGTTATCCTATTGAGTTGGTCGGCCTTATAAAAAGTATGTGCTACCGATGCACCTTTCGCATTGGGAAGGTCTTCTCCCGGAAACAAAGAGAGTGTGTGTGCATCTTTTCCCATTCCCAGCAATACAAAATCGAATGAATTAGTTGACGCAGCATCAAAATAACGATCAAGGGTTTTTTGGTAGGATATTACCGAGTCTTCAGGAGTGTTGTTTGTTGGCATCGGAAAAACCTGGTGCTTTTCTATCTTCAATGGTGTCAGTAATAATTCATAAGCCATTCTTGCATTGTTCCGCACATCATCTTCCGGAACAAATCTTTCATCGCCCCAGAAAAAATCTACCCGGCTCCAATCAGTAGCATTCGAATATTTAGATGCTAAAGTTTCATAAAGCAATCGAGGGGTACTGCCTCCTGACAATACAAATGAGTATCGTTTCCTTAAATGCAAGCCTGAATTAATATCTCCAATGATCCAGGCTGCCAACCCTTCGGCCAATGACTGTGGTGTTTTGTAAATATGCAGGCTCATTACATTACTAATTATAGTGTGAAATCCAGTTATGCCCATCCCTTGCTATCAGCGCTTCAGCGTCTTCTGGCCCCCAAGAGTCAGGACTGTAATTTGGATAGTCCAAAGGAGGCCTTTGCCGCCATGCATTCAAAATCGGCATCACAATTTCCCATGCCGTTTCTACCTGGTCGGCTCTCATGAAGAGCGTAGCATCGCCATCCATTACATCATAGAGTAACGTTTCATAAGCTTCCGGCTCTTCCCCGTTGTAGGCATCTTTATAATTAAATACCATGTCCACAGGATTCAATACCATACTCTGTCCCGGACGCTTGGCCTGGAAGCGAAGGCAGATGTCCATTTCTGGAGAAATCCCGATAGACAACCGGTTGGGCCGCCATGTTTCGGTAGCTTCTTTCGGAAATGCATAGTCCGGAGCTCGTTTGAACTGGATAGTGATCTCTGTCGACTTCACATGCATTCTCTTGCCTGTGCGCACATAAAACGGAACACCTTCCCAACGCCAGTTGTCCACAAAGAATTTTACTGCTGCAAAGGTTTCGGTGTTCGAATCTTTCTTTACACCTTCTTCGTCTATGTATCCGGGCACTTCCGTTCCTTTCATCCATCCTGATCGATATTGCCCCCGTGCAGCATAATGCTGTACCATGTCTGTTGGAATTACCCTGATTGCTTTCAGCACATCTACCTTTTTATTCCTGATCTCATTAGAATTGAATGTAACAGGTGGCTCCATTGCTACCATACACAGCAATTGAAGAATATGGTTCTGAATCATATCTCTCAGCGCTCCTGCATTTTCATAATAGCCGCCTCGTCCTTCCACACCTACGGTCTCTGCTGCTGATATCTGAACATGGTCAATATAGTTCCTGTTCCAGATCGGTTCGAATAATGCATTGGCAAATCGCAACGCAAGAATGTTCTGTACTGTTTCTTTTCCGAGATAATGATCTATACGGTATATCTGTTCTTCTGCAAAATACTTACCCAGAATGGCGTTCATTTCACGAGCACTTTCCAGGTCGTGGCCAAATGGTTTTTCTACAACGATCCTTGTAGTACGCGTTTCATGGCAGATCGAAAGTTCGCTGAGTTGTTTTACAATCACAGGTACTAACTGTGGTGCCACTGCCATGTAAAAAACAATATTGGGATGTTCCCCAAATTCTTTTTCCTGGTTTTGGGCTATCTCAGCCAGTTTATCATAATGGCTTTTTTCATTAATATCCATCCGGACATATCCTACATTTTTTGCAAATTCTTCCCAGTCCTTCTGCTCCGGCTTATTTCTTGAAAACTGGTCGACTCCTTCTTTCAAATGCTTTTTGTAATCCTCATCTGAATAGTCCGTACGACTGATACCGACAATTTTAAAATGCTCCGGCATAGCCTTGTCAAGAAAAAGATTGTAGAGTGCAGGCGTTAGTTTTCTGAAATTTAGGTCGCCGCTGCCTCCAAAGATGAAGAGTAGGGTGGAGGATAGTTTTTTGTAATCTAACATTGTATTTGGTTAAGAGTTGCTCCCGGTCAGGAAATGGAGTTTTCCCAATCAGTATGAAAAATGCCTTCTTTGTCTGTTCGCTGATAGGTGTGTGCCCCGAAGAAATCGCGCTGTGCCTGTACCAGGTTGGTCGGCAATGATTTTCTACGATAGGCATTAAAATAACAGAATGCAGACATCAGGCCCGGTACTGCATAATTATTGCCTGCAGCAAGAGAAATGACCTTTTGAATAGCCGGCAATCGATCCTGAAGGATGGAAGCAAAATTTTTATCAAGCATTATATTCTTTAAGCTACTATTGGCAGTGTATGCCTCTGTAAACATATCCAGTAATGCTGAGCGAATGATACACCCACCCCGCCATACTCTCACCACATCGGTAACCGGTATTTCCATTTGCAATTCTCCAGAAGCGGTAGTAATCATTGCCAGCCCCTGCGCATAACTGATAATGGTGGCAAAGTAAAGAGCATCATGTATCATCTGTTCCATGTCCTCATTCTGCAATTGTATTCTTTTCATTTCTACAGAATAGATATCATCAGCTTCTATCCTTTGTTCGATCAATGAAGACAAGTTCCGCATCATCACAGCTACGTCTATATTCGGAACGGGCATCGGCAGGTCGAGTCCCGACTGTGATGTCCATTTACCGGTACCCTTGGCTCCAGCCTTGTCCAAAATTACGTCCACGAGGAACTTACCGGTTTCCTGATCTTTTACTTTAAAAATCTCTCCGGTTATCTCCATCAGGAAAGACTTCATCTCGCCACTATCCCATTTCTGAAAGACAGTTCCGAGCTGCTCATTCGTGAGTCCAAGCCCATGCTTCAAAAGGTCATAAGCTTCACCGATCAGTTGCATTATCGCATATTCTATACCGTTATGCACCATCTTTACATAATGTCCCGCAGCATCCTTACCGAGGTAAGCTACGCAAGGTTCATCCTGAACCTTGGCGGAAATAGCCGTGAGGATGGGCTCTACCACCTGGTAGGCTGCTTTATCACCACCCGGCATAATGCTTGGCCCCAGCCGTGCGCCTTCCTCTCCTCCTGAAATGCCTACTCCCATAAAGTGGATGCCACTGCCTTCCATCGCTTTGATGCGTGCAAGCGTATCAGTGTAATGCGAATTCCCTCCGTCAATAATAATATCGCCCTTATCCAGTAAGGGTTTCAATTGTCCGATCACACTGTCCACAGCTTTTCCGGCAGGCACCAGCATCATAATCTTGCATGGTTTTTTAAGGCACGCCACAAGCTCAGGAAGGGTATTCACTCCTTTCAGCACCTGGCCATTGGTTGCTTTAGATTCAAATCCCTGTGTCTTCTTTGCGTCAAGATCAAAACCCGCTACAGCATAACCATGATCCGCCATATTCAACAATAAATTACTGCCCATTACTCCGAGGCCTACCATTCCAAAATCAAACGTTCCGCTTTCCATAGTCAAAATTTTTGCGTTGCAAAATTAGTCAAAAACAAAATGGCGCTGTTCATATTACACCGTACAGTTGCATTCAAAATCAATATTGGTATGAATCATCTTTCGAATCCACCTGTTTGTTTTTTCAATTTGTGTCGAAGAGACAGCATGAATAATGCCACAATATTTCAGGCATGTTTTAAGTAATTCTGCAGATAAAAATCTGTCCAATTATAATTATCCCTGTCAAAACAACAGAATATCACTTTGTGAGGATGTGTATGCTCCAGCAAAAAATCAATCGTAGTGTGCACAGCTATTGCCGCGGCCTCGTCTTTTGGATAATTATAGACACCGGTACTGATATTGGGGAAGGCGACTCTACTAAGTTTGTTTTCGGTTGCAAGTTGCAATGATCTTTTATAGCAACTGATCAGTTTTTCAGTCTCTTGATTTTTACCTCCGTTCCAGACCGGGCCTACCGTATGAATTACAAATTTTGCAGGCATATTTCCTGCGGTGGTGATCACAGCTTCGCCTGCCTGACAGTGTCCGATGCGTTTGATAATTTTTTTACATTCTTCGAGGATTGCCTGTCCACCTGCCCTGTGAATGGCACCATCCACACCACCGCCACCCATGAGGCCACTATTGGCTGCATTCACAATGGCATCTGCATGTATCAAAGTAATGTCACCTTTGACGATTTCAATCCTGTTTTTTATCTCCTTTGTGTTCATAAAAATCAACGATGTTCCAAATATTTTCTTGCAGGAATCCTGTTTTTCAGATATTCCATTTCTTCATCATTCAATAGTGGTGTAGTCAAAGTTGCCACTGCATCTTCAATTTGTTGTTGCGTGCGCATACCCACGACCACCGAAGTGACTGCAGGATGTTGCAATACATACCTGATCGCAGTTTGGGCAGACGAGCGCTGATCTCCACTAATTTCTTTCACTGTAGCTGCTGCCATTGCCACACTTTCAGAACTGTGATCGAGGTATGGCTTCGCCGATTTGTCCACCAGCAATCCTGATGCAACACTTCCTCTCACCAGTACGCCTATATTATTTTGTTGCAACAAAGGCAGCGTATATTCTTCCGGCCTTCTGTCGAGCAGGCTGTATTGTGTCATCACCGATACCACCTTGCCATATTCTACATGTGTTCTGATCACGTTAGGGCGGATAGATGATAATCCGTAATACCTGATCTTACCCTGTTTCAATAATATTTCGAATGCTTCAATAGATTCCATAATATCATCCTGCATGGTACCGCCGTGCAGCATGAATAAATCGATATAATCCGTTTGCAAACGACGCAGGCTTCCTTCCGCGCATTTAAGGATGTACTCTTTGCGGGGATTCCAGTCCCAGCCACTGCCATCCGGACGCCACTGATTACCTGCCTTAGAACCGATGATCACTTTATCTCTGCGGCTCTTGAAAATTTTTCCCAGCATCGTTTCATTACCCCCTTTATCATAAAGATCCGCAGTGTCAAAATAGTTGATACCTGCGTCCAGTGCGATATCAATCATCTTTTCAAAATCTTTTTGTTCCGGATGCAGGCTCATGCATCCGTAACCAATGCGGCTGATGTTGAGATCTGATTTTCCTAATTTTTTGTATTCCATAATTGGCTTTTCATTTTCTTCGGCGGTTGCAAATTGCAAATTTAAAAAAATCAATTTTCGGATTTGGGAAAAGACGGCCAGGAAAAACCCAGAAGATAAATCCGATGCCGGCGCCTTTTAAATACGATGTGATGGATACATTGGATTTCTACATAGAAAAAGGAAGAAAGGCAGTCATGGAAAAAGGTATCAAGAAAGGCAGAGGTGAAAGTACCGAAAGAGGTAAAGCGCCGATTATTAGATAGTCCTTTTAACATTGGAAAGTTCAACCTATCTCAAATACCCGGCGTTTGTAAGCAGCGCTAAGGGCTTTTTTGAATTGAGTATATCGCTCCATGAGTAAACAATAATTACTCATTACCCGTTTTTTCCTCATCTTCCAATTCCAAAATCAGATTTGCAATCAACGCTGTCCATCCAGTCTGGTGGCTGGCTCCTAACCCGCAGCAATCATCACCATGAAAATATTCATGAAAGAGTACCAGGTCTTTATTCTCTTCTTTAGAATAAAACCAATTGTAGCTACCAAATACCGGCCTCTGATCATTGCCATTTCTTTCAAAGATCGAAAGCAGCCTTCTTTTAATATGAGAACTGATGCCACTCAGCGACATCTTTTGACCGGAACCTGTAGGGAACTCTACCTGGAACTGATCGCCATAAAAGGCTCCGAAAGTTTCCAATGCACCGATCAGCAGGTAATTCATCGGCATCCACACGGGCCCACGCCAATTGCTGTTGCCACCAAAAATTCCGGAATCACTATTACCCGGAACATACTTTATCGTGTATGTATTACTGTAATAGTTCAATGAATAAGGATGTTGCTCATAATATTTTGATAATGCCCTCACGCCGCCAGGTGCGAGGAACTCACTTTCATCGAGTAGCCGTCTGAGCATCTGTTCCATCCTTTCCTTAGGTACCAACGATAAGAGCATATCACCTTTTGCCGCGTCCATTACTCCCGGCAGGTATTGGTTATTTTCCGTGCGGTACCGCTGAAACCAGCCCATTCTTCTTGAAAAATCCGGTAAGGAATCTTTGATTCCTTTTTCTATAATACTCACAGCAAATAATGGTGTCAAACCCACGATAGACCTTACCTTCAGGCTGATGGCTTCTGAATTACCAACAGTGAGTACATCGTAAAAAAACTTATCTTCCTCATTCCACAAACCCAATTCATTTAATGCTTCACCAATGATCACGAAGTGCTCATAAAATTTGGTAGCGGTATCTTCAAACGTCGCATCATTAATAGCGATCTGTAGTGCAATGTTCATCATATCCAGGGCATACATGCCCATCCATGCTGTTCCGTCTGCCTGTTCCAACAATGACCCATCGGGCATCTCTGTGCTACGGTTAAACACTCCGATATTATCGAGACCCAGGAACCCTCCTTCAAAAATGCTGTTGCCTTGTTCATCTTTCCGATTCGTCCACCAGGTAAAATTGATGATGAGTTTTTGAAAAACTCTTTTCAGAAAATCAACGTCCCCCTTACCAAACATCCTTTCCTCTGCAAAATAAACCTGTAAGGCGGCAAAGGCTTGTACAGGAGGATTTACATCCGAAAAATTCCATTCGTACGCAGGAAGTTGCCCTCTTGGATCCATATACCACTCGCGCATGAGTAATATAAGTTGATGTTTTGCAAAAACCGGATCAATAAGTGCCATAGTGATACAATGGAAAGCCATGTCCCATGCAGCATACCAGGGATACTCCCAATTGTCCGGCATTAATAAAATATCCTGGTTGTTGAGGTGTTTCCATTGGCTGTTGCGCCCATTACGCCTTTGATCCGTATTAGGTGTTATGCCATCTCCGGTGTTGATCCACCGTTCTACATCATAGTGGTAGAATTGTTTGTTCCAAAGCAGTCCGGCAAAAGCCTGGCGCTGGATACTCTTCTGGTCTGCCGAAAGGTGATCCTTGTGCAGGCATTCATAAAACTCATCAGCCTCCTGTTTTCTCTGATCAAATATTTGCTCAAATGCATTTGGAAAAGGATGCTCCTGTTCATTACGTGTGAGCCGGAGGTAAACCACAAAAGACTTCCCTGAAGGGATATTCGTTCTGTAAACGGGCGCACATTTGGTTCCGGATCTCTTAGCCTTCAACGCCTGGAAATCTTTACCATCAATAATGGCATCGTGAAAGGCATCTTTTACATGCTCACAATGGTTGTCGCTTCCAAAGAGCCGCTTGAAGTTGGTTTCATTTTCAGTAAATAAAACATCTTCTGTTTCTGTAAAATACATAAAGTAGGCCCCCATCCGTGGATGAGAAGTCTTTACAGATTTATTGTCTATCCATTGAATACAAGGCTTGGGAACTTCAGGTTCATACTGCCAGAAATTGTAAAACCAAAGGCAAGGCAGTAATGCCAGAAATGCTTCCTCAGGCCCCCGGTTGATCACTTCAAATTTGATGAAGATATCTCTGGAATCATTCTTTGCATATTCTATAAATACATCAAAATAGCGGTCTTCTTCAAACACGCCGGTGTCCAGAATTTCATATTCCGGTTCTTCTTTACTTCTTGCTGCATTTACGCGCACGAGGTTGTCATAAGGGAATGCAGCTTGTGGGTACTTATACAGGTACTTCATGTAGTAATGCGTAGGGATATTGTCCAAATAATAATACAACTCCTTTACGTCTTCACCATGATTGCCTTCGGGATTGCTCAGCCCAAACAACCGTTCTTTCAATATCGGGTCCCTGCCATTCCATAATGCCGGTGCAAAACACAACCGCTGATTAAGGTCGGAAATGCCGCCCAATCCATCCTCACCCCATCGATATACACGGCTACGCGCATGATCGTGCGGGAAATATTGCCACGCATCACCTCCCGGGCTATAGTCTTCACGCACCGTTCCCCATTGCCGTTCGCTGAGGTAAGGCCCCCATTCTTCAAGGGGTACACTTTTCTTCGAATTCTTTAAAAGCCTTTTGTATTCTGCTGTATTGTTCATTTCTTACATTGAAAATTCATCAAATGTTTTTCCGGTATGCTTACCCGTTAGTCGTAAAACCCGGATACAACAACATACCACCATCTACGAATAATGTAGTGCCATTCACATAATCACTGTCATCACTTGCCAACCATGCGGCTGCCTTGCCAATATCTTCCGGCTCACCAATGCGCCCATAAGGAATCAAATTAAGCAACTTATTCATACCAGCCTCTGTACCCCAGGCAGCTTTATTGATAGGTGTGCGAATAGCACCCGGGCCTATGCTGTTAACCCTTATCTTGTGTGGCGCCAGTTCCTGCGCCAGGCTTTCCATAAACATCATAATCCCGCCTTTGCTCGACGCATAATTCACATGGCCAGCCCACGGAATTCTCTCATGAACGCTGCTCATACAAATGATCTTTCCCGCAGCTACACTCCTTTCTTTCACAATCCCTCTGCGCATGAATTCCCTGGCTGCTTCCCTCGCACACAAGAAATAACCTGTAAGGTTTACTCCAATTACCGTCTGCCATTGTTCTAATGTCATTTCAACCAAAGCGGCATCTCTCTGTATGCCGGCATTATTTACCAGGATATCAATGGTGCCATACGCTGCTATCATTTGTTGAAACATTGCTTTCACCTCGTCCTCCTTACTGACATCTGCTTTTATTGCCATCGCCTTTCCGCCATTGGATTGAATATTGCTTACGATTGCTTCCGCATCTTCCGGATGTGTAACATAATTCACGACAACCTGAGCTCCTTCAGTAGCCAGTGCTTCAGCAACTGCCATTCCAATACCGCTATTTGCGCCGGTAATTAGTGCGCTCTGTCCTTTTAATCTTTGCATTAATAATTTTTTTTTGAAACAATCACGTAAATATTATGCCAAGTATAAGTATTGAATTTTCTAAGAGTGTCTGAAAAGCAAATTGGCGTATTACTCCACTTTCGAAATAATCAAATCAAATTCAATAAAAATTCTTCGCAATCCAGAATTACACTTTTCAATTCAGGCTCAATCTTCCGTTATGCCTTGCATGGTTGCAAGCCTGTTAATTTTGCCGGAAGTGGTCATTCGAAATTCCGGAACAAAAATAAATTCGCGCGGACTTTCATATTTGTCTAAATGATTCCTCAATATATCCCGCAAATAATTCATTTCTTCCACAGCAAGGGGTGTCCCCTCCATAACAAGGCACAACTTTTCTCCAAAACGTTCGTCAGGAACACCTGCAAAGAAAAATCTAAACGGGATATATTCAGCCACCCTTCGTTCTATTTCTTCAGGATATAATTTCACACCTCCACTATTTACCACAAAATCTGCTCTGCCCTTCCAACTGAAACTTGTAGAAGAATATAAATCCACAACATCATTTGTATAGACCGGTACATTCAGGAAAGATGCGTTGATGACCAGGCAATCTCTTTCGTCCGTTTCAAAGTCGATTCCATTAAGCGCCTCATACACATCCGAGTGTTGCGGGCCATTGACATGCCGAAGTGCCACATGGCTCAGCGTCTCCGTCATACCGTATCCATGAAATATTTCGGAAGGAAATAACTGCAATTGTTGTTCCAGCAAAGGGTCAACAGGCGCTCCTCCGAGGAGAATTTTTTTTATTGATGATGTAGTCGCAGCAGCATTCAATTGCATGGGAAGCAAGGGTGCAAAATCAATTACCGTATCAGGAGGCAACGTCGACAATGGATCGCCTGAAGGAGGAACACACAACAGATTAAGCCCGCTCAGCATGGCTCTTATCACCATCATCTTTCCGGCTATGTAATGCACAGGCAGACACAGCAATGCTGTTTGGCCTTTTTGAAATCCAAAGTAACCGGCAGTCATAGCAGCGCTTGACAGCATTTGCGTTTTCTCCACAAGAATGCTCTTTGGTTCGCCTGTAGAACCACTTGTTTTCAATTCAATCAACCTATCATCCTTCAGCCATTCTTTTACGAATAGGCCTAACTGTTGGATATAGTTCTGTTCACTATTCACACAATAGTTTACAATTGCATCTCCGTGGAGCCTTTGTCCATTGATGGTAAGTGTATTTACAGTTGTATGATTCATGTGAGCAGAGTAAAGTCCCAGTTTTTTGAAGGATTAAAATGCAAACCAGTAGCATCCAGATCATAAGGCGCCGGAATGTTGTTGGTATATAATTGTCCGGTACCTAATCCCTGTGCCTCTTTCGGATTCGATTTTGCTGTGTATTGTGCAATGGCATTGAGACCAATATTGCTTTCCAGCGCCGAAGTAACAATGCAATAAGAATCCGGCACATCTTTCAAAAGCATTCTCCATTTGTCGCAAGCAGCAAAACCTCCCAACAGCGCAGGTTTCAGTATCAGTACCTTCGGAGCTATAGTAGCCATCAATCTTCTTTTTTCTTCCAACGAATGAACGCCGATCAGTTCTTCGTCCAATGCAATGGGAATGGGGCTGTATCTCACCAGTTCTGCCATCGCATTCCATTGACCGGCTTTGATGGGTTGCTCGATGTGTTGAATGCCGAAGGCTGCCAGCGCTTCAATTTTTTTCAATGCTTTGCCGGGAGCAAAAGCGCCATTCGCATCGAGCCGCAGGTTTACTTTTTTTCCATCTGCTTTACTCCGGATGTATGCTAATATTCCAACTTCTTCTTCAAAATTGATTCCTCCTATTTTCAGTTTGATGCACTTATACCCTTTTCCTAATTTTTCATCCACTCTCTTCATCATCTGCGCTCTGTCTCCCATCCAGATGAGGCCGTTGGTAGGAACTGTAAATGTGTTATCAGAAAAAACTTCAGGAAAGATGATTTGCTTACAACCATTTTTCACATCAAGCAACAGCATTTCAACTCCGAATGCAATGGAAGGCCAGTCTTGCAATGATGACAATATTTTCTCGCCTTCGAGAGGAAGTCGTTCACATACTTCTTTCAGTTTATCTTCATATCCATCCCTGTCATCAGCGGATAGTCCTTTGAAGAGATTGCACTCACCATAAGCCTTCCGGCCATTTACATCTGCTATAAGAATGTATGTGTCTTTATCTCGCAACCAGCCACGAGAGGTACCGGCAGGTTGTTTGAAATAAAGGGTGTATTTTTTGAAAGTGCAATGCATTTTTTTCGAACCAATGATCTTTCAAAATTAGGTGGAATTTCATGAGGTGTGTGAATTAAAGGTTAAGTGATCACACCACCAACCCCACTCCAAACAACACACTAAACAACAGTGTGCTGACTGCGAGTTTTCTTAATTCCGGATCCAGCAAGGCAGGCTCATTGTTTTTCATCACAACCACTATGCTCCTTATCATCAAAGGAAAAGTAACTACATAAATCCATTGCCAGGCGCCGGCATGGCTGAAGGCACTGTAAACAAGCGCGCAAATCATACCACTTGCCAGCAAAGAAGCATGATACGTCTTTGCTTTGCCAACCCCTAACTTCACAACAATCGTGTGTTTGCCAAAGGAAGCGTCGTTTTCACGATCACGAAGATTGTTCAGGTTCAATACACCGGCGGAGAAAAAGCCAATGGACATTGCAGGTAATATTTCCGGAACTCCAACAAAATGTGTGTGCAGAAAAAATGTTCCCAGAACTCCTACCAATCCGAAAAAAATAAAGACTGCAAAATCACCCAATCCCGCATAGCCATAAGGGTTTTTCCCAACCGTATATTTCAAAGCAGCAGCGATAGCCCCAATTCCGACAAGAAACATAATAATACCATTGGAAATACTGTAACCTTTGAATGCGATGTATAAAAGCAAAACTCCGGATAGGAAAGAAAGAGTGATGAAAACAATCACGGCAGTTTTCATTTCTTTCAACGTGATCTCTCCCTTTTGAATACCGCGCTGCGGGCCGATCCTACCATGATTGTCCACTCCATGCACAGCATCGCCATAATCATTCGCCAGGTTGCTGAGTATCTGTAAGAAAAGAGTAGTCAAAACAGCCAAAATCAAAATACTCCAATGAAAACTGTGATTGTAAAATGCAAGGAAACTACCAAGGATAACACTGCTCAATGCGAGCGGTAAAGTGCGAAGTCGGAAGGCAGTAATCCATGCTTTTGTTGAAGCCATTTGGGAAGGTTTAGAAAAATTTAGGAGGGTTTAGGTCTCGGGCTTCGGGTTTCAAACTTTGAACCTTGAACTTTAAACTTTGAACTTTGAACTTTCAGCTATTCTCTACAACAACGAATCATTTTTCACTTTTCATTTAACTCACGGATACTTTGGGAATTGATCAAAATCAGGGTCTCTCTTTTCCAAAAAAGCATCTCTTCCTTCTTTCGCTTCTTCGGTCATGTAAAGCAATCGCGTTGCTTCACCTGCATACACCTGCTGCCCAACCAATCCGTCATCAATCAGGTTCAATGCAAACTTCGCCATCTTGATTGCGGTTGGGCTTTTCTTTAATATTTCCTGTGCCCACTCGTAAGCAGTTTGCTCCAATTCATCATGAGGGACCACTGCATTCACCATTCCCATCTGAAAAGCTTCATCAGCAGAATAAGATTTTCCCAGAAAGAAAATTTCTCTTGCTCTCTTTTGTCCTACCTGTCTTGCGAGATAAGCGGAACCGAATCCTCCGTCGATACTTGCTACGTTCACATCAGTTTGTTTAAAGATGGCATGTTCTTTACTCGCAAGCGAAAGATCGCATACCACATGCAGGCTATGCCCGCCACCGACAGCCCATCCCGGCACTACGGCTATCACTACTTTATTCATAAATCGGATCTGGCGTTGCACATCGAGAATGTTGAATCGGTTCACACCATCTTCACCTTTATAGCCTGTAGCAGAACGTACACGCTGATCGCCCCCTGAACAGAAAGCCCACACACCATCCTTTGGTGAAGGGCCTTCGCCACTAAGCAATACAACCCCTATCTCCTGCGACTCATGCGCGATGATCAGTGCATCGAGCAATTCTGAAACTGTTTTTGGTGTGAAGGCATTGCGAACTTCGGGCCTGTTGAAAGCAATCCTTGCCACACCGTTGCATTGTCTGAAAGTAATCTCTGAGTAGTCCTTAAGAACTTTCCATTCCGGTTGATTCATGGCTTTGAGTTTTCTTTTAAGTAATTCCAGTACTGTTGCAATACTTCGGGATTTTTATCTGCAGGAGTAAATATCTCCAGTATGGTCCTTTTCTGATCCTTGCTGAAGAATTGTTTCAGGGAATTTTCTAATTCATCTTCATCTTTCGCCTCAAGATAATTCCAGTTATACGCAGCAGCTATTGCAGCAGCATTTCTTTGTTGAGCCGTTTCAAAAAAAGTCTCCATCTCCGGCTTTGCGTTTTCGCCTGAAATAATTCTGAAAATTCCACCACCACCATTATTGATCAAAATGATTTTTAAATTTTCGATATCAGCTTCATTCCACAAAGCATTGATGTCATAATAAAAAGCTACATCACCGGTCACTAAAACGAACTGTTTATCGGGAGATGCAGATGCAGCGCCCATCGCTGTACTTGTGCATCCGTCAATGCCACTGGTACCACGATTACTCCATGATGATGAAATATTTGAATTATCAAATAACTGCACATAGCGTATGGGCGAACTGTTGGACAAATGCAAATGTGTATCAGCAGGAATGGCTTTCATTATTTTGTTGAAAGCGAAAAAGTCACTGTATGTCACATCTGCGATAAATGATTGATGCAATTTTTCCAGAAGTCGTTTTCTCTGTAACCATAGCTGCTTGTATCCCGGAGTAATATTTTCTTTCAGAATTTCTAATTGATCAAAGAATGTTTCGGGCTTTGCAAACACAGGATTCGTGAGCGATTGATAGGTGTCCATGAATGCATCGTATAGATCAACATTCCAATGATGTGCAGGCTTGTATTTTCTCAATAGGGCTTTTATCCTTTTCGACACAACAGCTCCACCTACCGTGATCAGCAGATCAGGCATATAAGCTACCACCTCTTCAGGCTGCAATGTGGTAATAAAGCGGTCAATATTTTCTATAAAATCTTCATCATGAATATTCGATGTGGACTCATTAAGGACAACTGTATTTTCAAAGTCAGCAATCTTTTTAATCGAAGCGGCAAAAGCCAAATCTGATTTTTTCTGACCAATCAAAATCATTACCCTTTTAGCTTCGGAATAAATTTTCTGAAATCCGATCACTTCATTCTGTTCAATGGAAGTTCTGCCTGATGATGGAAAAAATATTTTTGGTGTATGGTCTCCAATATCTGCCTCACCATACAAAGGTTCTTTCAATGCCACATTGAAATGAACAGGGCCTGCATCCTTTGTAGTTGCTATCGCAAATCCTTCACACAGGCTTCTTGAATTGTACCACAGTGCTTCATCCTCAAATGCATCACCATTCAATTCATAAAATGTACGGATATAGTTTTTGTAAATGCCGGTTTGGTTGATCGTTTGTCCGTCGCCTTGCCCGATCCATTCCTTTGGACGGTCTGCCGTAATCACTAACAAAGGAAGTCGTTGATAGAATGCTTCTGAAATGGCCGGAGCAAAATTCAGTGCAGCAGACCCACTGGTACACACAATAGCAGCCGGCCTACGTGTTTCAATAATTTTTCCCAATGCAAAAAACCCGGCGCTTCTTTCATCCCTGATGCTGGTGCAATGAAAACCGCCATGCCTGTTGAAAGACATGATGAATGGTGCATTGCGGGAACCGGGACACATCACCACATCCTTCAATCCCAAAGCAGCAAGGGTTGATACAATTTGCTGAACGCCTTTTTTATCTGACAACTTCATTCCTGTTGAATTCTTTCAAAGTACTTAGCAATGTCCGGCTTTTTTGAACGGTCTCTTCCCATTCTGATTCAGGGTCAGAATCAGCAGTAATACCACCTCCGCTATAGATGGCAATCTCATCCCTGCCAATTTGCATGCACCTGAGATTGATAAAAAGCCGGGCATCTTTTTCAAAATCTGTTTCACCTAAAAAACCACAATAATATTTTCGATCATATCCTTCATGCTCTGAAATGAAATCTACTGCCTCTTTCGCAGGCAACCCTCCAACAGCCGGAGTAGGATGCAGATCGTTTAATAGTTTTTTAAAATCTGTTTCATTGCCGGACGCAAATCGATAAACTGTCCGCAAATGTGCAACCGGGCCGGCTTCTATCGCTTGCGGCCCTTCCTTCAGCATCATTTGATAATGATGCATTGCAAATACAGATTCTATATGCTGCCCCACCATGAGGTGCTCTTCCATTTCCTTGTCTCCCCAATTGTATTGATGCCGGTCATTTACAGGTTGCGTACTTGCCAGCGCCATCGTTGTGATCTCATTACCTTCCAGCTTCAACAACAATTCAGGGGTAGCGCCCATCCACATACCACCATCAGGATGATATGCCAGGTGTACAAATGCCTGCGGGTATTTCGCGCACAGTGTTTCAAAGAATCGGACAGGGTCAAAATCTTCCGGCTTTTCAATTTTTTTCACCCTCGACAAAATTGCCTTCTGCAATTGACCTGAACGGATTCCATTTAAGTAGCATTCTGCTTTCTGCAAGTATGCTGAATGCGATAAGGATTCCGGTAATTCCTGCCAATGAAAGGGCATGTCGGGTAATGATTGCAAACGATTCCAAATTTCATCATTGCCTGATGCTAAATCCAGGCAATTAAGAAATAGCTCTGGGGCTGAAGACGTTCCGGTAAATGGAGCGATCCAAAAATACCTGTTCGAAGTACCGGGGAGTATCGCTTTATCTACCGCAAGGTCCGGGTCTTTCTCAAATGGTTTATGATACAGGCAAAAAGATACATTCTTTGCCAGCAGTGTGTGAATCAAGGATGCGTAAGACCGGTTCAAAAAAATAATTGCTATTGAACTTGCAAAATTAGGAAGAATAGGCTGATGGACGATTATGATTTAGAATGTGCTTTTCATGATTCTTTCTGATATCTCTTAGGTGTATTTTCTTTATTGACTCTTGTTGATTCCAAAGCCTTCTGTTCCCTGTAGGTTTTCATAAATTCATTTTGCTTCCTTCGGTCTATATCTATCATATCCCCGTTTCTTAAAAGTATTTGACCACCGGTTACCTTCTGGAATTTTTGAATGAGCGCTAAATTCACCAGGTGATCGTTTTGTACCCTGAAGAAATGATAGGGCGCTAACATTTCTTCAAAATCTCTTAATGGAGTAACGGAAAAAACCGTTTTGCCTGTGACGAGGAAGAAACGAGAGCCTTCGGCGTCTGCCTCTATTCTTACAATATTATTCATGGCAACAAAACTCAATCCTTCCTTTTGCAGAATGGCCATATTTGGGGCAGGGTAGGTGGACATCCCCAAAACTGACTTCAATATCGAAAGTCGTTTCTCCGTAAATACAGCTCTATTAGCAGAGATCCCTGTTACAACTTTTTCGAGACTTTCTATTGCCACCGGTTTGATTAGAAATTGAAACCCACTCATGCGGAAGGCATTGGTATAAACCGGATTTTCATACGTGGTAAAAATGATTTCTGATTCATAGTGATTCAACTCGTCCGGCAGATTCAGAAAAAGAGATTTCGGCCGTTGCATATCTATGAACAGTACATCCGGTTTCAGGTTCTTTATGAAGGGAATTAGGTCTATTGTCTTTGAAATTGCTCCGACTACATTGATCTGCTTACAAAATTCTCCAATCTTTTGCTTCAGGTTTTCCAAACTGGTAACCTCACTATCAATCAACAATGCATTTATGTTCCGGGTAATCATTTCAGGCTGTTTTAATTTTCAGTACTACTCTCGTTCCGCAGGGCTTTCCGGAATGATCAGTCAGATCTTCAATCTCCACATTGCTTTCAGCTTTATATTGTTCATTGAAGATGTCGATACGCTGTTGGGTAATTTGCATGCCCAGGCTGGTGTGATTGGGTTTGTTTACTGCATTCTGGGCAGCAGACACAGTACGTCCCACTCCATTGTCTTCAATTGTATAAATGACATAAACCCCCTTTAGTACGGCAGAAATTTTCAATTGCAGATCACTTCTGTCACTGTAGGTAAATCCATGAATGATCGCATTTTCAACAAACGGCTGGATCAGCAATGGGGGAACGAAGTAATCGGACTGGAGCAAGGTCTGTTCAATATCGGTGATATACCTGAAATTATTATTGAACCGAAGCAGTTCCAGGTCCACATACAAGCCTATGGTCTGCATATCTTCTGCAAATGGGGTCAGGTCTTTCCTGCTGTTTGAAAGGATGATCCGGATGAGCTGGGCGAATTTATTGAGATAGACACTTGCCTGTCTTTTATCATTGTGCAAAATGAAGTATTCAATTCCATTAAGGCTATTGAAAATAAAATGCGGGTTCATCTGTGAACGGAATACCTGCATTTGCAGTTCTGCTTTTGACTTCTGAGATTGAAATTTCAATCTTCGGTTTCTTTGATAGAAGAATACACCTGAAGCTGCCAGCAGGAAAATAAATGCGCCAAGGAAAAGAAGATTTCTTTGGTTGCTGTTTTTGATTTCCAGGTCTTTGATATCATTCGTTTTTTTCAACAAGGCAATCTGGATTTCCTTCTGCCGCGTTTTGTTCATGGCTTCGAAGTCAGCCAACCTGGATTTTGTTTCATCGTTGGTGAGAGAATCTTTGCGTTCTATAAATTCTTTTTGATACGCAAATGCCTTATCGTATTGTTTCAGGTTTCCATATACAGTTGCGAGTTCCTGTAATACAATCACAATAATAACCTGCTGCCCGGTTTTTCTCGCTTCCGTCAATGCATTTTGGAGGGTTGCCGCTGCGGGTTTCCATCGGTGCAGTGCCGTATCAATATTAGCAGACTGAAGAAGGTAATTGATCATGCTTCTCGAATCTGGCCGCTTCTCCAGCCAATTTTTCACCGGTTCCAAAGCCTTCTTAGCTTCTTCATATTTTTTTTGATTGGCCAAAATGCTGCTATAGATCAAAGGGCTTCTGTTATTCAACTGTTCCTCGTTGTGAATAAGCTTGCCGACCGAATCGGCGAGGCGTAGAAAATATAACGCTGAATCACTGTGATTCAGGTTGAGATAATACCCGGACAAATTTGCCGCAGTGCCCATAAAGGGCATATTATTTCCCTTCAGTAAATCAAGTGCCTGCCTTGCATACTTAATGGCATTGATATCATCTTCCGATTCATCATACAATTCTGCAAGGTTGGCCAGCGGAAACCCGACTCCGTTTGCATTTCCTGCTTTACGCATACCATCGATGGCATCCCGGTAAAGTGCAATAGCGGTTTTGAACATTCCATAATACTGATAAGCTGTAGCCATTGATGTAGATATTCCAAACCGTCGTGGATTGCCGATATCCATCGTGTCAATCCTCAGGTGCAGGGAATCGAGATATGCAAATGCCGAATCCTTCCTGCCTGCATTCAGATGACAGATGGTAATTTCTCTCATCGAGATCAGGTTATAATAGCTCAGTTTATCCGGGAAATAAGGAATCGATTTTTGAAAATAATAGATAGCACTGTCAGGTTTGCCATAGGCATACATAAATACCTTTCCCAGGTCGAAATAAAAAATACCCTTCATCGTATCCACCTTGTTTTGCTCTGCCAGTGCTAATCCTGTTTTCGACATCTGGTATATCGAACTCAATCGGTCTGCATTGAGTGAGTCACTCACAGCCTTCATCAAAAAGCTCATCCGGTCTTTGTCAGTCTGAAGTTGGTAATAAGAGGGTGGCATTTCAATGGAAGGTTCCCTGACCTGGCCGTTAGCTTTAAGGAGCAGCAGCAACAAAACAATATGGAATATGGCAGGTTTCAATCCAATGAATCGTTGTATAAATTTAAAAATTATTCCTATATCATTCAGTCGGCAGGTGCGTGCAATTATTGAACTGTATATTCTGTTGACGCCGAGGTTGTAGCATTGTGTGCTACTGAATAAGAATTTGTTGCCATCACTTTTCCATTTACCAAAATAGTCAGGTTATACGAAATCGTCGCGTTGGTGGTGTTATTAATCGTAATGGATAATCTCGCATTAAAGGGTTTAGAAACAATCTTAATTGATTTGGATCCGGTTGGAAACTGAGTTGGATCTGTTATGATGGTTTCCTGCCCTGCAATATCAGTGTAAGCGATTTTAGTAAAGAAATTATTCATTGGCGAAATCCTGTATTCCACGGTTGTCGTTTTTGAATCTGAATCTTTCTTACAGGAAATATTCATTGTACAAATCAAAAGTGTACAAATGATGAGACTTGTTATCTTTTTCATTTTTGATAATTTTCATTGTAATTAATAATTGGATAAATCCTGTATCGCATAACCCGACGGAATGGTAAAGATGTCTGAAGAAGGTAGCGTCTGATCATATCCGGTTAGAACGCAACTGGTTTTTGTACCTGCTGTTTCCTGCCATTCCACTACTACGCCATCAGCCCCTTTGGCTGCCAATTGCAGATACATATT
>JBDHYH010000025.1:0-35058 GCA_039811325.1 Chitinophagaceae bacterium | reverse complement strand
TACTTTTTTAACTACCTCAACAGTTGTTTTTAGGTTACATGGAGACTTGGCAATATGGCGGGGTGACGTATATATGCTTTTTGTTCACTATTAGGCTTCAGTCCGGGCTGGACTTTTACTATTGAGCTTTTGTACTTATCTTCAGCATTAGTAATTCTATTCGGCTTCGGTTCGGTCTGACGATTTTCAAATACCGCCACATCGCCAAGCCGTTTACCGTTGTGTGTCATGTTAGACATACGACACCTATGAACATTGAGAGTTACAAAATACTAATTTCAAACTTGCCTGTAAGACAACAATGTTTTACAACAAAGCGGACGACTTGGAACAAAGCGGAGAATGAAATTGGGTGGCTGAAAAATCTAAACGACAAGTTTTTTGGCGACAACAAAACTCTGGCAATTAGTCGACAAGATATTTTTGAAACGAAAAAACCACGAGATGTAATTATCAAGACAATTTATTGGGGTTATACAGCAGGAATGCGTGGAAATCATTTTGTAAATATTCTCAAACATATTGACATCATTGAAAATACAATTTTGAACTTAAAACAAAATGTTCACCCGACAACAACTGACTTCAATCAATTGATTGCAACATTTAAAAATGTTGCTGGACTTGGACTTTCGACTTACAGCAAACTACTTTACTTTTTCAATATAACATTCAATGACAACCCTTGCCTAATTCTTGACCAACGACTGATTGACGTTTTTGCGAGTAAATGTTATGCTGACTTACAACAACTATGCAACATACGATATGACAATGCTGAAAAAAAGTATCTTGAATTTTTACAATTAACACGAGAGCTTGCGAACAAAATTGAAACAGAAGGAGAAAATATTGAGCTATTTCTCTTTACTTTCGGTAACAACTTAAAAGCAACAAATATGACTGAACCAAAAATTTTAAATATGTGGAATGGTTACTGTCCTGAAAGTTTGTTGAAAGGCAAAACTGTTCGTATGCGGCTAAATCAAAACGATTTTTTTGAGAGCGAAGAAACAGGTTTACAAATTGGTGTAATTCCAGGAGTACAAGCGAATATTTTAAATTTTAGAGGTAAGGGCAAATTTAGAGAAACACAAACCTTTGGTGACGAAATTGAAAATGGAGAAATATTAAGTCCGCAAAATTCTGACAGACCACCATTCAACAATCCAACAACTGCATTAGGAGAAAGTGTAGAAATAGAAAATTACATTTCGACAATTAGATAAAGACAATAAATTTTAAGCAAACCATAGACGACCGAAAAGAAAGCCGAACCGCTTACGAGCAGTTTTGCAAGAGCTGGGGTGAAGTGCAAAATTCAACGGTTGTACTTCAATTCAGCAGTAGTGCTAAATTCAACTTTAGTGCTTCTATTTCCCAGCCCTCGCAAAGCTGCCCAAACCATTGCACGCCATTCGTGGTTACTACTTTCTGTTAGGTTAAGAGAGACAAATTCTTTAGTTTTACCAATAAAAGCAGACAAATTATGTTAATAGAAAGAACATCCAGAGAAGTTATTATTCGTCTGCCTGCATCGGTGGACACGACGGGATTACAAAGATTCGTTGATTACCTTATCTACAAGGAAGCCACAGCTAATTCAAAAGCTACTCAGGAGCAGGTTGACAAACTTGCAAGCGAAGTAAAAAAAGGTTGGTGGAAAAAGAACCGCAAACGCTTTATTAAATGAAGAAAATAATTGTTGACACAAACATTATTTTCTCTTGCCTGCTTAACTCTCAAGGGACAATCGGTGACCTCTTTTTCAATTCTGAAAACATCTTTGACTTCTACAGTAATCAGTATATGCGTTTCGAAATCCGGAAACATTGGAACAAGCTCATAAAAATTTCCAAGTTGACTGACAAAAAGTTGGAAACTGCTTACGATAAATTGCTAACGAAGCTGACTTTCATAAACGAAGAACTCATACCACAAAGTTATTGGGAAAAAGCTGAAACATTGGCTTCCGACATAGATATTGACGACTCAGACTTTGTTGCTCTAACAAGGTTTTTGAAAGGCTACTTATGGACAGGAGACAAGCCCCTTTATGACGGACTTAAAAGAAAACGATTCCGTACAGTTTACAACACGCAAGACATGATTAGACTTCGTGACGGTTTAACGAAACGATGAACGGCAGGCAACATTCGCCTTTCCGACCACCCGACAAGACATCAACAGACGATAAACAAACCGCCTCTCAAACTTATGACAAATTCATTTGTTTCCTAATCGGGAAATATGTACTTTTGGCAAAAATCGTGAATGAAGCCAAATTTTGAGGTTGAATTATTACCTGAAGCAATTGATTTTTTGGAGGATCTTGAAGATAGGGCGAGAGAAAAGATTTACTACAATATCAAGAAGGCGCAAGTAGTTAATGACAATGAGCTTTTCAAAAAACTAAATAACTTCATTTGGGAGTTCCGGACTTTATACAACGGCAAGGTATACCGACTTTTCTCATTTTGGGACACAACGAACGGAATAAAGACCTTGGTTGTGGCGACACACGGAATCTTGAAAAAGACACAGAAAACGCCACCAAAGGAAATTAAAAAAGCAGAGGAAATTAGAAAACAGTATTTAGATAATAAGGCAAAAAATATATAACCATGGCAACAAATAAATTCAAAACTGTTTCTCTTGACAAAATGATTGATAAACATGTTGGCAAGCGTGGAACAGAAAGACGTGAGGCTTTTGAAAATGAATTGCGAATTGACTTGTTAGGACAAGCAATTAAGCAAGCAAGACAAGAACGTAATTTGACTCAAGAACAATTGGGCGACCTTGTTGGAGTACAGAAAGCTCAAATTTCAAAAATTGAAAACAGTGTGAAAAATGCAAGGTTCGAAACAATTTTGAAAGTATTTGACGCTTTGGGTGCAAAAGTGAATTTTAATGTGGAATTAAACAAACGAAAACTTGCAATCTAATATGCCGAACGTACAACAGGAGACTTGGCAATAGCAGGGGCGACGAATAAAATCTCATCTTTTTTTTAGCTATCAGCTTCAGTTCCAGCTTGACGTTAATAATTTAGCTTTTGTACTTATCTTCATCATTGGTAATTCTATTCGGCTGACATTCGGGCAGAAGAATCATTGAATTCCCTGCCATCGAAAATACGTGGCAGTAAGCTGCCTTCCTTTGCAAAGAACTTGTTTCTATTGCCTATCGGAAAGACCCAAGTTTGACAATTACCGCAAAGACAGCACCCTAACACAACGCTTCAACAAACATTGTAGAGAACAATAATTTTATATTTACTGAAATTGTGCAGGACGATGAAATTGGCGATGCTTGGTTTTGGGTACATAAAAAGAACTGATAATAAACAACTGCAAGCAACAAAATGAAATCAAAGATTTTAAACCTTTTACTCATAATAACTTCGTTGTTTGGATATTTAGAATGGGGTGGAAATAACAAGTCATTTTTATTTGAATCAGAATACACAATATTCAGACAATTATTTGCTGACCCAAAGAACATTATTCACCCATTTGTATTATTTCCACTTTTTGGTCAACTTTTGCTTTTGATGTCAATTATTCAAAAAAAGCCGAACAGAGTTTTAACTTATATCGGGATTGCCTGTTTAGGCTTACTTTTAGGGTTTATGTTCTTAATTGGCGTATTATCAATGAACTTTAAAATACTTATTTCTACACTACCATTTTTAACAGTAACAACATTAACAATAATACATCTTAAACGGACAAGAAAATAAAAGATAAACTGACAAGTGCCCGAACCGCTAACATCGTATTGTGCTATCAGGGAGCGACGAATAAATTCTCATCTCAGTACTACTATCAGCCACATATCCGACTGACCTAACACAGATGAGCAGTAGAATATGTTTTCAACTTTTGTATCTTCGGCCAGCAGCAGTTCCGGGCAGAAGATTTTCAAATGCCCTGCCGAACGCAAAGCCGTGAACGTGACGACACCGTAATAAATAAACAAACTGACGATAAGAGAAAATATGATTCCGGATTACCAATCATTAATGCTTCCATTACTCAAACTTGTTTCGGACAGACAAGAACACAAATACAGAGACCTGATTGAAAGTTTGGCAATTGAATTTCAAGTAACAGACGAAGAAAGAAAAGAACTTTTAGCAAGTGGCAACCAGGCAATTTTTGACAACAGAGTCGGTTGGGCTAAAACTTATCTAAAAAAAGCAGGATTGCTTGACTCGCCAAAACGAGCGACTTTTGTAATCACAGACCTTGGCAGTCAGACTTTAGCGAAAAATCCTGACCGAGTTGACGCAAAATATTTAAGACAGTTTCCAGCATTTTTGGAATTTCAGAACGCTTCGAGAAACAATAACGAAAGCGAAGAAGATGAAACAACAATAATCGAGAACAACGAACAGACACCAGAAGAGAGTTTGGACAAAGCGTATCAACGAATAAGAAAGTCGTTAGCCTCCGAAGTACTCAACAAAGTTGTTGACCTCTCTCCTGCTTTCTTCGAACGACTTGTAGTTGAACTATTAGTGAAAATGGGCTATGGCGGTTCAATCAAAGACGCAGGAAAAGCAATGGGCAAGAGCGGTGACGAAGGAATAGACGGAACGATAAAAGAAGATAAACTTGGACTTGACATCATTTACATTCAAGCCAAGCGTTGGAGACCAGGAAATATTGTTGGACGACCGGAACTTCAAAAATTCGTTGGTGCACTTGCCGGACAAGGAGCCAAAAAAGGAATTTTCATAACAACTTCAAATTTCACTAAGGAAGCATTGGAATACACACCGAGAAATGAAACAAAAATTGTTCTCATTGACGGTGGACAGTTGGCTCAACTAATGATTGACTACAATCTTGGATGTACGACCCAACAGACTTATGAACTTAAAAAAATTGACAGTGACTATTTTGGAGAAGAATAAAACATATGGACAAACAGAAGGTCGCCCCGCTAACATGGTGAACTGTAAGCTGTAATTAAAAATAAGCACCCAACCCAATAAGAACTTAATATAGAATGACAACAATTGAGTTTGACAAAATAAAAACGAAAAGATTTCTTCTAAGAAAATTTATTGAAAGTGACTTAGAGAATGTTTTCAAAGGGCTTTCAGACCCCGAAATAATCAAATATTATGGAGTAAGCTACCAAACCCTTGATGCAACCAAAGAACAAATGGAATTTTTTGCAAACATAGAAAAAGATGGAACTGGAATTTGGTGGGCAATATGTTCTTTAGACAACAATACTTTTTATGGTGCTGGTGGGCTAAACAGTTTAAATAAAGAACATAAAAAAGCAGAAATTGGATTTTGGCTATTGAAAGAATATTGGGGACAAGGAATAATGACGGAAGTAATGCCTTTTATTTGTGAGTTTGGATTTAACAACCTGGGATTACATAGAATTGAAGGTATAGTAGAAACAGAAAATTTGAACTGTAAAAATGCAATGAAAAAACTGGGCTTTAACCTTGAAGGCACAATGCAAGACTGTGAAATAAAAAATGGTAAGTTTATTAGTTTGCACATTTACGCAAGGCTAAAACACAAATGAAAGAGAAATATAGAATGAATATATTAATAGAAACCGAACGACTAATTTTAAGAGAATTAGAATATACAGACGAGAATGATTTGTTTGAAATGGATTCTGACCCAGAAGTTCATTTATATATCGAAAACAATCCAGTGAAATCAATTGACGAAATAACTAAAGTCATTGAAATGCTTAAAAAACAATACAAAGAAAATGGAATTGCCCGATGGGCTGTGGTTGATAAATTGACAAATGAATGTGTTGGTTGGTCAGGACTAAAGTATTTCAATCAGCCAATAAATAATCATAGTAATTTTTATGAACTCGGTTATCGGCTTAAGAAAAAACATTGGGGAAAAGGTTTTGCGACTGAATCATCAAGAGCAATTTTAGACTACGGATTTAAGAACTTAAATACAAATTCTATTTTTGCAATGGTTGACCCGAAAAACGAAAGTTCAAAAAAAGTATTGAATAAATTAGGGTTTGATTTTCAAGAGACATTTGACTATGAAGGCGCCCCTACAGATTGGTTTGAATTGAAAAAAGAAGTATGGGGAAATCAATCGTCGAACTACTAAAAAACAAATTGGTAATAAAGCCGGTGAATTGCTTCTAATGAGATTTTCCCGAATAATCGGGACAAGTCGTGAAAGGTTGAACGAAAGTAATTCTATTCGCCATTTGCGCTAAAAGTAAGCTCCATCCCCAATTTGCCGCCTGTAAGCTGCAACTTTTATGAATGGGTTTTTGTCTGCCACCCTGACGTTTACAGTCAGGACTACTGCATTTGAAAAAAGAATATCCAATTATCATACTTGAAAATGACTCAATGTATTACAGGTCAGAGAATCAGGGTTATGATATTGAACCTGAAAATGAAAATTTAGATTGGGTTGAAATAAAAATACTGGCCACCCCCCGGTCATATTATTGAACATGGCACTCAAAAAGAAATGTAGCAATAATATAATGATGGTGAAGAAGCAACTAAAACCCACAGCGCTGGAGGTGATGAGGAGAAAAGTTTCTGTTTCCTCCACTTTACAAGAATAAATATTTTTCTAAGTAACTTTAAGTGTGCAACGAACTGCCATCATTCTTGTTAGCTTTTTTTTTATTTGTGATCAACCGGTAGCACAACAATACCCCTTTGTGCATTACACACCAAAGGATGGCTTAATTAACAGCAGGGTGCATAAGGCATACCAGGATAGCAAGGGGAGAATGTATTTTCTTACTTATGGAGGATTGAGTGTATATGACGGTATTCGCTTCAAAAATTACACAACCCAGGATGGATTAGCAGTAAGCCTTGTAAATGACATACTTGAAGTTGGTGATGACTCGCTTCTTCTTGCTACCAATAGTGGCAACTATCTTAATGTCTTGGTGAAAGGAAAGGTTCAGTCATTAAAATTATCCAGCACCAATTTTCCAGTAATCAATCAATTTTACCATCACGAAAATGGTAAAATTTATCTTTCATCTGACGATGGTTTATTTATTTTAGAAAATAATGCTATCCGTAAACTCAATTCTTCGTTATTAAACAAGGGAGTTGAACTATCCTATCTTGGGAATATTACAGGTGCAGGTAATTGGTTGGTTCTTGCTACCAACGAATTGAATCACCGCAGGAACTTTTACCTGTATGATATAGAAAAAAACAGGGTTTGCGATTCACTGTCTAAAACTGTTTACCTGGTTGGAAAAGATGAAGGAAACAGGATTTGGGCTTCCGCTTCTGATAAACTATTCATGCTTGACCGATTGTCTCTTGAGAAAGGAAAGCTTTTGCTTACCTCACCAAGCGGGGGATACTTACAGGTAAAAGATTATTCGGCACCTAATATTGCCTTTGGCAAAAATTGCATTTGGGTAGTGCATAGAAATAAGGATTACAAAAACCTTGAGATACGCCGTGTTGACGAGGGCGGCGATCTGCTAAAAATACCTTTGCCGGATATGGCAATGTCGTCCATCATTAGAAATGCTTTTGTTGATAAGGAAAATAGTATCTGGCTCTGTAATGATGGCGAAGGAGTATTTAAAATTGTGAATTCGCCGCTTCGTGTTTTTGAAAACCCGATTGGTAAGTCAACCCCTGTGTTTATTGATGATGCCTTTTACTCGGATAATGTCACCTGGTACAGTACCATTACAAATAAATTATTCAGGAAATCGGATCAGGGATTGGAAGAATTCAATACCAACCTGGAACCTTCACCAGAAATATTTTATAACAATGGGAAAAAATTGCTGGCGCATGATCATAGAAATATTTATGAAGGGACATTTAATCTTCTACAAAAATCCATTTTCTTCCAAAAAATAGTTTCATTGCCTGAGAATGATTTTTGGGGAAAGAAAATGTTGATTGATCCGATGGGCAACCTGGTTACTGTCCAGGCCTCAGGGCTTGGCGTATGGAAAAATAATAAACAGGTATTCCATTTGCCAATTGAAAAGCCTGGTATAATTGAAGGGCTTATTTTAGACAAGAATAACCTGCTCTGGGTATTAAAACGTTATTCCGGTATTGACATCTATAAAATTCAACATGAGAATGAATCAAAATACCTGGAACTTGTTTGTCATTTTCCTAATGAAAAAATAAAAGGATCACCCCGATGCTTTGTAATTGATAAAACCGGTTTGATATGGATAGGTACAAGAGATGATGGAGTTGTCTGTTACAGGAAGGAAGGTAATAACCTGGCTCAGCTACATCAATTTTATACCGGTAATGGGCTTACCGATAATTTTGTTACAACACTTTCCTGCGACTCTTTGAATAACATAATCGTTGGGACCCAAACCGGTCTTGACAGAATCCTTTCTCTCAATAACAATTTATACAGGATAGAAGGCCTTAGCAAAAGCAGTAATTTTTTTATAAAAATAAATCAGGTATGGAGTGATTCAAAGCAAGCTTATGCGCTCAGCTCTTCTGGTCTTTTACTGCAACTTTCTCCGACATCGAAAGAAACAACAGGCAGCTCTCCGCAATTGTTATTGGAAGATTTGAGAGTAAATGCGCAGCCAGTCACTCCGGGGAAAAAAGAATTCCGGCACCAGGAAAATAATATAAGTTTTTGGGTAGCGGCGCCAAGTTTTATTGATGAAAAGCAGGTTGCATTCTCTTATTTGTTAGAAGGCTCCGGCAATAAACAATGGAGTGATACCACTTCTGCAAATGCGGTAATCAATCTTACCAACCTTTCACCCGGAAAATATAATTTGAAGGTTAAAGCTTTTTTTCCATCCACCTCCTACGTACCGGCGGAGCTTTCTTATCCTTTTGAAATTTTTTCACCCTGGTGGCAGAAGTTATGGTTTAGAATTGGAATGGGAACATTAGGAATGGCGATACTGGTTGTTATTATCCGATTTTATTATGGCAGAAAATTGGAAAAAGAAAAAACAATATTGGAAAAACAGCAGGCGATTGAAAAAGAAAGAACAAGGATTGCAACGGATATGCACGATGATTTAGGTGCCGGGTTAACCCGTATTAAATTTATCACAGAAAATATTGCTGAAAATGCGGTTGCTGTTTCCCTAAAACCCGATGTAGAAAAACTAAAAGCCTCTTCTGCAGAGCTTATTGAAAAAATGGGTGAAATCATTTGGGCAATGAATGAAAAAAATAATACCCTGGAAGACCTGTTCTTCTACTTACGATCCTATGCAGTTGAATATTGCAATGAAAACAACTTAAACTGTGAATTTTTAATTCCTGAAAATATTCCGCAAAAAATAATTGGCGGACAAATCCGAAGAAATGTTTTCCTGGTATTGAAAGAAAGCCTGCATAATATTGTAAAACATGCCTGTGCCAAAAAAGTAAAAATTGTTATCAGTGCAAATACCGGTTTACATCTTTTGATTGCGGATGATGGCAATGGATTTATTCTTGCCGAACAGCACGATGGCAATGGTATTTTGAGTATGCAACACCGTGCAGAAGCATTGAATGGAAAACTTCATGTCAGCAATTTGAATGGGACAATTATTACCCTGGATATTCCACTATAACAAAAGTGTTATTGGCCAGCCTGGTGCTACAAACTATATTTAATCATGGAAACTATTTCAGTCATCATAGTAGAAGATGTAACGGAAGCAAGGGAAGGTCTTGAAAAACTAATTCGTGAATCAGATGATTTTCTTTTAATCTCTTCATATTCCAATGCAGAAGCAGCACAAAAAAATATTCCGGAAGAACAACCACAGATTGTCATTATGGACATCAACCTGCCCGGTATTTCAGGCATTGACTGTATCCGGAAAATAAAAGACAAATGTCCCGATACACAATTTATGATGTTCACCATTTTTGAAGATGATGAAAAAGTATTTGAAGCGTTAGAAGCAGGCGCCAGTGGCTACATCCCTAAACATACACCAAAAGAAAGGATTTTGCCTGCTTTAAAGGAACTGCATGAAGGCGGCAGCCCCATGAGTACCCATATTGCCCGCAAAGTGATTAAATCTTTCCAAAAGAAAAACCAATATACAGAGGAGAGTAATTTATTGACTCCGAAGGAAAAAGAAGTGTTGGAACTTTTATCAAAAGGATTCCTATATAAAGAAATCGGCGAAAAACTTCATATCAGTCTCAATACAGTAAAGCAGCATATCCATAGGCTTTATAAGAAACTTCATGTCTGCAACCGTATCGAAGCGGTAAATAAACTATTTCGTAAAACTTAATTTTCCTGCAGTCCCGGGGGGCATTTTTTAAACCATGCCAGGGTTATAAAACAAAAGTGTTATTGGTTGGAGTAATTCGCAATTCTAACTTGCCGGAAACTACCGGGTATGAAAAAAATATTCCTTTTGATTGCGATGATTGGCATAGTTTCTATTGCTCAAAGTCAAATACTGAAAAAAATAACGGATAAAGCAAAACAAAAAGCCGAAGAGAAAGCCAATGAAAAAATTGATAAAAAGACAGATAAACCTGAAGACAAAAAGAAAGATGTTGATAAAAACAAAGCCGACACTGCAATCAAAGACCTCAATACAACCAATGCCCCGGCATCCTTCCAGGCCTATAGCAAATTTGATTTTGTGCCCGGGGAAAAGGTAATAGGCTTTGAAGATTTTTCCACCGGCAACATCGGCGATTTTCCGGCAGGATGGAATAGCAATGGCGCAGGTGAGATTGTAACAGTGGACGGTCAACAAGGCCGATGGCTATGGATAACCAAACCGGGAGTTTTTATTCCTGAATTTACAAAGAGCTACCCGGGAGATTTCACTTTCGAATTTGACCTGTTACACGGCACACCATTCGGCGGCGGTACATTCCAATTTGCAGTTGCAGAAATGCAAAATATGGATCACTTGCCGTCCTGGAATACTTCTTCCAATACATTTAAGGCAGGGCTTTATATTACAAGCTCAGGGCAAAAAGAGGGATTTGTTTCCAATGAGATCAGGAAAAATGCTACGACAGTATCATCTAACCAGATCAGTACGGAATTAATGAGTGATAAAAACAATCCTGTTCATATCTCTATTTGGCGGCAGAAGGAAAGAATAAGAATATATGTGAACCAGGAAAAATTATGGGATATTCCAAAAGGGATTGCAGCAGATGCAAAATTGAATACCCTCCTCTTCCCTATAACTGCCACAGATGCTACAATTAGATTTTATATCGGCAACCTGCGTCTTGCCGTTGGAGCCCCCGATACAAGAAAGAAAATGCAGGAACAAAACAAATGGGTCACCCACGGAATTTTATTTGATGTAAACAGCGCCACCATTAAACCTGAGTCCTATGGCACATTGAAGGAAATGGCTAATGTGTTAAAAGAATTTGCTGACCTCAAAGTAAAAATTGTCGGACATACAGATGCAGATGGAAAAGATGCCGACAATCTTAATCTCTCAAAACGCCGGGCTGCATCTGTAAAAGCTGCATTGGCAAAAGAATTTGGAATTGATGAGAGCCGGATGGAAACAGATGGCAAGGGTGAGAGCGAGCCGATTGATAAAAATGATACCCCTGCCGGAAAAGCGAATAATAGAAGAGTTGAGTTTATAAAGCTTTGATCTGTGACACAAAAAGAAATACGTTTAGTATTCATTCCTCAGGAACAAATTATTTCTTAAACTTCTGATACATGAAAAGGTATTCTCTTTTTTTGGTGCTTGCAGGCTTGTTATTCTTTAAATCAGCCGATAGTCAAACAAAAAATCAAAGTAAAACAAAACAAACAACCACAAGCAAAAAAACGACATCGAATCCTAACAGGCTTATAAATCCTGAGATATGGTGGCATGGAACAATAACGGTAATCGAAAAATATTCAGGATTAATAGGAAGAAGTGAAAGATATATCTCGCTTTTTTTTGGCAAAGCCTTGCCTACCAACTATCGGAATATTGAAACAACGGATATCAATTTTAATGATAATAAAGGAACAGGCAAAGTTTCTGAGTATTCGGAATATATTATCAGGAGCAAGGATGAGAAAACGGGTGTTGAATCAGAAAAAATAATTGACAGGTGCGACTGTTCCGGGCAAGGACAGTCAGAGTTGCATGAGGTCGTGATTGAACTCAGAGGTGGAATATATCGTATCCATGCAATTCCTCCGCCATGCAAAGGAAAGCTTGGAGACGGATGTGGCGGCACAAGTTGGGATGTGATCATTTCCGATAAGCGGCTAGGCTCAAATCCATTTTCACTATCTGGTAGTGAAACAGTCGAAAGAGATCTGACAACAGGAAAAGTTACAACCACTACAACCTGGGATCTAACTGGGTGCACGCCATGGAATCACCCGAAAACCCAAAAATATATTGAGACGTTAGAACCAAAAGCAAAGGCTGCCGCTAACAGGTTTATACAACGAGTGAACGATGAATTATGTATAAAACTTAAAATCACTTCCGGGCATCGAACAGATGACGAACAAGATTATGAGTATTCGAAAGGAAGAACAATATCCTCAGGCATAAAAGTAACTTCAAATAAACCTCTTGGCGAAACTGTAACGGATGCCAAAGCTGGGGAAAGTAATCACAATTTCGGCAGAGCCATTGATGTTTATTACGCTACAGAAACGGGAATAGATTTGGACGCAGTACTTGCACCTGAGATTGTTGAAATAGCAAAACAGGAGGGATTTCACTGGGGTGGAAACTGGAAAAAACCGGATTACCCACACTTCGAATTTAAAGAATAAATAAATCTTTCAAAATTTTATGCTCTACATCATTAAAAAATGCCTGGTGTTAAGGATACTTCTCATCATCTTTATTCCGATTGATAGTTCCGCACAGGTAACACAAAAATCAGAAGTTGACGGTATAGAAATACTGATCAAAAAAATTGCTGCAGAATATATAAATATTAACAATGAGATTGCAAAGTTCAGTAAGGAGGAAAAAAAGATTTTCGGCCAATCATCTGAAGGAGGATCATTAGAAAAATATTATGATGGTAAAACACTTCGAAAAGCTATACTGATATTATTCGGAGAAACAGGTAAACTCGTTAGTGAGTATTATTTTTTGGACCACGAACTTATTTTCGTCCATGAGAAAGATCTGACTTATAATGCTCCGTCCTATATGGGTAAAACAAAATTAAAAAGCGAGGAAGAGAACAAATTCTATTTCAAAAATCAAATTCTCGTACGGTGGATTGATACAGAAGGCAAAAGTGTCGAACAGGTAAGATACCTGGAAAAACAAATTGGGGTCCTGGAAGATCTTAAACTTATCAATCAGTCCGCTTCAAAAAACGATAAATAAATTTTTCAATGAAAAAGCAAATTAATCTTCTCATCTGTATCATTGCGTTTGTACAAGCATACAGCCAGACCACAAACAAAACAACCGAACCCTGCACCGATTCCATAGTACAAAATACTAAAGGGGAATGGGTCAATACAGAAGGATTTAGCAAGGTTACGACGGCTCAAAAACAAGAAATTAATAGTCGTCTTAACGTTTTACACAATATTCTGCTGAACATGTTTCCTTCTCAGCCAGTTGGTGTGGATGTAAAAGTGAACCGTAGCTCCCAAACAGGTTTCTTTGGTGCTACAAGAAAGTATAGTTACAACCTGGATAATGTACTTTTCTATGATTATGCGAAAACACTTCCAATTATATCCATTAGTTATTTTGCCAACTTTTGTCATCACAAATGCATAGGGGCTGCATTTCACCGCGGCAAAAGTTGGGCAAACAAAGATGGGATATTTATGCATATAAATGATTTTTCTTATTTAACAACTGGTCCACCCCCGGATGATGACTGGACAATAAACGGGCTACCGGTGATGATGCTTAACCCGGTGATGCCGGAAAAATGGAAAGGCTATACTGTTTACGGAGATTCAAGAGCTCGGGAACGTGTAATCCTATTGCACAGGGAAGGAATATTACCCTATATACCCGTTACAAGAAAACAATATCTCGACCGCTGCATTGAGTATAAAACAAGATTACACAATAAATTAATCGAAGTTTTTAAGCAACAGCCTGTCCGCAGCGCTGAAGAACAGGAAAAAGAAAAGAAAGCAAAGCTGGATAAATTTCAAAAGCAATTTGCAAATGATGAAAAAAAATTAAAAGCAAATGTTGACTACTACTTATCGCAATACAAAACTGATCAGCAGGTAAAAGATGAACGGATTGCAAAAGCGATAGAGATAAGAGACAGGGACTTGAAAGTCTTCACTGATGAACTGGAAAAAACGACTCATGAAGGGTTACTTGATTCTCCGGCTATCATCCGGGTTTGGTATTATACTGTTCCTTCCGTTTTTGAAACTGACCCCCAGCAAGGAAGTATGCTGATAACAGAAAACCCCGACTATATCCGAAAGGATCTTCCCGTTTATGTGCCCCAGTTTATGATACTATGGTGGTATTGGTCCTCTGACTGGTATCCGCCATATAAGGTATTTGAAAAGACTTTTTATCAGGATTTTCCTATCAAAAAACTGCAAGCAATGATTGATAAATAATTATTGATGAAAAAAATTTTCCAATTGAAAAACTACAGGTAATGATCCGATAGCCCGATGGCCATCGGGACCGGATGAAAAATAAAACATAACACCATGAGATATTATCATTCAATTTTTATTTTGCCAGTTATAACTCTTTTTCTCTCCGGTAATCATTACACAAAAGCAACGCAGAATGATACCTATGAAAATAAACTGAAAGTGAAAATAAGTGCCCTTGAGGCTTCTGCAATGCTACCCGGAGTAAACATTGCCAACACCGGAACTGTTGAGGGCAATGCAGGACAAAGGTCAGCTGAAGTTATGGTCAGTTTATCACAAGTTGCGACTGATCCATGCACAATAATATACAGAACAAGAGATGTAACAGCCTCAGCAGGTTCCGACTATGTAGCTTCAAATGGCACAGTTGCTTTTGCCAAAGGAGATATAATGAAGAAGATCTTCATTCCTGTCAACGGAGATTTGGACGTGGAGACAAACGAAAATTTAGAGATCATTTTAAGCAATGTATCAGGAGCAACGCTCACAGATAGCATTGGAACTGTAACAATCGTCAATGATGACTTCGCTGGCAGCAGTCCCCTTTCCGTTTATGAAGTTCGTTTCACTTATACTGGTTATACTTCTTTTTCTGTTGGTCCTTCAAAATGCCCGATCCGTTCGAATGGCAAAGTTGTGCTCACCGGATTACTGGCAGGAAGAGAAAATGTACCTGCAGACGATGATATTTCATACACAGGTACTCTTCAACTGGATATAGATATTGATATATGCAGTGCAACGGGAGAAGAGGATAATGCCAAAGTCTGTGGTATTACCGTAGTCGGCTCCGGGCTGGTGAAGGCTGATCTGGATATTTATTTTGATGGACGGGGCGGATATATCAAGACCAACGGTGATACCAGTCAGTTCACAAGAAGTCTTTACGGCTCATGTGACAGAGATCAAATAAGGGAAGAACATGACATGGTTCCCAATAAAACCATCGCCTCTGTATTCAACGGCCGGGATTTACCCATGCTTATAGAAAGAACACTTAAAATAGGACGATATGTTGAAAGTGATGACGGGATTGAAACGGTTGTAGAAGTGTTGCGGAAGATCAGGTAGATTTTTTTTCTTTCCTTTGGGTATTCCCGAAAACCGGATGAGAAAAAATAGCTACCAAAATTTCACACAAATTTTCATGATGGTGATACCTGTTAGAAGGATTTCATGTAGTTTCCGCTGCTTTTTCATTGCCCAACGCTTGGGCTTTTCAATAGTTTTTTACTCCAACTTTAATGGAAGTATATTTTATTTTTTATAAAGAACGGATTAGACCGCTTGTTGAAGTGCCGCTATTTTTCAGTGGGGAATGCTGAGGGTTGGGGATGTCATCATACCAAAAAATATCAGGCAAATTTCGGTAATAGCATTGCAGACTTTACTGCGTAGGCGATCAAGCTCACATCGCTTCGCTTTCACGCCTGGGCTTCGTCAAGTGCCGCAAAACAATTATCTTCAAAATTCCCTGACCACCATAATAATCTGCCACACTACTTTATTTCCAAAATAGAGGAATTGTTACCACAGAATCGGGAAGCCTGACACTACCGGCTAACCGCAATGATCGCCGAATAAGCCTTTGTTATTGGGGTGTAATTGACCGTTCGAATACTTTTTATTAGCACCGCGCATACCTCTTAAACCTCGCCTTAGCACACTCTGACGATTGCCTGGTGCACCCCGGCCCCTCATCTTTTATTCCGAATAATGGTTTCCGTCACACTCCTTTCGCCAGGTCAATCATCGCTGACAATTCCTGAACTAATCCATCATCGCTCCCGTTGAACCCAACCGACTTGAACCGGATGATTCCGTTTTTATCAATTATAAATTTCGTGGGAATACCATCCACTTTGAATTGCTCCACTACTTTGTTATCATTATCCATCAGCACATGGAAGTCATATTTGTTTGCAGTTATAAAATCTCTTGCATTTTTTTCTTTGTTATCACCACTTTCCCAGGTATCTACAAACAAAAATTTCACAGAAGGGTCATTACTGTAGTTAGTCACCATCTTCTGCATTCCCGGAAATGATGCTTTGCAAGGCCCACACCATGTAGCCCAGAAATCTACCACCAATACTTTTCCCTTCAGATCAGATACATTTACATTCTTACCATCCATATCCTTTAATGCAAATGAAGGGCTTTGATCATTTAACATCGATTTCTTCAATTCGGCAATCATTTTTTCCAATGATTCTTTTTCAAGCGTTCCCATGTAGTCCACAAAACCTTTCTCTCCGTTTTTCTTTATGTATTCATCTTTCAGAATATTTTTTATTGCTATCGTAGCTTCCCCATCTTTCACCATCTTCTCCAATATAGGTACATATTTTTTGGGGCTGAGCACTTTAGACGCAAGCAATGCATATGTATTGTTTTGATCTGCACTTTCACCCTTATTTATATTTAATGCAGCGTCTTCGGTATATGGAAATCCTTCTTTATAATTACCCAGTTTGTACTGCACCATCGCGTAGGTGTCGGCATACATTGCGTAGGTTCTTTCACGATTGTCTTTCCACTGGCTCTCTGAAAGGTAGTCGGGCTTTTTTTCATCCGGCTGGCCGATGTCTTTCTTAGCCCAGTTTGTAGCATAATCTGCCATTTTCAATGCTTGTTGCAAGTCCTCATCCTTTTTCTGCATTTCCCACGCATTACTATTATATTCAGATGCAAGTGCAGCACCTGATATGTTGTACTTCTTCACTGCAGCGTCCAATCCATTCCAATCTTTGTTCTTAAAATAATCTGTCAGCAAGGCTCCCTGTAGAAAGTCTTTAGAAGGTTGAAACCCTTTCCAATCCGGGTTGTTATCAATGTTGTTGGAAATTTCTTTCCACATCGCAGCTTTTTTATCTGCATCTTTTTCTGCAATAAATTTCTGCAAAGTTTCATTGATCGTCCATTTACCGTGTGGATACTTTTCTTCAATGATCTTGTGAATGAATTTTGACTGTTCGGTTAGCTTGTTTAATGCGTACAATGATTGAAGTTTCGTGTAGTCATCTTCATCCTTTAATCCTGCCTTCATTGTGGCCTCAATTGTCTTTTGAATTTCATTGCCGGCTTTGTCCGGATGCACATTCTTATACACTCTGAGATAAGTAATGATATCATTGGTATTCTTTTCTTCCGGATAGGATTCGAATTCTTCTTCCATATATTTCAATGCCTTTTCCGGAACCGGATCTACACCCATATTTCTTCCTACATTATCATAAAATTTTCCCATTGCAAAATCTGCGCCCTTCTGCAACATTTCTCCTTTGTACAACGGAATGAGATAGCCTTCGTTTTTATTATTGTCAATGTCTTTACCACTGGAGATACGCAGCATCACCAGTTGGTCCGACGCATCTGTCGGTATTGTGGTCACATAACTATTTCCCTGTTTCCTGAATGTACCATCATAGCCATAAATACCGCTACTCCTGGATGTGTAATAGATCAAATCAATCGGCCCTTTGGTACCGGCTAATAATCCTGAAGGTGTATAAGATACCGTGATGGATTGTCCGGCCTGCGGTTTTTCCGGCGTATAGCTAAAAGATTGTGCTGATACTTCTAAGGATGCCATGATCAGCAGAATAAAAATAATCTTCTTGAGATACATGTCAATAGATTTAGGTGAATAAACTGGAAGCACTTAAAGGTAACCATTTTTAAAGAATTGAATTCTTAAAAAAGGACAAGGCCCTCTTGAAAGAAGGCCTTGAATTTAAAAAACTACAAACCGATAAGCCGGCTTCTGTAATCCCGCGTAATGCGGGCTGGTTGTCATTTATCTGGCCGCTCCATTTCTGAAGCAATCATCAGCTGCCTACCCGTTTCTGCGCCTGTTAGGGAGGCGTCAAGCGGGCCGCTTTCCTTGTGCAAGGTAGTTACACAAACAGAAACTTATTCGGCATTGCAGCACACAAGGTTTACCCATGATTCCGGTTACCCGGAATGATCGTGAGCTCTTACCTCACGTTTTCACCCTTACCCACCATGGCGGGCGGTAATTTTCTGTGGCACTTTCTTTCGCCAAAAGCGAACCGGCCGTTAACCGGTGTGTTGCCCTGTGCTGGCCGGACTTTCCTCCTTCCGCAATGAGCGGAACGCGACAACCTGGCTTGCAGTACAGATAAAAGTAAGACAATTACCCGGAACAATGCGACCAGTCGCATCCCAAATTTTCCCGGCAATTATTTTACTCCATTATTATTGTAAAGAATTATTCTGATTATTTCTTTGCAGCGATCTCTGATATTCTCCGGTGTACTTCCAGCACCTGAGGTATCAGCAATTGGTTTTCATCATTTACGATGACGAAATCGCAAAGACTCATTTTTTTATCCGCATCCATTTGCTTATTCATCCAGAACCTGATTTCCTCATCTGTTTTTCCATCTCTTTTTTTCAATCGATCAATGCGCATAGACTCTGGTGATGCTATGCCGATGACATAATCCAGGAACCGCTCTCCGCCTGTCTCAAAGATGATGGCTGCTTCTTTAATAGCATAAGGTGAAGACTGCAAATGCATCCAGGAATCTGTGTCTTTAAAAACTGCGGGGTGAATGATACTGTTGAGTTTCTCGAGCCGAACATCATTATAAAGTACTTCAGAAACAAGAAAGGAACGGTTGATTTCCGTTCCTGTATAACTATCTTTTCCAAATGTTTTGATAATCGCTGCACGCACCTCCGGATCATGATTCATCAATTGCCTGCCAGCAATGTCTGCATAATAAACAGGTATGCCAATGACTTCAAATATCCGGGCAACTGTTGATTTTCCGCTGCCAATTCCTCCTGTGAGTCCGATGCGCAGCATAATGATTCATTTATTTGATGGGGGCAGCAGTTTGCACTTTGTTCAGGTTAGCAGTCATCTCCATACTCACCGCACTCTTCTCCATTTTGATATAGCTTCCCGGGTTTACCTCCAGCATGAAAGTATTATCCTCATTCAATTTATTCACGGTACCGTGAATACCTGAAATAGTTACTATCTTATCACCTTTCTTGAGGTTTTGCATAAAGGTTTTCTGCTGTTTTTGTTTCTTAGCCTGTGGCCTGATCATAAAAAGCCAGAACACGAGAATCATTAACCCGATAAATATGAACTGAAATCCTGAGCCGCTCTGTCCCTGGCCCGTCATTAAAAAAACTGAAGCTACATTCATGTTTGATGTTGGTTTATTTTTGGTTTTAAAAAAAATTAATTGGCCGTCACTTCACCTGAAAGAATCAATGGCGGGAATGAAGGTTGAGCGTTGGATGACACAAATACTTCTTTGTGAACAGGCCCTACCCTTCCTTTGCTGTCAAAGACTACTTTGATGGTAGCCACCTCGCCTGGTGCAATGGGGTGCTCAGGTTTTTCGGGTACTGTACAACCGCAACTGGCAGATGCTGCAGAAATGACCAATGGATGTTCGCCAGTATTTTCGAACCGAAAATTGTACACAACTTTAGCTCCATCGGTAACTTTTCCAAAATTATAAACGGAATCAATAATCTTCACAGAAGTCTTGACATCCGTATTAGCAACCATTTTGCCTGTTTGATTTTCTTCAGATGGCTTTGTTCTCTCATTCCTGATATTGCATGATGCCAATGCAAAAAAGAGTGCTGTAACAATGATAAGCCTGGTTTTCATTATAAGGTTTTAGTTTATTGAATTGTTGAAAGACTTCTTTTGAATTTTGTTTTGGGTTTCAAGGTCTTTGTAAATATTATCAAGGATACCGTTTACAAAATTTCCACTCTTTTCGGTACTGTACTCCTTAGCAATATCAATGTATTCATTAAGTGTCACCTTGGTAGGAATAGTTTCAAAGTAAAGCAGTTCACACACACCCATTTTGAGCAATATCATATCGAGCAATGCGATTCTTTCTGCTTCCCAATTTTTCAATTTGGGTTTAATCAGTTCAAGACAGAAATCATTCTTTTCAATTACTGTTCTCAGGAGATCGCGGCCAAATTCCATCTTATCTGCTCCGGGCATTTCCAGAAAATCTGCTGTCGTTGGTTTGTTCAATACAGCCTTCAGCAAATGAATTGCTGTTTCCAGGTCATCATCCCAATGAATAAATTTCTCTTCACCATCGCTGATGAAGTCTTCATTTTGAAGCATTTGATTTTCCAGGATGATTTCCAGAATATGCTTATCACTCTTCTTATCTCGTCCCGGAGCAACGACATATTGCTTGTAATCATCTAAGTCAATCAATTGCAGGAAATATTTCTTCACCATTTCGGAATCAACAAGGTGTTTTGTCCTGAACTTCTCTACTGCTTCCTTAAAGCTTTTATTTTCCCTGATATCCCACACAATTGTGTTACCAGCAATCTTAGTACTTACTTCCAGGTCGCTCTGTGAAGGAAGATGTTTCTGTGATTTCCGAATTGCATAAGATTCGGCATATAAGGCAATCTCAGTAAGGAATGCAGCGAGATAGGCAAGTACCTCCTGTGCATTTTCAATTTTTTTGTCAAAAATCTTTTGTGGCTCTCCATCTTTCGCCTGTTCTATCGACTCTAAACTGTACAAAGTCTGCATCACTTTCACCCTGATATTTCTTCTACTTAGCATTCAAAAAGAACTTTAGGGCTGCGAAGATATTGTAATAAATGCGCTTTCTGAAAAAATGTGCCTGCTATAGTTCAGAAGGAATATTTAAAAGTTGAATGAATAGGTTGTGGCTTGATGGATATCCTGATAAAGGTGCCATTTCTTATTGCTTATCTACTCCCCGATCCGCACACACATTGATGGAGAATCAGAAACATGTTCAGTTGGTAATAACAGAAAAGCCGCTTTAATATTTAAAACGGCTTTTCAATATAATGTCTGCTATTTACTTCTGATCTTCTTTCTTTCCCTTACCTGCATTGGCCTTCAGATAAGCTTCGAAAGCAGCTTTATTGGCAAGGCCTGTGGCATCGTTAGGATCTACTTCCAACACCTTCTTGTTATAAAAGTAGGCGCTATCAACATTCTTTTGAATATTGTAAAAATATGCTACCATATACCTGTATGATGGTATCAGCATATTCTTAATAGAATCCTTGTTGTTGATACCTTCAGAGATAGCTATGATCTTATCATAAGCAGGCTTGGCCAATCCCAGGGTGTTTGTACTATCAATACCTTCAAGAGAACGTGCCCCGTAATACCAGCCAATCAATCCATCAGGATATTTATTTTGATAAATCTTAAACAAAGAATCTGAGGTAGTATATTTCCCTGAAAGATAATTAGTGATTCCTGCCCAATACAAATCTACTTTGCCATAAGATGTATCCATTTTCAGCAACTTGGTGTACCACCTGGCAGCTTCAGCATAATTCTTCTTAGCATACATATCTTTAGCAATGTCGGTAACATACTCTAACTTCTTTGCCTTTACGGTATCTGTTTCAATTGCTTTGTCAATCATTTGTTCTGCCAATGCTCTTTTATCCGGAAACTCCAGCAAAACTTTGCCGTAGGTTGCGTAGTCGTTTGGCCCGATCACATCAGGATTAGCACGTGAAAAGAATTCTTCGAAACTCTTGATAGAGTTTTCCTTGTCATTTAGTTTGTCGTAAGCATAAGCTTTCAAACCGAATAAATTTGGAAATGGTTTTTCTCCGGAAGCACTAACAATACATGAATCTGCCTTGGAAATAGTTTCCTTGTACATCTTTGATACATAGTACAGGCTCGCTTCTGCATAGCAAAGTTTTGAGTTCGGGTCAGTAACGGCAACATACTTATTCAGGTATTCGCGTGCTTTGTTTACGTCTCTTTTATAGTAATACATATACAGCCAATAATACACAGGTGCAAAATTAGGATCTGCTGCTATAGCGTCATTATAAAAGCGCATGTAGATAGGCTCCTGTGTAAAGCCTTGAGTTTCATAAATTCTTCCTATCATAAATGCAGCACGCGCTGCATGAGGGTCCATCAGGATGGCATTTTGATAAGCAGTAGTAGCATTTCCTCCATCGATAAGTTTGCGATAGGCATCACCCAAAGCTATGAGGATAGCAGGGTTTTTCTTATCGCGGTCCAGTGCTAACTTCAATTGCTGAACTGCATAGTGTGCATCACCAGCCTTAGTATCCACATTGGCTCTTCCTACTGCCAGTAAGATGTCAGCTAATTGTTTTTTCTTGGTTGCATTGATGGCTGCTTCGAAATGATTACGGGCATCATTTGTTTTGCCTTCCATTAACTCTATTTCAGCCACACCTACCATCATCCAGGGATCATTCGGATTGGCCTGTAGTGTCTTTTGGTACAATGCCTTTGCTGCAGCAGTGTCTGCATTTTCTACATTCTGAATATAGGTTTGGCCGAGCCAGTAAACAGCTTCCGTATTGGCGGGGTCTTTGTCCACCAAAGCCTTAAATATCCTTGATGCACTCTGAAATCTTTCATAGTCCAACATTTTCTTTCCCTCATCGAGTTGGGCAAAGAGGCTTCCTGCAATCAAAATGAGAAATGTAAAAATTCCGATTTTTTTCATTGTCTAAATTTTACTGTTTGATATGTTTTAAAATTACTGGTTTAATAAGTTACTTGTCTGATTGTGAAGCTCAACTTAGCCGGTCCGAGATAAGATCTGCGAATGATCAGCTGTCCTCTTTCTGATTCCAGAAAATTTCCAAAGGCGCTTCCCAATCCAGCATAATTTTCTTTCAAAATAAAATACACACCTCTTGTGAACGGATACCGGTGAGCAACAATATTTGCCTGGTAAGGTTTTACAAATGCTTTTTCAGGACAAGTACATTGTATGCTTGCAATATTCACCTTCGTCAAAAAACTCATCTGGGTGGTATCCTCCGGATTGCCTATCCAGCTAACACCAATAAACCCAATAAGGTTCTTATCTTCCTGAACTCTCTTAATGACTTCTTTACTCCCATTTACTCCAAAAGCTCTTGTAGAATCCAAAGGTTTGCCGCGCAATAACGAATCTTTTATATAAGATAAAACACTACTACCGGATACTCCATCAAAAACAGCTTTCTTATTACCACCTATACTTCCATCAAGTATAGATTTCAGATCTGGTTTGTAAAACATAGTATCAGGCGCTTCTTTGGCTACAATTATTGCAATGGCATCGTATGCTATTTTACTGATGGTAGGGTAAAAGTAATATTTATCCTTATAATATTTTTCTTCAGCCTGTGTTAATGTCCTTGTTACAATAATCATCCTTGTGCTATCCTTTTGCAGGTCTTTAAAACAATCACCTTCCGGCTTGTACTCTGCAATGATCTTTGTCTTGGGATGCAGCGCTTCATACACCTGTATCTCAGAGTCTATCAATGGCCTGAAAGACTCATCCACACTGATGTGAATTGTGCCTGAATCTGCTGTATCAAGGTCCACCCGCTGATCTCCACCACTGCAACCTCCAAGCAAGAATAAAGTGACCGAGCCACAATACAATAAAATCCTATTTGTAACTTTTCTAATCATTCCGCTTAAAATAATTCTTTTTGTATCCCCTGTACACTCTCCATGCACCATAAATTATTGCAAAGGCTGCAAAAACCTTAGCCCATATCGTCATGGCAAAGTCATTCTTAAAATTGAGTTGCTTTGCAAACAGGATCAATATCCCAATTCCAATATAAATAAAACCCATGCCAAAATCTGTGATACTTCTCATCAGGATGTCCCTTTTTGTTTTGGGGTCAGGTGTACTTTCAAATTCTTCTAAACTCATGTATCAGGTTTTGTGTGCGCCGGGCAAGATAAATTAAAATGCTGAAAATGTTAAAACGCATTTTTTATCCTTCTCTGTCCCAGCTCATTCAAAAGATGCACTTGCAATTTGAATAGTTGAAAATGAATTGTTAATAAAATTAGAATGGAGAAGATTTTCATGAACAACTAAATTTGCCGAAACGGACAATTTATAATGATGACAAAACCATCACTGCCTCAGGGAACTCGTGATTTTCAACCGGAAACTCTTCGCAAGCGCTCTTATATAATTAATACAATCAAGAATCAGTTTGAGTTGTATGGATTTGCTCCACTTGAGACTCCTGCAATGGAAAACATAGAAACATTGCTCGGAAAGTATGGTGATGAAGGCGACAAACTTATTTTCAAAATTCTCAACAATGGCCTGGATCATCCATCGAAAAGAGAATCTTCTGGGCGTGCATTTCAAAATATATTAGCCGGCAAAAATGAAAAAGAAATTACAAGCCGTGCCCTAAGATATGATCTAACCATTCCCTTTGCGCGATTCGTGGCAACCAATCATCAACAACTCCCCATGCCATTTCGCCGCTACCAGGTACAACCGGTATGGCGTGCAGACAGGCCGCAAAAAGGAAGATACAGGGAATTTTACCAATGTGATGCGGATATAGCAGGTACAACTTCCTTACTCGCTGATGCTGAATTAGCATTGTTATATCGCGATGTTTTCAGAGCTCTAAACCTTCAGGTTTCCATCAGGATCAATAATAGAAAAATCCTTGCAGCATTGTCTGCAATGGCTGCAAAAAACGGGGCTACCAGCAATGTTATTACAGTTATTGACAAGTTGGATAAGATTGGGATACAAGCTGTGAAGCAAGAATTGCTGGAAAATGGAATTGATGAAAAAACGGTAATTGCTATAGACTCTTATCTTTCAATTTCAGGCAACAACAGGAACAAGTTAGATGCTTTGAAAATGTTTTTCAGGGAAGATAACACTGGCATCGAAGGAATAATCGAAATAGAAAAAATTTTGCAATTGGTGACGGACGAAGGCACTTTTGTGATGGATCCAACGCTTGCCCGTGGGTTGGATTATTATACCGGAACGATATATGAAGTACAGGCACAGGGTGTGAAAATTGGAAGTATCGGAGGTGGCGGAAGGTATGATGATCTCACAGGCCTTTTTGGAGTGAAGGGCATTCCTGGAGTAGGCATCAGCTTTGGTATAGATCGAATTTATGATGTAATGGAAGAATTAAAGCTGTTTCCTGACTCACTTGCTGTCTCCACACAGGTCTTATTTTTTAATCTTGGTGACGATGAATCCAGGTATGCTTTCGGGATTATGAATGAATGTAGAAAACAGGGAATCGCTGCGGAACTTTTTTATGATAAAGTAAAACTGGATAAGCAATTTAAATACGCAGACAAGAAACGGATTCCTTTCGTAGCTATCATCGGTTCTAAAGAAATGGAATCAGGTGAATGTAAGATAAAAGAACTGTCGACCGGAGAAGAGGTGACCATAAAAACAAATCAACTTTATGAGTTTCTGAATAAATAATATACTTTTAAAACTTTTTCATAACCAGTCAAAAAAGATAATCTCAAATATTATGTACAAAAATTCAAGAATCTTTCTTTTAATCTTGGTCATCAGCGCATTCTTATTTTCCTGCAAGCAAAAGAGTGAGACAGCCAGGATGATTCCATCAGATGCTGTGATGGCGGTCTATTTCGACACCAAAAGTCTGATGACGAAGCTTCCATTCGAAGATATAAAGGCCACTCAAATGTATAAGGATGTTATTGCTGACACAAGCTTGCCTACCTGGGGCAAAGAATTCCTCGACGATCCCCGTAGGACCGGAATTGATCTGGATAAAGGAATGGTATTCTTCACAACCAGGGGAAATGGCGAAGATTTCAATTTCGTAATGGAAGGCAGCCTTAGCAATGCAGCAGATTTTGAGAAACTCAATCAAAACCTCGATCCTTCGCAGAAGATAGGTGATTTGAAAGGGATAAAGTCTCTCACTATGAAAAACAATGGAATCGTGGCATGGAATGATAAGAACTTTGTTTATGTCTTTAATACATCTACCGGTCAGGCTGACCTCGAATCATGGAATGGCGATACTTCACTGATGCCTAAGATGCCAAAAGGGAATCTTGATGAGGCAATGAATTATGCACAGAAGTTGTTCTCGCTGCCTTCTGATTCCTCCCTCGTTAAGGATGATCATTTCAATAAAATGATGGGCGAGAGCGGAGATGTAAAAGTTTGGTTGAACAATGAGCAATTGTTCAAATTATCTCCTCAATTGGGGATGCTTGGCATGCTCAAATTAGATGCTTTGATCAAGGACAGCCGCTCTACTTTTGTTGTTAATTTCAACAATGGCGAGATCAATGTAGCTCAGAAAGGATATTATGGTAAAGAAATGACGGACCTCATTAAGAAATACAAGGGAGATGCAGTAAAGGGAGAAGATTTCGCAAAAATTCCTTCAGAAAACATACTTGGGGCAGCGGCTTTTAATTTCAAACCTGAAGGGTTGAAGGAAGGGCTAAAACTAATGGGGTTGGATGGCCTGATCAACACGTATGGCGCCCAGGTTGGATTAACCTTAGACGATGTGATTGGAGCTTTCGATGGCCGCGTTCTGCTCTCTTTCAGTGATCTGAATATGAACAATAAAAGTGACAGCACTTCAATAGCATTGGGAATCCCTGACTTCAACTTCCTTTTCAAAATCGGAATTAAAGACAAAGCTAAACTTCAGAAAGTATTGGACGGAGTAAGCAAGGGAATGGGCATTGCTGCTGCCGATGGATTTATCATGAATGATAAAGAATTTGTGATCAGTAATCACAAGGAATTTGCAGAAAGTTTCCTGTCGGGTAAATCAAATAATAAGCCTGATTGGGCTAATAATATTTCCGGCGAGCCCGGAGGATTTTATCTCAATATCAATAAAATACTTTCCAGCATAGACTCACCTGCTAAAGACAGCATTGGTAATCTCATGTTACAAAAGAGTAAAGCAGTTTGGGGTGAAATTTTCAATAAAAGTGGCGATATCAGCGATAACGCATTCACAGGAAATACCCGGATCACATTGTTAGACAAAAATACCAACAGCCTTAAAACGCTTAACACTTATTTTGATCAGATGTATCAATTAGGTAAGGAGCAGAAAAAGCAATGGAATGTACCAGCCGCTATTGATACAACAGCATTACCTCCAATTGCAGACAGTGCTGCGCTTTTGAAGCCGTAGTAATATTTCTTTTGCCCATGCAATTGATATTAAAAAACCTGCTGCCACAATTTATTCCTGATGTAAAACAATCAGAAATTTGGGGCAACGAGATAGTCGTTTCCCAGGGCGAACACATTCATATTGTAGCCCCATCCGGAAGTGGCAAGACATCACTCATCCATTTTATTTATGGAATCAGAGATGACTACAACGGCAGTGTTTTAATAAATGGAACAACTGTAAAAGAATTGCCCGCTGAAAAGAAAGCAGGCATCCGGCAAAAACATTTGAGCATCATATTCCAGGATCTTCGACTTTTTCCGGAAGAGACAGCCCGCGAAAACATTGAAATAAAAAGAAGATTATCGCCATACCACAATGCAGAAATTGTAAACAAGATGGCCGGCCGGCTTGGTATCTCCCACAAATTAGATCAGAAAGCAGGTACCTGTAGCTACGGTGAACAACAACGCATTGCTATTATCAGGGCGCTCATGCAGCCATTCGATTTTCTATTATTGGATGAACCATACAGCCACCTGGATGAACAAAACAGACAAAAGGCAATGGAATTAATTTATGAAGAATGTACCAGTCGCAATGCTGCGATGATATTTGCAGACCTGAAAAATATTGACTTCCTTAAAGACGAAAAAACTTATTATCTCTGATTGAAACTTCATGCAAAACATATCAGATCTCTCATTCGAAATGAAAGTCATCTCACAAAATGGATTGGCTACTTCGGGCTGGGTATAGGTATTCTGTTACTGCTCCTTTCGGTTCAGATGTTTGTCAATATTCAAGTACTCCTTGGTGAAGAAGCACCACGTAAATCAGGAGGTTTCGACTATGTGTCTGTTTCAAGGCAGATCACCAACTCTAATATGGGTAAGGACAACAGGTTTACCAATAGTGACCTGGATCTGCTGAGGCAGCAACCTGAGATTGCAGGTGTGGCACCACTTTACTCCAACCAGTTCAGAGCAGAGGCTACGGCTGGAAATGTTTTGCCTTTCAGTACTGATTTATTTTTGGAAAGTGTGAACCCTGCATTTCTTGATACCCTACCTGCCAACTTTACCTGGGGGCCTGGACAGGAAGATGTGCCGGTGATTTTTTCTTCCGATTTTTTGGAAATGTATAATGTCTTTGCACCATCGCAGGGATTACCCCAGGTTTCTGCAAAAACAATTTCATCGGTAAATATTTTCTTGCCTTGTTCAGGCCCAATGGGAAGTAAAACTTTCCGGGCAAGTATCGTGGCATTGAGCGACCGTGTGAATTCAATATTGGTTCCGGAGAGTTTTCTCAAATGGGGTAACTTACATTTTTCAGGAGATACTTCATCACCCATATCAAGGATATACATAAAGACAAAGGATGCTAACAATCCGCAATTGATCAAATTTCTTGATGCACATAATTATCACATCAACAAAGACAAGATCAGGTTTGGACGCATCAAGGGTATGCTCCAAAATACTATTGGAGCTATTGCCGCATTGGGTGTCCTGGTTATTTTACTGGCATTGATCCTGTTTGGATTTTACCTGCAGTTGATGATTGCGAGGAGTAAAGAAAATGTGAGGCTACTGCTCTTACTTGGTTATTCGCCTAATTGGCTTTCAAAGAGCTTTTCTTCCACATTTCTGCCAGTATATCTTACCATCATTGCGATATGCCTTGTGTTGGCCTCCTTATTTCAACAATATTTCAGCCATTTGTCTTTTGGTGGAAACGGGCCTGGAATTGTATTGCACTGGAGTACCTGGTTAACCGCCATATTGATGTTTCTGCTCACCATTATTATCAATTGGAAAATGGTGAATAAAGAAATCAGGCAGTTAGAAAAAAAACCATGATACTGCTACAAACAATTTTCGAAGATCATGGCTGCCCCCTGGCCTACACCTACACACATGGTAGCAAGGCCATACCTGGATTTTCGTCTTTGCATTTCATGTAAAAGAGTTGTAGTGATCCTCGCTCCACTGCACCCCAATGGGTGACCCAATGCAATAGCGCCACCATTGACATTTACGATGGAAACATCTAACCCCAGTTCACGGATGCATGCAATGGATTGTGATGCAAATGCCTCATTTAATTCTATCAATTCAAGATCACTAACAGTAATGCCTGCACGAGAAAGGCATTTCTTCGTTGCAGGTACCGGCCCGATGCCCATTACAGAAGGGTCAACCCCCGCTACCGCCATCGACCTTACTATGGCCATCGGCTTCAAATCATATTTTTCCAGAACAGCTTCACTGACAACCAGCAACATTGCAGCACCATCATTGATACCGCTCGAATTTCCCGCTGTTACTGTTCCTCCTTTCTTAAATGCAGGCTGCAATTGCGCTAACATTTCTAACGAAGTTTTTCTCGGATGTTCATCAGTATCTTCTATCACAGTTTCCTTCTTGTGATTCACTACTACAGGAATTATTTCTTTTTTCCACTTTCCTGCTTCCAATGCTGCAAAATATTTTTCCTGGCTTTCAAAAGCAAATGCATCCTGGTCTTCCCTGCTCACCTTCCACTGGGAAGCTACGTTCTCAGCCGTTTCTCCCATAGAATAAGGATGAAATTTTTCTGACAATTGGGTGTTGGGAAATCTCCATCCAATCGTTGTATCGAATACTTCCGGCTTACGGCTGAATGAAGTGTCCGGCTTGTTCATCACATAAGGTGCTCTGCTCATACTCTCTACTCCACCGGCCAGGTATATTTCACCATCGCCGCACATAACCGCACGCGATGCGTCCATTACTGATTGTAGTCCGCTGGCACAAAGCCTGTTTACCGTAATCCCTGCTACTGTTACAGGTAGGCCAGCCAGCAAAGCAGCCATGCGTGCTACGTTCCTGTTGTCTTCTCCGGCCTGGTTAGCATCACCAGCTATCACTTCCTCTATCTCATCAGGGCGAATGGCAGGGTTCCTCCCTAACAACCCTTTGATGGCCAGAGCCAGCAAGTCATCAGGGCGTACACCACTCAAGACTCCGCCATATTTTCCGATAGGAGTACGAACGGCATCTACAATAAAAGCTTCTTTCATAATCAAATTAATGGCTGCAAGATAAAGGATATTAAGTGCCCCGATGTATGCCTTTACAAACCATAAAGGCTGTTAGGCCGGGAATAGATTTACAACACTACCCTTCATTAATTCATCATCCGGGGTTTGCCTGTTGCACGCAACTGATAATTAAAATTAAATACATTACGGCCTACCTACATCATGGTGAAGGTTTGAAGATGTCTACTTCATTCACGCAATAAACCTGACCGATGCGGATCGATTATGAAAAATATGGAGAAAGTTCATTCATGTATCTGAAAAAAGACTTCCAGGCAATTCTCAGCCATGTTTCCAGGTGGATAATTCGTAACAGTCTAAATCAGAAATAAATTAGGTTCTGGCAATATGAAAAGGAAGCCCTGCCTTTATAGATCCCTTTTTGTCGTCTTTTGTTCTTGATAACATAAAAAAAGATGTAGCCGACTACTGTCACCCAACTTGCCACCGGTAATGTTCCAATTAGAAACTTGATTCCTTAACTGATTCTTTTAAATATGTTACGTTGAAAGAAAAATTCATAGCGGCTCTCTTTACCTAAAGCCCCGAAAGACATTGCCGGCAGAACCGCTTTCTTAAATGCTCCTCCTCCAAAAAACTCCTTTCCACCCCAGTACTCCACCCTTTTTCCACCCTCCCAAATTTGATTATCCTCACATCCCGTGCTTAATTTTGTATATCAAAAATATTTACACCATGAAAGAGAAAGTTTCGTCTCCCGGCGTCATTTTTGGGTTGGCAATATTTATAGCATTATTACCCATATCATTTGCATTTTCGCAGGAAAATTTTTACCTGTTTAATGACACACCTTATAAATACTTTACCTGGAGTATGGAAGGTATGCTCCTCTTGATATTTCTTTTGGTTGAGTGCCAGGTGAGTAAGCGCAGGATGTTTACACTGGCTATTCTATTTCTTTTAGTTCCATTTGCTTTTGTATTTGATAAAAACAAATACACTTTCCTGGTGCTGAATCACCCTTTCAGTTCTATCCTTTCCCTGGGTATTTCGCTCTTGCTTTTTCTTAAAATTTTTGTGATTGGAAATCCAGAACAAAAATCTGAATTTTAATCTTAATGACAGTAAGATCAAAACAAACGTTACTCGCTGCGCTCAGCATCCTCGTCGCTTTTTGTGCAATCGGATTTTCTTTTGAAGGAACTACAATTCTGTGGTTCTGGCAAAAGTACCCTTTCATACCTGTCATTCTTCTCGTGTTCCTCTTCTTTTCGTTAAAAAAATGGCTAAGATTAGAGATCGATTACCAACGGGAATGCATACACGCAGAATTTACAAGGCAAATTGAAAGTGAAGGCAAGATAAATCTGAAAACACTTTTGTCTCAAAGAGAGAACCAGGTACTGGACCTGATCAATAGTGGAATGCCCAACAAGGAAATTGCCGCAAAACTTTTTATATCCCAATCCACAGTAAAAACCCACATCAATAACATCTACAAAATACTGGAGGTTAAAAACAGGCGTGAGGCCTTAGAGAAAACGAAACAAAGAAAATGAATTTCGGACTTCTACCTCCCGGCTTGCTCAAGGTAGAAGTGATGAGTGCCGGGTGATATCCCATTATTGAGAAATGGAGCAATTTCCTGTCTGATCTCTGATATCTGTCCGTATTCAAACTCCCAGTTCCTTCAGCCAATCTAAACTTTCTAAACTTATCTCCTCTCTTCTCTACACCTAAACTCTATATCTTTACTGCCTTATCAATTACCAGCAATGATTTACAGAAGCAAAGCTCCCTTACGTATAGGCCTTGCCGGTGGTGGCACAGATGTAAGCCCTTACAGTGACCGGTTTGGGGGCGCTATCCTGAATGCTACAATCTCGTTGTTTGCTTATGCCAATATCGAACTACTGAATGAAAATAAGATCATCGTGGAAGCAGCAGACAGAAAGGAGCGGCAGGAATTTGATTTTCAACTACAGTTACCCGTAGACGGAAAATTGGATCTGCTCAAAGGTGTTTACAATTCTCTGCAAAGGGATTATGGAAATATAAAATCCGGTTTTCATCTAACTACTAATGTGGATGCACCTGCGGGTTCAGGACTGGGTACTTCTTCCACATTGGTGGTATCGATACTCGGCGCCTTTGCCGAATGGCAAAAACTGGCGCTTGGAGATTATGACATTGCGCACCTTGCATATCGCATTGAAAGAAACGACCTGGCTCTCTCTGGTGGCAAACAGGATCAATATGCTGCTACATTTGGCGGAGTAAATTTCATGGAGTTTTATGAAGATGATAAGGTGATCGTGAATCCGCTTCGCATCAAGCCTGAGTACATGCACGAATTGTGTAATAATCTTGTATTGTATTTTACAGAGACAAGCAGGCAGAGCGCTGTAATCATTGATGAACAGGTAAAAAATGTAACCGAAAAAAATCAAAAGAGTATAGAAGCTATGCATCAATTGAAGGAGCAGGCAAGGATGATGAAGGAAGCATTGCTTCGGGGAAAACTAAATGAATTTGGAAACATTCTCGATTTTGGTTTTCAGCAAAAGAGAAAAATGGCGCATAACATATCCAATCCTATGATAGAAGAAATATATGATTCTGCAAAAAAAGCCGGAGCCACCGGCGGCAAAATAAGTGGTGCAGGAGGTGGTGGATTTATGATTTTCTATTGCCCCGGAAATACAAGATTTAATGTGATAGAACAGTTGAAAAAATTTGGAGGAAGGGTAAGAGAATATACCTTTACAAAATACGGGTTGACCACGTGGAGCAACTAATAAAATAAAACCGTAATCATCTATGGAGAAAATCAGAAAAATAGTGGAGCAATCTATTGATGTCAAGCGCCGGATAATGGAAGATGATCTGCTCGTTCAATCCATTAAAGAATGTGTGGACGTGATTGTATCCGCTTTTGAGAAGGGTAATAAAGTATTGTTCTGTGGCAATGGAGGCAGCGCCTCAGATGCACAGCATTTAGCCGCAGAATTCAGCGGAAGGTTTTACCTGGATCGGGATGCATTGCCTGCCGAAGCACTGCACTGCAATACCAGTTACCTGACAGCGGTGGCCAATGATTACAGTTACGATGTAATCTACAGCAGGATGATTATTGGTATTGGAAAGGAAGGCGATGTACTAATCGGGATGAGTACGTCAGGCAATAGTAAGAATATCGTCAATGCATTCGAAGCTGCCCAGGAAAAAGGAATGACAACCATTGCTTTCACAGGAAGTACAGGAGGCAAACTCAAAGATCTTGCAGACGTTTTGTTGAATATGCCTTCGAACGATACACCACGCATACAGGAAAGCCACATCATGGTTGGTCATATAATCTGCGAACTTGTAGAGGCAAATTATTTCAGCAAAACGCAGCAATGATCAGCGAAGCAATCATACTGGCCGGAGGGCTGGGCACACGCCTGAGAAGTGAAGTGAGTGACCAACCCAAGTGCCTGGCACCAGTGAATGATGTTCCCTTTCTCTCCTACCTGATTCATTATTTGCTTTCGATGGATATCAGGCATTTTGTTTTTTCATTAGGATACAAGAGTGAAAAGATCATTGATTTTCTAAACAAGGATTTTGCATCGCTCTCATACTCATTGTCTCTGGAAGATAAGCCTCTGGGTACAGGTGGAGCCATCAACCTGGCATGCAGGAAAGTAATAACTAAGGATGTGCTGGTTTGCAATGGAGATACACTTTACAAAGCGGATGTCTTTTCACTGGCCGAATTCCATGCAGAAATGAATAGCGATTGTACACTTGCTCTGAAACCAATGGAATCCTTTGACCGTTATGGTTCGGTTTCAATTAATTCCAGTGGCAGAGTTACGGCTTTCCATGAAAAGAATTATTGTGAGGCAGGACTGATCAATGGCGGTATGTATATGCTGAATACTGAAAGTTTTATGAGACAGCCCTTCGAAAAAGTATTTTCTTTCGAAAGGGATTACCTGGAAAAGCTAGTCGGCCAGGAAGGCGCTATCTACGGCTGTATTCAGGATGGTTTTTTCATTGATATCGGCATTCCGGAAGATTATCGCAGGGCATTTACCGAAAGAGAATTGAAAAATGTTTTATTGTAACAGAACAGGAAAAGAAACCTCTAACTAAATTTTATCAGATAGAGGTGCGGGTGAAGTAATATTTTGCTATTTTTGCGCTCCCTTTCAAGACAAAGGCCCGTAGCTCAACTGAATACCTGTCTGCCGACAGGCAGGGAGTATCCGCCACGGCGGAAGGTTTCAGGAGTAGGTGACCAAGACGAAAGAAGTATATTGAATTATTGGCCCCGTAGCTCAACTGAATAGAGTATCCGCCACGGCGGAAGGTTTCAGGAGTAGGTGACCAAGACGAAAGAAGTATATTGAATTATTGGCCCCGTAG
>JBDHYH010000024.1:0-35541 GCA_039811325.1 Chitinophagaceae bacterium | reverse complement strand
AAGCATCTACCAATAATAATACGCCATCTGCCATTTTCAGCACGCGTTCCACTTCACCACCAAAGTCACTGTGGCCGGGAGTATCAATGACATTGATCTTTACATCTTTGTAAGTAACTGAGATATTCTTACTGAAAATAGTAATGCCGCGTTCACGTTCCAAATCATTATTATCCATGATCAGTTCACCAGACTCCTGGTTGTCGCGGAAGATGTTGGTACTGTGAATGATTTTATCAACCAGGGTAGTCTTACCGTGGTCAACGTGGGCAATGATGGCGATATTTCTTATATCCATATAATGTTTTGCACCGGAAAAACCGGCTTTCTTAAAAAGGGGTGCGAAGTTACGTTAAAACAGAAAAGCACACAAGAAAAAAACAGAAAGTTAACAGATGAATTGATATGTTTGAAATCCATTACAGACACTTCAAACCATGGAAACTGTGCCACGGAAAAAACCTTCTCTGATGCTTTGCCTTCTGCTTGACTGTGTTGGCTACCTGAGCTATGCCATACCAGTACTTGGAGAACTGACAGATGTGCTGTGGGCGCCGGTATCTGCTTTCGTTTTCATTTTGCTTTTCGGAAGGAAGCGATTTGGATTGTCAGGAGCAGTGTTTTCATTTATCGAAGAAGGATTTCCCGGCCTCGATTTTATACCCACGTTTACCATTGCCTGGACGATCAATAGTATCCAAACTAAATACGGTGATCCTGTACTTCAAAAGAGTTCGATCTAAACATCAGCCACAAAACAATTGGTGCCTCATTATTCGCTTCCTCCTTTCTCACCTACAAACCAATGCTCTTTGTCTCTGAACAAAACATTGAATGTGGTGAGTGTACCATAGATGCGGGTAATGTATTGCTGAAGATTTACTTTGTCTTCATCTGAGAGTTTCTTGTGTGCATTGATCTGCTGTTCCATCACTCTGACCCTGTCGCGCAGCATCACTATTTTATGAAAGAAGACTTCTATCGGAACTTCTTTTGGCTTCAGGTTTTTATCTCCGGCATGAAGTACCATCATTCCTCCCTGCCATTTATCACCCAAGGGTACTACCTCAGTGGCATCACTCCACAGACGCAGAATTTTCAATAATGATTTTTCGACATCACTTGAGGTTTCTATTTCAACTGTTACATTTTCCGGAATGATCTCTTCCAGTTCCAGGTCATTCTTGTCAATTTCTTTTGTACCGGTTTCTAAAAATGTAATCAGGTAGGTAGCAAATCGTACTCCTGTGATTACGCCTGGGCCATATTTCGTATGTTGAAGCCTTGTGCCAATGCCGAGTTTTAGTTGATCCATATTCTTTTTGTAGTTTTTGGGTGTTGGTTTGGTTTAATAGTGAATTACCAACACGGAGTGTTGTTACTATTTTATTTTATCCGCAAATTGCCTTACAAAGGAAAACAAGTCCACCTGTCCTTTATCGAGCATTTTGTTGAGTTGTATTTTAAAATCCTTCTGATCTATCCTTTCCATCATTAAAGATTGTAAGAGCGTAAATCCTTTTTGTATCAGCAATTCTCTCTTCTCTTCAGAGAATCCACCGAGGTTCAATTTCTTCACGTATTCATAAAGTCTTTCCACTCCTTTTCTCTCAGAGGCTATCGTCTTAAAAATTGGTTTCATATCCTTGTGGTCTCTGAACACCGGCCGGGTCATCTTCTTTAGGTTGTTGTAAAAAGTATCTGCATCGGGACGATCACTTTTGTTGACCACAAAAGCATCTGCTATCTCCATCAGACCTGCCTTCATTGACTGGATGCTATCACCACTTTCCGGTACCAAAACTACTATGGTGATGTCTGCAAGTGCTGCAATGTCCACTTCACTCTGCCCCACTCCTACGGTCTCTATTATTACATAATCAAATCCTTCATGCTTCACATATTCTGTAATTTCAATAATATGTGGATGCAGACCACCGAGTGAACCACGGCTTGCGAGCGAACGAATAAACACACCAGGATGATTGTACCAGTCGCTCATACGAATGCGATCGCCCAACAGTGCTCCCCTGTTGAATGGTGAGGATGGATCCACACAAAGGACAGCCACCTTCTTTTCATCAGCAATAACCTGCTGAATCAAAGCATCGGTGAGTGTACTCTTCCCCGAACCGGGTGCGCCGGTAATACCTATGACTTTGGCACTATTTACCCCTTCCCTGAAGAGTAAATTTTCGTATCCTTCTGATTTGTTCTCAATCTTTGAGATGCCACGCGCCAGTTCCTTGATATCAATTTCCTTTTGAGAAGACATTGAGCGAAGTTACATTTTGGTAACACAGAGAAAATATTTTTATCAGAAAAAAACCCGGGTAAAATATTTAATGATGAAAAATGAATTTAAGGCGCTAATTTGGGATGATAGAACCTTACCATTTCAATCCATTCCTCAACTGAAAAAAAACAACCTGATGACTAATTTTATTCCAATATTCCCCTTACCCATTGTCATCTTCCCTGACGAAAAGGTCAACCTGCACATTTTTGAACCGAGATACAAACAACTGGTCAAGGACTGCCACGAATCCAAAAAATCTTTTGGAATACCATTAATGATCAATGATAAAATCAATGAACTGGGCACCCTGGTTGAAATTAGCGAAATCGTAAAAGTCTATGACAATGGTGAGATGGATATAACTACAATGGGTACACGAGTTTTCAGAATACTTGAAACAATTCATGAAGTGCCCAACAAACTTTACAACGGCGCCATCGTCAACTATCCACCCAACAAGCCTAACGGAAGGCCTGCACTCATGAACAAAGTACTTTCGTCAATAAAGATACTTCATGAAATGCTGAATATTCAGAAAGACTTTAAGAAGGAAGATCACCTGCTCCAAAGTTATGATGTGGCGCACCACGCAGGGCTTTCAGTGGTGCAAGAATATGAGTTGCTGGAATTACTGGATGAACTGCATCGACAAGAATACCTAAAGCGGCATTTAGTTAGTATTCTGCCGGTAGTAGCAGAGACAGAAGCGCTCAAGAAGCGGATAAAGATGAATGGACATTTTAAAGAGTTTAAATGAAATGGAAGGTTAGAATTTAGTTTAGAAAGGTTTAGAGGGTTTAGGAATGTTTAGAGTTGAGGGTTTGGCAGGAAGGATAGATTTGAAGTTTTTTGAGTGGGCGTTATCAGCGGAATATCCATGCTTATTAAAATACTATTGGAATTTGACCAAAGGACCAATGATTTCCCAATTCCATTAAATTCGCACCGAATAAACCACTTGCTTTGGATAAAACAACGATCTGCTTTGATTTTGGAAATACACGATTAAAATATGGCGTATTCTCAAGTGGCCAACTCATTCACCAGGGGCTACTTACAGGGTCCATCGACAAGGAAATAAATGCAGTCGTAGAAAAATTTCGGGCCAGGCGTACATTGCTTTCGTCTGTGATCAATCACAATCCCGAAATTGAAGAGTTGCTAAGGGAAAAAACCGAATTTCTCCTGGTAGGTTCCGGAATCCGTGTTCCGTTCAATGTGCCGATAGCCAAACCTGAAACGATTGGGGCAGACAGGCTTGCCATAGCTGCTTATGCATCTACTCATTACTCCAATCAAAATAATCTTGTGATCGCACTGGGTTCCTGCATCACTTACAACTTCGTCAATAAATACCACACGTTTCTTGGAGGTAGCATATCACCCGGTATGGAAATGCGTTTTAAGAGTATGCACGAGTTTACAGCGATGCTACCATTAGTAAAACCCAACTGGAATTATCCATTGATCGGCTATGATACACGCACAAATTTGCTCAGTGGCGTATTGCAGGGAATGGCTGCTGAAATGAACGGTATCATTGAAGAATACGAAAAAAGGTTCCTGAATTTTAACGTGCTTTTAACCGGGGGTGATTCGGGTGATTTTGCACGCCTCATCAAATATAAGATATTTGCCGACCCTGCTTTGATACTAAAAGGGCTTTATGCGATCAGCGAATACAATCATGAATAAAATATTAATAACTGCAATTGCCCTCCTGGCATTTGCTCCATTGCTTTGCTATTCGCAAATCAACTCTCCCTATTCCAGGTATGGTGTAGGCAACCTGGTACCACTGCCCAGTATCAGCAATCGTGCAATGGGTGGAATCTCAGCAGGAATGTCTGATCCTACAGCCACCAATACTGTAAACCCGGCATCTTACAGCAATCTTTTTTATACCACCTTCGACATAGGATTTGAATATGATGCAGATAATTTGAAAAGCAAAGTACCCGTTGCTAACTTCAAATCCAAGTATGCCATTTTGAGCTACCTGAACCTGGGGCTACCGTTGCTAAACGGTAACCAGAAAGCGCAAAAGAAAAATATCGGGTGGGCATTGACGTTAGGTTTGAGACCGGTTACCCGTATCAATTACAAATTACAGACGATAGGGCGAATCCCTGCAGACAGTGTTTCTTACCTGTACGAAGGGAGCGGTGGCGTCAACCAGGCGTTGATCGGAACTGCAGTGCGATTGAAAAATTTTAGTTTTGGTATAAATACCGGATTGCTCTTCGGTGAAAAAAAATACAGTACCCGCTTGAGTTTTTTAAATGATACTGTTAGTTATTACAAAGCTAACTATGAAACACAAAGCCACTTCGGAGGTATGTTCCTCGACGCAGGATTGCAATATCAAATCAAAGTCAAGAATGGTACATTGAGATTGGGAGCATACTCTCAGTTTAAAAAGAGTTACAATGCAAACAGGGATATAAAGCGTGAAACTTTTGTTTACGATCAGTATGGCAGTGCTACTACCGTTGATAGTGTTTATGATTCGCATGAGGAAGGCGGGAAAGTAACCTTACCTGCAACTTATGGTTTTGGATTTGCTTTGGAAAAAGAACATTTTTTAATAGGTGCAGATTACGAAACCAGCAAATGGAGCGACTACAGATTTTTTGGACAGAAGGAGCCATTAAGAGACAGTTGGAATGCAAGGTTAGGCTTTCAGTATTTTCCGGCTACCACCAATTCAACAGGTTATTTCAGTTTTGTAAAATACCGTGCAGGGTTTTCTTTTGGCAAGGATTACATAGCTGTAGAAAATGACCTCCCGGTTTATTCATTCAGTTTGGGTGGGGCATTCCCAATGAGCAGAAAGCGCACGTTTAACAATAACCAGTTCAGTGTCATGAATATTAGCTTTGAATACAACAACCGGGGTAATGTCAATAACAATATCACCGAAAGTATGTATCGCATTAGTCTTGGTTTTTCTCTGAGCGATGTCTGGTTCCTTCGTCAAAAATATTATTAACTTTCCCCCTCAATGTATTTCCGTTTTTCATACCAATTAATGCTTGGGATGATGGCGTTTATTTTCACTACAGTCATCACTTCTTGCGAAAACAAGCGGTCTGATATCGAAAATATTTCGGCAAAAAAAATCGGTATTGAAACGGCGAAGGAGGTTACTATCCTCTACACAATGGGTGCAAAGACCAAATCACGGATCACCGCCCCTCTCATGCTGCGTCATGTCACTTCCAACCCTTTCATCGAATTCCCCAATACAATCCATGCCGATTTTTTCGACGACAGCCTGAAAGTAGAGAGTCAACTTAACGCTCATTATGCAAAATATTTTGAGAGCGAGAGCAAGGTCTATCTGAGAGACAGTGTAGTAGTATTCAATACAATCGGAGATACTTTATTCTGTCGCGAATTATATTGGGACAGAAACCTGACCGGCCATGAGTTCTATACCGACAAACCGGTGCGCATCCGTACTCCTACGCATATCATAGACGGAGACGGACTTGATGCACCTCAGGATTTCAAGAGTTGGCATGTGATTAATGGAAGAGGAATCATAAGGGTACCAAAGTCAGATTTGCCTTGAGAAAATTTGTTATAGTCATTTCCATTTATGATGGTTTGCAATTAAGATTGACTACAATAAGCCTGGAACTTGAGCGGTACCCCCATTCCACATCTCATTTCCTGCATGCTTTCCACAGGCTGGAATCAAATTTGTACCTTTCAGCAAAAAAATACAATTCATGGAGTACAGACGATTGGGCAAGAGTGGCGTACAGGTAAGCCTGGTCAGTTTTGGTAGTTGGATCAGCTTCACGAAGCAAGTCGATGACACTAAAGCTGATCAACTGATGGGGATTGCTTATGATAACGGCATCAATTTTTTCGACAATGCCGAAGTTTACGCGCAAGGCGAAAGTGAAAAAATGATGGGTCGGGTATTGAAAAAGAAAAAATGGGATCGTACATCCTATTTGGTTTCCTCGAAAGTTTTTTTCGGTTGGCATGGTAAAGAAACAAAACCCAATCAACGGGGGCTTAGCCGCAAGCATGTTATAGAAGCGTGCAATGAAGCATTGCAGAGGCTGCAGGTTGATTACCTTGATTTTTTTCTTTGTCACAGGCCTGATAAGCAAACTCCTGTTGAAGAAACAGTCTTTGCAATGAATGCACTCCTGCAACAAGGAAAGATATTATACTGGGGCACCAGTGAATGGAGCGGAGTCGAGATTATGGATGCTCATAGAATAGCTGAAAAACATCATCTGATCGGCCCCACTATGGAACAACCGGAATACAACCTGTTGGAAAGATCAAAAGTGGAAAAAGAATATTTGCCTCTGTATAATACAGTAGGTCTTGGCACAACGATCTGGAGCCCACTGGCAAGTGGATTGCTCTCGGGAAAATATAATGATGGGATTCCCAAAAACTCAAGACTTTCATTAAAGGGATTGGAATGGCTGAATGATAAATATTTATGGGAAGAAAAGCTCCGGAAAGTGAGAAAGCTGACAGAGTTTGCCGGTAAATTAGGAATTCCACCCGCCACACTTTCTATTGCCTGGTGCTTAAAAAATCCTCATGTATCTACTGCCATTCTCGGAGCCACTAAGAAGCAGCAACTTTTGCAAAATCTGTCAGCGCTTGATACGTTACCAGCATTAACCCCGGATGTATTGGACAAAATAGAGAAGATCATGCAATCTAAACCGATTTTGCCGGAATATTAAGTTTCAACCAAATTTCTGAATTCATAAATAAATAAAAACAATAATCATGAGTAAGTATGCAACAGCCCACTGGAGTGGCACAGGTAAAGAAGGAAAAGGGACTTTATCTACAGAAACCAAAGCATTGAAGGATTCTCCTTTTACATTTGCCACACGGTTTGGAGAGGCTAAAGATGGTACTAATCCGGAAGAATTGATTGCCGCAGCACATGCCGGTTGCTTTTCAATGAAGTTAAGTTTTGTTTTGAACGAAGCGGGGTTTACAGCCGATTCTATTGATACACGCTGCGACATCACCTTTGGTGAAGGAGTCATCTCTAAATCACATCTGAAAGTAGAGGCAAAAATCCCCGGGATAACTCCTGAAAAATATAAGGAGTGTGCAGAAAATGCAAAACAGAATTGTCCTATTTCCAAATCACTGAGCAGTTCTATTGCTATTACAATGGATGCAACTCTGGCTTAAATGGTGCAAGTTTATTCAAAATTAAAAGGCCGCCCTACAGGCGGCCTTTTAATTTTGATGCTATAAGCAACTATATTACATAGGCTTGCTGATGCCTATACGAAGTCCGTAATTGATCAGATGTTCCCTGATAGGATAAATATTTTGATAGGTAGATAATACCTGGTAGCGGATACTTGGCCCGATGTTCCAATTGATCTTGTGACTGCTGAATGTAACTACAGAACCAAAAGTACCATTGAGGTTTACCCGACGGATCAGGTCAGGGTCATTAACGAACTTCTTGCCATCGCCTGCAAGAATATAAGCCTGGCTTCCCAGTACAAGATAAGGTTCAACAGTCGATACTACGCTCACCTTCACATTATCCTCCTCAAATAATGTCCATTGCAAACCAACAGGAATTGCAAACTGCATATTATAGTTGGTGATCTTCAGGCTACCATTATTGCTATTGCCATAATATGACATATAATTTTTCGTAAACAAATTACCCTTTGAATCACGGAATGTAACAGAGGCCAGTGAAGGGTGTGCAAGTTCAGCTATGATATTATAACCATTGTAGCTCAAATGAAATCCTGATGTGAAGTCTATACTTCTTGTAAGTTTATAATTGACATCAACTCCAGCCTGTAAGCCAAACCGGCCCGTCGTGTTCATCTTGTGTACAGTATTAGGGCTTGTTGCTACCAGGCTTTGAACAGGTGGTTCATTCAGGTTGGTTCCTTTAAAATGAACATAACTCCTCTGTGGTGTTACAAATAAAGCCCAATCAGCTTTTCTCTTTGTTTTTTTACTCTTCACAACCTGAGTTTTCGCTGGCAAGAAGCGTTCACTTTCAGTTTCAGCCCCTCTGGACACAAACGTGCTGATCACCTTTTGAAGTTGATCTGACATTTCAGGGTTACTCCTCCTATTCAGAATTTTGTTTACATCAGCTAAGGATTTTGGGGAAATTCTTGCATGAATACCTGTGGAAAGAGCAGGTATATTTATGACTTGTTGTAGTGATAACGATTGATTATTTTGACTTCCCACATTTCCGGCATCCAAGACAGTACCTTCCGGTAAGCTTTCATTATTGCGTTTCAAAATTTTTGCTGCTATTGGGAGCGACACTGTTTGTTCAGCAACTATTTTTTGGTTGTTAAATTGCTGCACAGTTCCAGGTTGTAAGTGTACAGTAGAAGATGAGGAGATTGCAGTCGCAGATTCATCCTTATAGGCCGATGCAGAGTTCTTCTGAACAACTCTCAAAGTATTAGGATTCACTGTACTTGTATGGGTATTACCAATCCAAAACAGACTGATCAATAAAATAATTCCAACTCCAAGTGATGGCCACTTGCTTCCGGGATGCAAATCATTGTAAATACTCTTCCAGACACGCTCGGAAGGTATCAAATAAAACTTATCCGCCTGTTCTCTTAAGGAACGCTCAAAGTCATTCGTGTCAAATCTGCTTTCCATCGTTCACCATTCAGGTCTTTTTTGGTAATTAATAAATTCATAAACAATTAGTGTTCTCCTGAAACCAATTTTAATTTCTCATGCGGCTTTGCCAATATTTTCTTCTTAATCAGAATTTCCTCCAACAGCGCTTTCGCTCTTGTGTATTGAGAACGGCTGGTACTTTCCTCTATATCCAATATCTCTCCAACCTCCCTGTGAGAGAATCCTTCAATTGCATATAAATTGAGTACCGTGCGATATCCTAACGGTAACAACCTAATGCATTCTACCACCTGCTTAGCCTGAAGCAAAGAAGGAATATTATAATCTTTGAAAGACAGGTCACTTGCATGTACAAGAGGCACACTTTCATTGAATTTCTTATGCTTCTTCAGTTGATTGATGCAGGTGTGCACCATAATCCTTCTTACCCAACCTTCAAAAGAGCCTTCACCCTTAAACTGGTGAATCTGACCAAACACCTTCATAAATCCTTCCTGCAGCATGTCCTCGGCATCCTCCTTGTTTTTCGCGTACCTATAACACACACCAAGCATGTGAGGACTAAACTTCGCATACATTGCCTCCTGGGCATGGGCCTGATTTTCCCGGCAACCCTGGATTATTTGGTCTTCAGTCATCTGGCTTGGTTTCACCAATCTAAGGTAAGACAATTTATTTCTAAATGTGCTGCTTGAAAAAAAAGTGTATTCACCAATATTTTTGATGGGTGGAAAATATTGGTGATGAGGAACATACCGGCATAGAGACTCAGGATATCCATTTTCGACAAAACTTGTCTTTTAGTAGCATAATACACCTCAATGGCTACAGAAGTATATTCAGGAATAAACCTACCCCGCATATTTTACCGGAAAGTTGTCCTGAAAGGACGAAAAGAACTACTTACGGCGCAAACTATCAATAGGATATTTTGCCTCCATAAGCTGGCGTGATTTTTCCACCCAACTGTAAATTTCCTGTTTCTGTGCCTCGGTTAATCGTCCTGATTTATGAAGCCATTTATAAGAATTGATGGGCATCTCGCCATGCTCCATTTCTTCCCTTATCTCATCCAGCTTTTTATACTGCCTTCTCAGGGTATAGCTGCCAAAGGCAGAAAAGTTCAGATGCCTTTGTCCGTCTTCGATATGGTCTGCCAATATCCAGGCAACGGGCTGCACATTCCAATACCAGGGATAGGTCACTTCATCACTATGGCAATCGTAACATGCTCCCTTAAGTGTTTGCAATACCGGCTCGGGTACTTCCACCACGCTGGCAATCGCCATTGTTTCAGCATGAGATGACGTGCTCTTTGCCGGCCTTATGAATTGGATGATCACCAGTGCGATAACAATAATAATAAGCAGGGTCTTGAAGAATTTTTTCATAATACAATATTAGCCTTTTAATCAAAAAGAATTTCTCCCGTCATAACCTGCGGCACCTTGATGTTCATCAACCTGAGTATTGTGGGTGCCACATCTCCCAACTTGCCGGGATGTAATTTAATATCACTTCCTGCGCCTATCACAAAATATGGTACCAGGTTTTTCGAGTGAGCAGTGTTAGGAGTTCCATCTTCATTGATCATAAAATCAGCATTTCCATGATCTGCTGTAAGGAAGACCATATACCCATTTTCCAATGCAGTAGTTACTACTTTTTCTACACATTGATCCACTGTTTCTACAGCTTTGACCACAGCATTCCAAACTCCCGTGTGCCCTACCATATCAGCATTGGCAAAGTTCAGGCATATAAAATCCACTTCCTGTTTTTTAATTTCAGGTAACAAAGCTTCTGTTACTCCATAAGCGCTCATTTCCGGTTGCAGGTCGTAGGTAGCCACCTTTGGCGAAGGAATCATGATCCTGTTCTCACCTTCAAATGGTTTTTCTCTGCCACCACTGAAGAAAAAAGTTACATGGGGATACTTTTCTGTTTCAGCTATTCGAATTTGTTTTTTATTATTTGCCTCCAGTACCTCTCCTATTGTTTCCCTCAGATCCTGGTTGTCAAAAATATTATGAACTCCTTTGAATTCATGATCGTAGATAGTCATCGTGGTATAGTACAAGTCAAGCGGTTGCATTCCCTGTTCGGGAAATGCCTGTTGCGTCAGGGCCTGCGTAATCTGGCGGCAGCGGTCTGTACGGAAGTTGAAGCAAATAACTACATCACCGTTTCTCAAATACCCGTCCGGAGTGTTATCATTGATAATCGGCAGAATGAACTCATCTGTAACGCCATCGTCATAAGATTCCTGAACTGCTTTCAATATATCATCAGTGCGCTTTCCCTCTCTCTTCACCAATGCATCATAAGCTTTCCTGATTCTCTCCCACCGTTTGTCTCTATCCATCGCATAGTACCTTCCGGTAACTGACGCTATCTTACCAGTGGTCTTTTCAAGATGCTTTTGCAGGTCCGCTAAAAACCCTTTACCGCTTTTCGGATCGGTATCACGGCCGTCAGTAAAGGCATGAACATACACATCTTTCAAACCACGTTCTTTGCAGATAGAGGCCAGTGCTTTCAAATGACTGATGTGAGAGTGCACTCCACCATCACTCACCAATCCCATCAGATGCAATGACTTGTTATTCTTTTTTGCATGTTCGATAGTAGCATTCAAAACATCATTCTTAGCAAGTGTACCATCTTCAATTGCTACATTGATTCTTTCCAACTCCTGATAAACAATGCGCCCGGCACCGAGGTTCAGATGTCCTACTTCACTATTGCCCATCTGTCCTTCCGGTAAACCGACAGCTCTGCCGAAAGTAGTGAGTGTACTGTGAGGATATTTTTTATTAAGTGAGGTTACAAATGGAGTTTTTGCATGTTGTATTGCATCACTCTGTGCAACTTTTCCGAGGCCCCATCCATCCATTATAATGAGTGCTAATTTGTTTTTATTCATGGTTCAAAGCTATTATATTCACATTAATTTTCAGGACTTATACGTTATATTTATGATTACCCAAACAACCAAAGAAGAATTTCAAACCCATATTTTATGAAGCATATTATTCTTTACACCACCCTGGCAGCAGCACTCATTGTAGCTCCGGCGCTGTCGATGAATGAAATCATCCAGGCCTTTAAGAAAGGAAGTGCAACCGATGTGGCTACCTATCTTGACAATTCTGTAGAGATAACGCTCAACTCACAAAACAACACCTACAATAAAAGACAGGCTTCCAAAGTCATTACTGACTTTTTTGAGAAAAACAAAGTTTCAGATTTCAAAGTATTACACCAAAGTGAAAGCGGCGGAACTGCTTATTGTATCGGGAATCTTGCTACTTCAGGCGGCACATACCGCCTGACCTTATTTGCAAAGGATAAAAATGGCAACATGCTTTTGCAGGAAATCAGGTTTGAAAAATAGATAGTTTCCTACATCCTGTGGAAAAGTTTTGTAGAATAATACCAAAGAAAATTGATTCTTTCGATGATGCATTCAAAAGCACTATTCTGAGTTGATAACGTTATGGAAGACTTTGGTAATTTAGCAATCATACTTCGGATATGCATACCTGTCAAACTCAATCTCCATGAAAAAATTTAATAAAAACGGCCTTGTCTATTCAACCAATCCGGATTTGATGCGTCAGACAGATGATGAAAATGAAAAGGAATATTTACCGGTGGATCAGCAAAAGATTACCATAAGGCTGGATAAGAAGCATCGGGCAGGCAAAGTTGTTACACTGATCACCGGATTTGATGAAGATCACAAGAAAATAGAATCGATCGGCAAAGAGCTTAAAAAGTATTGTGGTACCGGAGGCACTACAGAAGAGAATGGAGTTTTAATACAGGGAGACACCCGCGATAAAGTGCAACAGTGGTTAAGAAAAAACGGATATAAAAACATAAAAGTGATTTGAAAACAATTTATCACTATTTTTAAATCGTACCAGTATGTCATCATTTCAAAACCCTGCATTTATGGTTTCAAAAATTTCATGCGGAATCAAACTGACCGTAGAAACTTTTTACCAGGAAGAATACAGCAATCCTGCAACTGATGATTACACTTTTGCATATCGCATTACTCTCGAAAACAACAACGAATTTCCTGTTCAACTGCTAACAAGACACTGGCATATTTTCGACAGCACTTCCCAATCGCGCGAAGTAGAAGGTGAAGGTGTAGTTGGAAATCAGCCAATCATTTACCCGGGAGATCAGTACCAGTATGTAAGTGGATGCAACCTGAATAGTGAAATGGGTAAAATGAGTGGCGAATACTTAATGCTCAACACACAGAACAAGAAAACATTTGAAATCCATGTTCCTGAATTTGAAATGGTAGTTCCATTTAAGATGAATTAACTCCTGGGTTTGTATTTAGAACGCTCATACACTTCACGAGGTGGTAATTTCATCATGCTGTCCAGAGTTAGTTTCGGATTTTGTTCCATAAACTTTTTTACGATTTGCAAGCCGGCAAAACTGCCGAGGTTACCCGGTGAGCCTTCACCGAATTCCTGAGTCTTTGGGCTGGGGCCTACATAATTCTTTACCATATTCGGGTCCGAATTATTGAGCAAATTATTATTGAGGAAGAAATCCCAGATCACTGCTTCATTAGATTGAGCGCCTTCGAATTGCTTTTTGGTATAACCCAATAAAACAGCTTCACCCTTCTCAGGCAAGAATTTTGTCAGCAAAAAATATTTCCTCCCACTATTTACCATCGTTTCTATCAAGCTACCGCCCTTATTCGCGGGATACATATCGTCAATGATATTTTTCATCGTGTTAACCGATATATGCTCCGGATCAAAATTGTATGAAATGTATTCAGGATACAAATCCCTGCCTACCTCCCCGGTATAAAATGAAAAGTTTCTGCCCAGGTGTAGTTGCAACCCCACCCCCAGCGCCTGTGGTGTAATGATGTCTCCTTGTATGCCAAACGATGTAGAAAAGAAAGCATCCATTGGCCCGATAAAAGTGATCAATTTCTCCGGCAGATGATAAGACGGAAAATAATACTTCACATACTTCAATGCCTGAACGACCTCCGCTTTCTCTTTTGAAAAATCACCAAATATCTTTTCACAGGAGTCTTTGACAGGATAGTAATCCCTGATAAACTGTCTTACCGCATCTGAAGCCCTGCCGCCGTTCAACATCACACTATCCAGTGGCAGTCCAAGTATATTCTCAACAAAGCCCGGAAGGAAACCCGGATATTGCTTTTTCAAATTTTGCAATGCGCCGGCAATGTTGTTGGTATCTACCTCAAAAAAATCCCTGTCAAATCTCTCCAACTGAATATTCACTTTGATATCGGATACATCCGGAGTAGCCGGGCCCGAACAGGAGCACAAAAAAACAACGACCAGGAAAAGAAGTGTACAATTTTTCATCCGGCAAATAAAAGGAAAATAAATATGAAGTTACCTGTTGATGCAAGTATGTATTTAATTTTACAAACTTTAAACGAGATGAAAGTGGCTTCTATTTCAAAAATTCAACTTCAACAGATTGAACATGAGAGTTTATATCGTTCAGCAAAATTATACTGTAGGTGACTTCACCGGTAATGTCAATAAGATCATCACGGGTATCAAGGAAGCAAAGAGCCTGGGAGCCGACCTTGCAATATTTACCGAATTGTGCGTATGTGGCTACCCGGCTGCTGATCTTCTATATTTCAGAGAATTCATCAATGACTGCCTTAAAGCCGTTGATGAAATCAAAGAACATGCTGATGACATTGCAGTGATCATTGGTGCACCGCAGCGTAATGAAAACCCTAAAGGAAAGGATTTGTTCAATGCAGCTTATTTTCTTCATGAAAAAAAAATCAAGGCCATTGTACAAAAAACCTGCCTGCCTAACTATGACATCTTTGAAGAATACCGGTATTTCGAGCCGGCTTATCAATGGGACGTTGTTCATTTCAAAGGAAAGATAATAGCGCTCACTATCTGTGAAGACATCTGGAACCTTGGAGATAACCCGTTGTACCGTATATGCCCCATGGATCAACTTATGGCGAAACAACCCGACATCATGATCAACATTTCTGCATCTCCCTTTGACTACACACATGCAGAAGACCGGAAAGCGACCATCAAGCAAAACGTGCTGAAGTACCGCCTCCCAATGATCTATGTAAATGCTACGGGCGCTCAGACTCAAACTATTTTTGATGGAGCTTCATTAATATTCGACAAGGATGCCAACCTGTGTAAACAATTATCTCAATTTGATGAAGACACCGCATTGATCTCTTTAAGTGATGATGGGTATTGCATAGAGGGGATTGAAGAGCAAGCAGCGAAGGTTCCTAACAGTTTGCTGGCTCCTGAACACCTCTCACCATCTCTGAATATTGAACAGGTCAGAAAAGCAATCGTACTCGGCATCAGCGATTACTTCAGGAAATTAGGATTGAAAAAAGCGATCATCGGAAATAGTGGAGGTATCGATAGTGCGGTCACCATAGCTTTAGCCTGTGAGGCACTCGGTAGTGAGAACGTGTTGTCTGTTTTGATGCCATCACAATACAGCAGCACACACAGTGTAAGCGACGGTGAACAGTTGTGCAAAAATCTGAACAGCCCTTACCACATCATCCCCATCGAAAAGGTTTACCAGGCTTTTGAAGATACACTTCACCCTGTATTCGAGGGTACTCAAAAGGATATTGCAGAAGAAAACATCCAGGCCCGGTCACGCGGTAACATTCTAATGGCAATAGCTAATAAGTTCGGACGAGTCTTGCTAAATACTTCCAACAAAAGTGAACTGGCTGTCGGGTATGGAACCATGTATGGCGACATGGCCGGTGGTTTATCCGTACTGGGTGATTGTTATAAACTGCAGGTGTATGAACTTGCAAAAAACATCAACAGTGAAAATGAAATAATTCCCAATAACATTCTGACGAAACCACCTTCTGCAGAATTGAGGCCGGGGCAATTAGATTCACAAAGCCTTCCTCCGTATGACCTGCTCGATCCTGTTTTGTATCAATACATCGAATGGGCAAAACAGGCAGAAGAAATTCAGAAAATGGGTTATGATGCAGATGTGATAAAGTTTGCACTGGCTTTGGTGAATAAGGCCGAATTCAAGAGATACCAGTTTTGCCCGATTCTCCGCATATCTCCAAAAGCTTTTGGGCCGGGAAGAAAAATTCCGGTTGTAGCCAGGTACTATCAATAGGCCAAAAGTGGTTTTGATAAAAGTTAGATAAACAACTATCTTTACGTTCATTAACTTTTATAAAAATATCCCGGACATGGAAGCATATATTGTTGCCGGTTATCGTACCGCAGTTACAAAGTCAAAGAGAGGAGGATTTCGTTTTTACCGTCCTGATGACCTGGCCGTAACCGTTATCAAAAGCCTGATGGCATCAGTCCCCGCACTGGATCCCAAACGAGTGGACGATGTGATTGTTGGCAATGCGGTACCTGAAGCAGAACAAGGATTGCAGGTGGGCCGCATGATTAGTGTCAGAGCATTGGGTATCGAAACTCCAGGCGTAACAGTGAACAGATATTGCGCCAGTGGATTAGAGACCATTGCCATTGCAACAGCAAAAATCAGAACCGGCATGGCAGATTGTATAGTAGCAGGTGGCACAGAAAGCATGAGCCTTGTTCCCACATCCGGCTGGAAACCTGTACCTGCCTATTCTGTGGCAAAAGAAACTCCGGACTATTATCTCGGAATGGGATTGACAGCAGAGGCTGTGGCCAAAGAATATAATATTTCGAGGCAGGATCAGGATGCATTTAGCTTGAAAAGTCACCAGAAAGCAATGCATGCTATTCAAAACGGATTTTTCAAAAGCGGCATCTTACCCATTGAAGTAGAAGAAACTTTTGTTGGCAAGAATCAAAAAATAGAAAAGAAAACTTTTACTGTCGACACTGATGAAGGAGTAAGAGCCGATACATCAATAGAAGCTTTGGCAAAGCTAAAACCCGTATTTGCTGCCGGTGGTACCGTCACTGCAGGTAACTCTTCCCAGACCAGTGATGGCGCTGCCTTCGTAATAGTGATGAGTGAAAAGATGATGAATGAATTAGGATTGAAACCGATGGCACGCCTTGTAACTTGTGTGAGCGCCGGAGTACATCCACGCATCATGGGCGTAGGCCCGATAGAAGCGGTACCTAAAGTTTTGAAACGTGCAGGAATGAATCTTAATAATATTGACCTCATCGAATTGAATGAAGCATTCGCTTCGCAAAGCCTTGCAGTTATCCGCACATTGGGATTGAATCCGGATATTGTAAATATCAATGGTGGTGCTATTGCCTTGGGACATCCTCTGGGTTGTACCGGAACTAAACTGACCGTCCAGATTATCCATGACATGAAACGATTGAATAAAAAATATGGAATCGTTACAGCCTGTGTTGGTGGAGGACAAGGAATTGCAGGAATTATTGAGAATGTGAGTTGAGGAAAAGGGATGGAGAGATCGAAGTCTGAGGAGTTAGAATTGTTAATGGTTAATGGTTCATTGAGAACTTACAACGATTAGTAATCAATGCCAGCGATCTACGGGTGTATGGGGTCTGATACTTCCGGCTGAGTCGGATAAGTATTGACTTCGGCTGACAGGCTTAGCAAACATGCTTCGGTACTGACGCTTCGGTCTGAGTCAGACAAGCCATGGCTTCGTCTGACAGGCTCAGCAAACGAGGAGAGAATAACGAATAACGAACAACGGATCACGAATCACGAACAACGACCCCATTCAATGTTAGTAAAGACTTTTGGCAGTGCTGTTTATGGAGTAGAAGCAATTACCATTACTATCGAAGTGGATGTAGTTACCGGTTCTTTTGTTACGATTGTTGGTCTTGCTGACAATGCTGTGAAAGAAAGTGCAGAGCGGATGCAATCAGCTATCAAAACCAATGGATATTTTTTCCCACGCACCAAAGTGATCGTCAATATGGCACCGGCAGATATCCGCAAGAGCGGAACTGCGTTTGATCTGCCAATCGCACTGGGCGTACTGGCTGCAAGCAATCAAATTGACAGTGCTGAAGAACTGGAAAAGTTTATTATCATGGGTGAACTGAGCCTCGACGGGACCATCCGCCCTATCAAAGGTGCACTACCCATCGCGATACAGGCAAGAAAAGAAAATTTCAAAGGACTTATCGTACCGAAAGAAAATGCAAGAGAAGCTGCGATGGTCAATAAACTGGAGGTATATGGTGTCAATCACATTAAAGAGGTCATTGAATTTCTAAACGGTATTTCGAAGCTGGAGCCTGTAGTGGTGAACACAAGGGAGGAATTTGCAGATGCACAAAGCCATTACGAAATAGATTTCTCAGATGTAAAAGGACAGGAGAATATCAAGAGAGCACTGGAGATTGCTGCTGCCGGCGGACACAATGCAATCCTCGTTGGCCCTCCGGGTGCAGGCAAAACGATGCTGGCAAAAAGACTCCCAACCATACTACCTCCGCTCACTTTGCATGAGGCGCTTGAGACTACAAAAATTCATAGCGTTGCAGGAAAACTTCCTGCCAACGCAACACTGATTTCGCAAAGGCCTTTTCGTTCTCCGCATCATACCATTTCTGACGTGGCTCTTGTGGGAGGTGGTACAGTACCACAACCCGGAGAAATTTCATTGGCGCATAATGGTGTTTTGTTTTTGGATGAATTACCCGAATTCAAAAGAACAGTTTTGGAAGTAATGCGTCAGCCGATGGAAGAAAGGCGAGTTACTATTTCGAGAGCAAAAGTAGCATTGGATTTCCCTTCAAGTTTTATGCTGATCGCTTCAATGAATCCCTGCCCTTGTGGATACTTCAATCATCCTGACAAAGAATGCACCTGTGCACCAGGTGCTGTTCAAAAATATTTGAATAAGATATCCGGGCCTTTACTCGACCGAATCGATTTGCATGTAGAAGTAACACCTGTTGCCTTCAGTGAATTAAGTTCGACACGTCCGTATGAGAAAAGCAGTGCTATTCGTGAAAGAGTGATAAAGGCAAGAGAGATACAGGAGGAGCGATACAAAGACCATCCGGGCATTTACGCCAATGCGCAAATGAGCAGTAAACTTCTCAAAGAAATTTGTGTGATTACTTCAGCAGGTTCCAATCTCCTGAAAACAGCAATGGAGAAATTAAATCTGTCAGCACGGGCTTATGACCGCATCCTGAAAGTGAGCCGCACTATCGCAGACCTGGACAAGAGTGATGATATCAAACCGGAGCACCTTGCTGAAGCAATACAGTACAGAAGTCTTGATCGTGAGAATTGGGGAGGATAAGCGCCTTAAAAATATTCCTGGTTTTTGTTCCTTACATTTCTAAAGCCAATAATGGTATCGTTTAGAAGTTGGACACAACTTTTGCTTCAAAAGAAATAAATTAGCAATCACGATTCCTGAATCAGTCGTGCACTTTTTTTGAAAAAAGAAATTTCGTTTCAATGAAAAAGATATTCCTCATCATTCTCACCTTTATTGCAACGGCAACTACCGTTTTTTCTCAAATGAGAATACCTGCATTTTTTAGCGACAGCATGGTTTTGCAACGAAACACAAATGCCCCAATCTGGGGATGGGCTTCAGCAGGTGAAAAAATATCAGTCAGTGGAAGTTGGGATAACAAAACTGTTCAGACCATTGCCAGCAACGATGGGAAGTGGATGGTGAAGTTGCCAACACCCGGAGCTGGTGGCCCATATTCAGTAATGATCAAAGGAAGAGAGTCCAGAAAGTTGAATGGTGTATTGATAGGTGAAGTATGGATTTGTTCAGGGCAATCCAATATGGAAATGCCTGTGAAAGGCTGGGATGTAGCTCCCATCAAAAATTCATCAGAAGAAATTGCGCATGCAAACTATCCATCGATCAGGCTTTTTGCTGTCGAAAGAAAAATTGCCTTTGCACCACAACAGGATGTGCAAGGTTCATGGTCATCTTGCTCTCCGGCATCTGTTGCAAACTTCAGCGCCACTGCCTATTTTTTCGGAAGAGAACTTTATAATCATCTGAAAGTACCCATTGGCTTGATAAGCACTAACTGGGGCGGCACAGTTGCCGAGGCCTGGACAAGCGAAGCATCTTTGAAAACTTTAGGAGATTTCAATCAGGCAATTGATGCTGTAAATGCCATGCCTGGCAATTTAAAAGAACTTACAAGGAAAGACAGCCTCAATTCGATTGTTTGGCAAAAAGCATTAAAAGAAAACCATAACGAAAATGCATACGGACCAACAGATACTAGTTGGCACACCATGAACCTGCCTTCTTCATGGGAGAGCAATGGCCTTCTTATTGATGGTATCGTTTGGTTCAGACGTACTATCAATATACCCTCAGACTGGAACGGCAAAAATTTAAAATTAGATCTGGGACCGATTGACGACAACGACGTTACCTTTCTCAACGGTGTTGTTGTCGATAGTTCTATGCAGGGAGGAATGTGGGCTACTGACAGGCACTATACCATTCCTGCAAATCTTTTCAAGCCCGGCCAAAATACACTCGCTGTAAAAGTGATTGACAATGGCGGTGGAGGCGGCATTTATGGCACAAAAGAAAAGTTGAAATTACACCCTGAAGGTGGTCACGACACAATTAGTCTTTCAGGGAACTGGTGGTATAAGGTACAGGCGATAAAGCCTGCAATGGGTGCTGCTTCCAACCCAAACCAACCCACTGTTTTGTACAATGGAATGATAGCACCATTAATTCCTTTTGCAATAAAGGGAGCAATCTGGTACCAGGGTGAATCTAATGTTGGACGGGGGAAGCAATATTCCAGGTTGTTTCCTTTAATGATCAGTGATTGGCGCGGACAATGGAAGGAAGGCAATTTTCCATTTTACTTTGTTCAAATAGCGCCTTTCAAAAATAATGGAGACAGCACATTGTCTGCTGAACTACGCGACGCACAACGCAGAACATTGGCTATTGCTCCCAATACAGGTATGGCTGTTACAATGGATATTGGCGAGTATGGCAATATCCACCCCTCTGATAAACAAGACGTAGGAAAACGTTTGGCCCTATGGGCGCTCAACAAAACCTATCACAAAAAGAATATCGTTTATTCAGGACCGTTATACAAGAGTTTCAAAGTTAATGGTAACCAGGCCATCGTATCTTTCACACATACAGATGGCGGGCTTACTTCTAATGGCAAGCCACTCAAAGATTTCGAAATCCATGATGCTGATGGCTCATGGAAACCCGCTGTTGCGATGATACAAGGTGATAAGATTATTGTTACCAGTAATGTTGTTGCCAAACCAATCGGAGTGCGCTATGCATTTTATTCGTATGCAGTTGGGTCATTATTCAATGGCAAAGGATTACCGGCCTCCTCTTTTACTTCAGGCGATCTGCACTGAGTTTAAAAACCAGAAAGGCCCGGATTATCTACTTTTCTTCTTTTAAAAAAGTTTGCCGGCAAGCGGATGTATTTCAAATCTGATAGCAATCGGATGTGAATTACACACCAGCAGGCCGATCTGTAAATAAGGTATTCACAATAGGTTTACCTTCGACTTATGCCAGATCAAACACCAACAAACAATCAGACCGAAAAGGAACAAGCTTTTCATCGCCTGCATCACAATGGGGAAATATTATTACTGCCTAATATCTGGGACCCATTAGGTGCATTGCTATTACAAGATATCGGCTATCCTGCCGTAGCCACTTCCAGTTCTGCCATAGCACTCAGCCGGGGATACCACGATGGAGAGAAACTGCCCTTTGATGAATTATTAAGTATTCTCAAAAGAATTGTAAACAGTGTAAGCATTCCTGTTACAGCAGATGTGGAGAGCGGGTATGCTTCCGACAATTTTATTCTCAAAGAACATGTCAAAAAGCTGTTAGATACCGGCATTGCCGGAATTAACTTCGAAGACAGTATTCATGACCAAAATGGAATGGTGGACATCAATGAGCAATGCAAAAAAATTGAGTTGATCAGAAAAACAGCCAATGAATGTGGCTCGTCTCTGTTCATTAATGCGAGAGTGGACACCTACATCAAAGCTGACCATTTAAATAATGATGAAAAACTATCAGAAACTTTAAAAAGAGGGAAGGCTTACAAAGATGCCGGTGCAGATGGATTGTATCCCATCATCTTAAAAGATAAGAATCATATTGAAGCGATTACGAAAGAGGTTGGACTTCCGGTCAATATCACTTTGCTTCCGGGCATCCCTACTCTTGATGTATTACAAAATATTGGAGTTGCGAGATTGAGTCTTGCGTCCGGTTTCTTGAAATTAGCCGCTACCACTATGAAGGATATAGCTTCAAAATTATTGAAGCATGAAGACATTTCTTCAGAAATGGACGGTATGGTATCTTCTGACTATCTAAACAAATTGATACCTTCAAAATAAGCTTGTCCCAAAGCCAAAAGGTCCTTAAGGTTTCTTGATTGATTTTACTTCGTGTCTTTGTGACTTTGTGGCAAAATACCATTTGCTGTCTGACGGTACCGACAGCCACCTTCCTAACCTGCAAAACCTGCTAACTCAAGACTGCGTTTTTTCAACCTGGTAACATCCAAAGATTCGATCAATGGATCAGCAGCAAGGATAAGACTTACCTGGTTTTCTTTCCACCAGGTGGACTCCTGGAGTTTTGAAAAATGAATAATCCCGATCAGGTAATTCACCTGTTCATTGGAATGCCATTCTTCAACACTCTCGAAGTCATCCTTAGGAATGTGTTTCCAGTCTGTAAAGCCAACATAAACCTTTACATAAAAATCATTGGTCAGTTCACCGGGAGTGTGATGGTACAATTTCTTGTACTCATACTTGTATTGGTATCTTAAAGCGGAAATATCACTCAGTACTGCAGAGGCAGTAGGGTAACTACCGGCTCCTTTTCCATAGAAAAACTGTTTGTCAGCAAATGAACTTTCAACTACTACCCCATTGTACTCATTCTTTACAAATGCGAGCAGGTCATCGTGCTTAACAAATGTTGGTAATACAAATGCTGCTACTTTTCCATTACGCAATTTTTTCGCATAAGCATTCAATTTAATCACGCAATCTTTTTTAGCGGCCACCTGCGCATCCTGTTCGTTAACATGCTGGATGCCTGTAAACACAAGACTTCCCGGCTTTGGAAGAATACCATAAGCATGAGTCAGCAGGAAAGTCCATTTGTTCAACGCATCATAACCTTCCACATCCAACTTAGGATTGCTTTCGGCGTAGCCCAACTGCTGAGCGAGCAACAGTGCATCTTTGAACGGAAGCCTGTCTTCAAATATTCTTGATAGAATGAAATTGGTAGAACCGTTTACAATGGCGCTGATAGAATGCAGCAGGTCATTGTCATAATACTCTTCCAGATTCCGGATCACAGGGATAGATGCACAGCACGCTGCTTCATACAAAAACGAAGTCCCTTTCTCTTTTTGAATTTCCAACAATTCCGATAAATGTTCTGCAATCATTTTCTTACTTGCACTCACTACGTGCTTCCCGTTTTTCATGGCACGAGATACAATGTTGAAAGCTGCATCCGCATCATCGATCATTTCCACAATAATATTGATCTCAGGATCATCGAGCAGTGCTGAAGCATCGTCTGTAAAAAGTTCCTGTGGTGCATTTCTCTTCTTGCCAATATTCTTAATACAGACTTTTTTCACGGTCGCCTGCAGGGAAGGTGTTTTGCCGAGAACGCTGTACACGCCCTCGCCTACTACACCAAACCCAAACAAACCGAGTACTAATTTCTTATCAGTTTCCATATTTTTTCGTGATTATTTTTTATGCGGTAACCGCAGTTTGTTTCTTTGATTTTATTTTTTGCAATGCCTGCCCCAGATCGCTGATAAGGTCGTCAGCATCTTCGAGTCCAACAGAGAGCCTGATTAAACCATCGCTCACACCGGAAGCGCGGCGAATCTCCGCAGGTATTGATTTATGCGTCATTTCAGCAGGATGACACAACAGGCTTTTTACACCACCGAGGCTCTCAGCCAATTTGAAAAATTGGGTAGAGGTTACAAATTCTTTGGCAGCTTCAATGGTTTCTTCTTCAAGGATGAAAGATACAACACCGCCAAACCCTTTTGCCTGCTTCGCTGCAATGTCATGATTGAAATGAGACTCCAGTCCGGGATAAAAAACTTTTTTTACACCTGGTTGATCTTCTAAAAAACGGGCAACTTTCAATGCATTTTCACAATGTTGTTTTACACGCAGATGTAAAGTTTCCAAACCGCGAATCACTAACCAGCTATCAAATGGCCCGAGGATTCCTCCGGTGGCATTTTGAATGAATTTGATCTTTTCACCTAACTCTTGTGTCTTTGTAACAACCAACCCTGCTATCAGATCACTATGGCCCGCCAGGTATTTTGTGGCGCTATGCACTACGATGTCAGCTCCCAGTTCCAATGGTTTCTGAAGTACCGGTGAAGCAAAAGTATTGTCCACACAAAACAATGCGTTATTGGCTTTTGCTACAGCAGCGATTGCTGCGATATCAGAAATCTTCAAAGTAGGATTGGTAGGCGTTTCTAACCAAACCAGTTTTGTAGCCGGTGTGATTGCCTCTACCACGTTTTCAATATTTGAAGTATCAGTATAATTTACCTTCACTCCAAATTTTTCATAGATGTGAGTATATAACCTGAATGCACCACCATAGATATCATCTACAGCCAGCACCTCATCACCTGATTTTAATAATTTAACGACAGCGTCAATCGCAGCAAGGCCGCTGGCAAATGCGACACCTGTGGTTCCACCTTCGAGCCCTGCAACTAATTTTTCTAAAGTAGCACGTGTAGGGTTGTTAGTACGTGAATAGTCAAACCCTTTGTTGACGCCGGGAGCATCCTGTACATAAGTGGATGTCTGATAGATAGGAACTGAAATTGCTCCTGTTAACGGATCGGATGGAATGCTGTGCAAGAGAGATGTTACGTTGCTCATTGTTTCTTTTTTTTATTTTTTTGATGATTTAATTCAATTTGAATCCATTCATCAAAAAAGTCAGTAGAGCAGCGCCGGGATATTTCTTGATACACTTAGATGAAGTGCATAAAAAAACTCACCCGACAGTATCAGGTGAGTTAATATTTTATACTCATTAAGAGCGTAACATGTATTAATTCAAAAACCTTGACCTGTCTTATCTGTCCCTGCAATCGCTTGCGGGGTTGGAGTTAGCACCTTTGAATATTGAAACAATATGTCAGGTTGCTAAGGCTTCATCGGGCCATATCCCTCTGCCTTTCTTGATAAGTAGATTTGTAAAGAACTGGGCGCAAAGATGTATTGCAATTTTGGAATTTCAAAATTTTTTTTTGAAAAATTTTTTTCTGTGAAAAATTCTAAGATGAACTTAACATATAAGTTCGAGAGAATCAGAGCTCAAAAAAGGAAGAAGTATGAAGGCATACTGTACCTTCAAAAGAATTAATTCCAAAGGTTTTGCGAGCCATATTATCTTCGCAGTCGCATGTATCAACTGATCAGAAAATTCCTCTTCTTATTCGACGCTGAAAAAGTTCATTACTTCACAATGAACTGGCTGAAAATCGTTTCAAAGTTGCCATTTGTAAAACCGCTTCTCAGAAAATTGTTCACTCCACGAGACCTGCCGAAAACATTTTGTGGCCTGAAATTCAGGAACCCTGTTGGATTGGCCGCAGGATTTGATAAGAATGCCAGGTACCTGAATGAGTTGTCATTACTGGGTTTTGGATTTGTAGAAATCGGAACTGTAACACCATTACCTCAAAGCGGGAATGAAAAACCCAGATTATTCAGGCTTCCGAAGGATAAGGCCGTTATCAACCGGATGGGTTTTAATAATGATGGAATGGAAGTCATCGCTGCAAGGTTGAAAATATTCAAAGCATCCAACCATGATCTGATCATCGGAGGCAACATAGGAAAGAATAAGATCACACCCAACGAAGAAGCATGGATGGATTATGAAAAGTGTTTTAAGACATTGTATGATGTAGTTGATTATTTCGTTGTGAATGTGAGTTCACCGAATACACCGGGACTGCGCGACTTACAGCAAAAGGATGCACTTAAAAAAATTCTTACACACCTGCAAGGGCTGAACGCTCAGAAAGAAAAGCCAAAACCAATCTTGCTGAAAATAGCTCCCGATCTTGATGTGCAAGATCTTGACGAAATCGTTGACCTGTGTATTGAAATCAAATTGGACGGATTGGTTGCAACCAATACTACCATTTCAAGAGATGAATGTATTTCAGACAAAAGCGCCATTGAATCCATTGGCAATGGCGGACTGAGCGGGAAGCCTGTCTTCAGCAAAAGCACAGAAGTATTGACTCATATTCACAAGAGATCAAATGGCAAGATACCATTGATTGGCAGTGGTGGTATTATGAATGCAGCCAATGCAAAACAAAAATCAGACGCCGGGGCATCATTGATCCAGGTATTTACAGGATTTATCTATACAGGACCATCTATCGTCAAGAAGATCGTTGACAAATTCGGGCATTAGATACCAACCGAGGATGTCAGAGAGCTGCATTATGGTAAAATTATTTTTCCTTTTCTTCCGGCATCTTTGGTCCGTCCAATTCAACCACCCTTTTGTTCGCCATACGCTTGAGCATAACCATATTAAGTACTTCCACGAGGAAAGAGAACGCCATTCCAAAATAGATATAGTTTTTCAGATGTAGTTCTTCTGCCTGCTCCGCGTTCCACCCTTCGATCACAAGACTTAACCCGATCATTACCAGGAAAGAAAGCGCCAGCATTTTGAAAGTGGGATGCTTCTCAATAAATCGTGCGATGTGAGGACTGAAAAGAAACATGCAAATCATGGCGATGACCACTGCGGCTATCATGATCTCCAGGTGTTTGGCAGTACCTCCGGCAGTAATCACACTGTCAAAAGAAAACACCATATCTATCAGCATGATCTGAAACATGGCAGCTGTAAATGAATATGATTTTTTCGTTTTGGAAGCCGTATGCGGATCCTCCCCTTCCAATTTCTGATGGATCTCGTGTACCGACTTGTAAATAAGGAATAAACCTCCCACCAACATTACAAGACTTGCCAGATCGAATCCCTTTCCATAGACCGTAAACAACGATTTACCTTTTTGCGCAAGTAGCCAACTTAATGCAATCAGCAAGAGTGTTCTGATAATAGAGCCACTCACCACCCAAAAAAGCCTTGCTTTTTTATGCTTTTTCTTTGGGAGCCTGTTGATGATCAGACTTACAAAAATAACATTGTCAATACCAAGGATGATCTCTAACAATACAAGTATCAGAAAACTGATAATGCTATCGGCGGTAAATAAATGTTCCATACTTTTTTGAATAAGGCTCCAAAGGAAAAAAATAATCAGTAAATAGAATCACTGCATGAATATTTTTTTATTCTAAAACCCGATTAGTAGCCTAAACTCAGACTGTCGTAAATTGCAGACCGGCTTTTTAGCAAAAGCTGAAATAAATATTAATATATGAACATTGGCATCGTTTGTTACCCGACTTTTGGTGGAAGTGGCGTATTGGCTACAGAACTTGGAAAAGCTCTTTCAGAAAAAGGACATAACATTCATTTTATAACTTACCAGCAACCGGTAAGGCTTGGAGGATTTCATGCAAATATTTTTTATCATGAAGTGCGGGTACCCACTTATCCGTTGTTTGACTTTCCTCCTTACGAAACTGCGTTAGGAAGTGCAATGGTAGATGTGATCATCAATCACAAACTGGATCTGTTGCATGTGCACTATGCCATACCTCATGCATCAGCAGCTTACATGGCCAGGCAGATCGTAGCCCAGCAAGGGATAGATATTCCTGTCGTAACCACTCTTCACGGTACAGATATTACACTGGTTGGCCGTGACAAAACGTACTCGCCTGTCGTCACCTTTTCTATCAATGAAAGTGCTGCCATTACCGCTGTTTCCCAAAATCTGCGTGATGAAACATACAGGAACTTTGATATCAAGAAAGAGATAGAAGTAATCTACAACTTTGTGGATGTAAAACGGTTTAACAAGAAGCCACTGACGCCTTTCAGAAATGTCATAGCGCCCAATGACGAAAAAATCATTACCCATGCATCCAATTTCAGGGCAATTAAAAGAGTACAGGATGTATTGGAGATATTCGAAAAAGTTTCCAATGAAATACCTGCAAGGCTTTTGTTCGTTGGTGATGGCCCCGAACGGTCAAAGATTGAAGACATAGCCAGGCAGAAAAACATTTGTGACAAAATCAGGTTTCTCGGTCGGCAGGAAGAAATGGAAGATATACTTGCCATCACCGATCTCTTTGTGTTGCCAAGTTCTTACGAATCATTTGGATTAGTAGCACTGGAAGCTATGGCCTCGCAGGTGCCGGTAATCAGCAGTAATGCTGGAGGCCTGCCTGAAATTAATATTGATGGTGTAACCGGATTCCTGAGTGATGTAGGAGATACCAGGTCCATGTCAGAAAATGCATTAAAGATTTTAAGAAATCCCGGCCTGCTCAAAGAAATGAAGAAGAATGCGCTCGAGCATGCACAAAAGTTTGACATAGACAAAATCGTACCTCAATATGAAAGGCTTTATGAAAGAGTAACCGAACGTGCTATTCTTCACTCGTGAATTTATATCCAATCCCTCGTACAGACTGGAAGTACTTTGGATGCCTTGAGTCGTCCTCAAAATATTTTCTGAAATTCAAAATGAAATTATCAATGGTACGGGTGGTAGGATACACATTGTATCCCCAAACTGCCTGTAATATTTTTTCCCTGGTCACTACTTCATTCCGATTTTCAATTAACAACTTAAGCAACATAACCTCCCTCTTGGTAAAAGAAATCTTTTCCCCCTTTTTGCCAATGCCCTCCAGTGAACTGAAGTTGATCTTATTCTTGCCAAATACATACTCCTCGGGTACGGGTTCTCTTGCTGCAATGAGCCTGCTCTTGTCAACAAGTTTTTTTACGCGCAGCAATAACTCCTCCAGGTCAAAAGGCTTGGTAAGATAGTCATCAGCTCCTTTCATCAGGCCTAATACTCTGTCAGCACTCTGGTTGCGGGCGCTAAGAATCAATATTGGTAATTCCGAATTGGTGAGCCGTATATTCTCGCAAACAGAAATACCATCCATCTCCGGCAACATCACATCGAGAATGATGACATCAAAGTGTTCATTGCGTATCGCCTCCAGAGCCTCAGGCCCAGTGTATGCAGATGTAACAGAATAACCTTCCATCTCAAAATTCAGTCGAAGGGCGTTCTGCAGGTTTTCTTCATCTTCTACTAATAACACTGACACCTTATCATTCATTTCTATTCTTGTTTAGTTAGCAAAGCTAATAGTAAATATGCTTCCTTTCGGATGGTTGGAAGATACACTTAATGTTCCTTTGCTAAGGTGTATTATTTGGCGTGTGACATACAATCCGAGTCCCGTGCCTTTAGCCTTTCTTTTAGCCCCACGATAAAATTTTTCGAAAATCAAAGCTGCTTCTTTGACAGAAATTCCTTCACCTTCATCAATTACCTCGAGTGTCACAGCATCGTGCTTCATAAATCCCCTGATGGTAATTGGTGCGTCTTTCGGTGAATATTTTATGGCATTGTCGATCAGATTGTTCAATGCAAGCTTCAGCAACATACGATCGCCTCTTACGTGAAGTTCCTCTATGATATTCCTGACAAATTCCCGTTGCAACGCACGGGAGCTGTGTTCTTTGACACACTCGTCAACAAGGTCATTGAGCAGGATATCCTCCCTTGTCATTGCATAGCCGATTGCATCCATTTCATTTAGAAGAAGCATATTGTTACACAAAGCATTGAGGCGCTCGGTTTCTGCAAGTGAAGTCAGGATCAGCCTTTGCTGTTGTGTTGGATCAAGGTTGCGCCGCCGCAAAGTTTCCAGGTTGAGTTTAGTAACAGCAATCGGGGTTTTCAATTCGTGGGTAATTGCCATCATAAAGTCTTTTTGCTGTCTTGAGATCACCAGCTGCTTGCGCAGCATTCTGAATACAAGTACAGCTCCGGCGATAATAAGGATGAGGAAAGTCAGTCCTTCTCCAATATATTGAAAATTTTTCCGCTCGTCTTCAAGAGTAATTGCTTTAAGTTGAGCAGTATAATCAGAAGTACCGGGATGCAATTGCTCCTTCCTGAAATTTGTGATCTGTTTATTTTGCTCATCAAGTGCAATGAACCAGAAGACCAGCGCAGCAATGATGTAAGCAAGCATCAGCCAATAGAAAACGTAAATAAGGGAAATACGTTTTTTTCTAAACCGGTTCTTAATTACATCATAAACCATTGTAATTTTTATTCAGCTTTTTCTAACCTGATGCCAACATCCAAAATATACCTGAGCGGGTTTTCCCTCATAATTTGTGCTATGGAAAAAGAATAAGTACCGGATGATCTGAAGGATACTGCTCCGGGAGAAATCATTTTCCTCACTTCATAAATGTCATCCATACCTGCTCCATCCCATGAATCAGTACCTGCCAGCGGTACATTCACGTTGTGAAATTCCATTGTTTTACCAGGAGCCGCAGACCCTACCCGCAACCAAATGTTATTGAACTGGTAGCGATCCGTATGGCGTATTACTATATATATATAATAGCGAGTAGTAGTATCCCTGATCTCAAAAGAATAATTGGGTTTGAAAGCATAATTCCATTCCTGTGATGGAATGGCTACCTGCTTTTCAAAAAGATTGATATGAATACATCCTGCTGATAAAAAAAAGATTACCAATACGGGTGCTATAATATTAAACTTCACAAAAAAAGATTTATAAAACATTGAAAGTTTGCTCCTTTGCCTTTTCTAATTCGTCTTTCATCAACACGACACATTTCTGTATGTCAGAGTCGTATGCTTTGGATCCTGTAGTGTTGATCTCCCTGCCGATCTCCTGCAAAACAAATGAAAGTCTCTTGCCATTGGCTTCTGTATCATTATCCAATATCTCGAGAAAATAATTGCAATGGTTTCTCAGCCGCACTTGTTCTTCCCTGATGTCTATCTTTTCTATATAATAAATCATTTCCTGTTCCAGGCGATTGGCATCATAACTTTCAGCATTAACCAATTCGCCAAGCATACGCATCATTTCAGATTTTATCTTCTCTTTTCTTTGCGGCTCTAATTTTTCAATTAGCCTTTCCTGCTTTTGAATATTCTCAACCCTTGTTCTCAATTCTTTCCGCAACACTTCACCTTCAACACACCGATGCTTGTCAATGTCGTTAATAGCATTATTAATAATTTCTTTCAAGCCCATCCATTCAGATTCATCAGCTACTTCTGCTGAAGGCGCCACCACCTCAGGCAATCTCAACAAGGCAGCCAGCAACCCTTCAGTTCCTACGGAGAGTTCATTGGCGAGATCTTTCATTTGCAGGTAATAATTCCTGACCAATTCTGTATTGATGACTACCGGCCTCACACTTCCGTTTTGTTTGAGAGTGATATAACATTCGATGGACCCTCTCACTAATTTTTCCTGAAGCAGGCTTCTGATATCAAATTCATACGGCTTCAGTATGGGCGGAATCTTTAGATTGATATCCAGTAATTTTCCGTTCAAAGATTTGATCTCCACTATATATGCTCTTTCCTTTAATGTAGATTCAGCCCTTCCAAAACCTGTCATCGATTTGATCATAGTTGATTGTTTAACGCGAGCAAGTTATACAAATCTTTTCTTCCTGCTTGCACCATGTCGCCCGGCTTCATATTTTTTATGGTTAGATATTCCATTCTCCAGCGTATCAATCGCAATGTAGGCAATCCAACTGAGGCTGTCATTTTTCTCACTTGCCTGTTTTTGCCTTCGGTAAGTGACAGGCTGATCCAACTGTCCGGGACATTCTTTCTAAAACGAATAGGGGGATTTCGATCTGGCACCTCAGGAGCATTTTGCAACCAATCCACTTTACATTTCTTAGTAAAGTATTTTCTGCCATCAATAGAAATATTTACTCCTGATGCCAATTGATTCAATTGCTCTTTTGAAGGAATACCTTCCACCTGCACGAGGTACTCCCGTTCATGACCGTGTACAGGATCGAGCAAGAGATGATTCATCTTTTTATCATCAGTGAGAATAAGCAGCCCTTCACTATCAAAGTCCAAACGCCCTACAGGATAGACATTGGAAGGAACATCAAAAAAATCTTTGAGACATTTTTTATCTCCATCAGATGTAAACTGAGAAAGTACTTGGTAAGGTTTGTAGATAAAAAAGTATTGACTCAAAATAAAAATTTGCGATGCAAAAGTTACTTCTAAAAAATAATAAAGCCCGTGTTTTTAGAACGGGCCTTGTTATAAAGATGGGTTAGTAAGAACAGGAATAAAAATTCCTTACACAATATTAAATATAATTTTTTCTAAACAGAAAAAAAATCTTCTCTTTTTTATCAACATTTTTTTCTTGCTTGTGGATAAGGGGAGAAATCAGTACACCTGTTTTTCAAAAATCTATTCATTGCTGCCATAAGAAACGTTTCATTTTTTCACTTATTGCATGTCTGGTTCGATGTTCGTTGCTCGTCGGTCGTTGTTTGTGTGTGGCTGATGAGCCTGCGAAGCATTCGTTATTTACTGATCCTGTAACGGGTACTCCTCAGTAGCAGACACAATTCATAATTCATTTCACCACGGAGGTTGTAACTCAAAGCTCATCGTTCATTGTTCATCGTTCATAACCAACTCTAAACTCTATCCCCCTGCGAACAAAACTATATCCACTCTGCCAAACTAATCTCTAAACTCACCACATCATCTGATCCTACCTCTTCACCGCTCCATATTCATAATTATCTTTGCTTTTCAAAAATTTTGACAAACAATGCAATTTCCTTCTCCCGTTTCCGCTCATTGGCTATCTGAGTTTCTTCCGGCAACCATCGCAGGTAACAAAGATGCTGTTGCATCCGGCATCAATGAAATTCACAGAGTAAAAAATGGTGATATTGTTTTTGTAGACCATCCTAAGTACTATGATATATGCCTTAACAGTGCAGCAACATTTATTATTATCAATAAAAAAGTAGATGTACCCGAAGGGAAGACATTGTTAATCACCGAAGAACCTTTTGAGGCTTATCTGAAAATCGTTAATCACTTCAGGCCATTCGAGCCTTCTTCAAAAATGATCAGTGCTTCTGCTATCGTTGACGAAAGTGCTGTCATCATGCCGAATGTTTTTGTAGGCAACCGTGTGAGAATAGGGAAAGGATCCATAATTCATCCTAATGTGAGTTTATACGATGACACTATCATAGGTGATCATGTGGAGATACACTCCGGTACTGTCATTGGCAGTGATGCTTTTTATTTCAATTCAAAAAAGAACAGGGAAGTATGGTACAGAAAAATGAGATCTTGTGGAATTGCCGTGATTGAGAACTATGTAGAGATCGGATCTAACTGTACAATAGATCGCGGTGTAAGCGACGTAACAAGAGTAGGTGAAGGAACTAAAATTGACAACCTTGTGCATCTTGGGCATGATGTTATCGTAGGGAAGAATTGTTTGATTGCAGCACAGGTAGGTGTAGCAGGTGGCACCATCCTCGGGAATGGTGTCATCCTTTGGGGACAGGTAGGCGTGAACAAAACTATTTCCATCGGCGACAATGCCGTAGTAATGGGGCAGTCTGGTGTAGCATCAGATATCGAAGGAAACAAAACTTATTGGGGCACACCCGTTCAGAATTTTCTTGACAAACGAAAAGAGTTGGTTTTTCTGAAAAGATTACCGGAGATATGGGACAGGCTAAAACAAAAATCAGTTTGATGGCAATGGCTCGTAATCGTAAGGAAGCATATCTCCTATTTTTTTAAAGCCCAGGTAACCGTTGATGATCAAATCTTCCTGTGGGTAATAATAACCATTCTTCTCTATAGAAACTGGTTGCTCCGGATCAAATACAAAAGTTGATATCTGAAAATTTTTATTGGTTGTAGGATCGAGCAACAAGTAAGCTACTTCCGGTCGCTCCCGATTATAAATGGCAGCAACTTCATTTTGAACAGGAGAAACATGAACAACCTGGTCAGTGTCTGATGTAAACCGTAAAGCGCTGTAAGGATCCTTAACCGTAACCGGGACTTCTTCTGTAGGCGTCTTAAAAATAAACTTTAACGCAAATCCATTTTGCTGCAATTTCTTCTCATACAACGAACGCATAAAATGAAGCAATGATCCATAATAAATACTGTTGCGGTTTTTTGCCCAGATATTCTTCTGTTCAGGAGTACCTTGCATTTCTTCAAACAAAGGATAACCCACAAACAAGCTGGTACGGGTATTATAGTCGTAAGTGAATGAATCGATAGAAAACTTCAGTACATAGCCTAACGCAAAATTATCAACCACGATTGGCTCCTTGGCTACCACTTTCAACACATTCCTTTTCTTGAATGAATAAAAATGTAATGCTGAAGGGTTCCTGATGATGCATGCTTTGGAAAAATTGGTTTGCCCGATAAAATTCTCAATAAAGAATTGACCATACCTTTCCCATCCGTCCTTCACTTCCAGGTCCAACACAACCGATATTTCATCAAGAGATTTCTCTTCTGAACCCATTGGTATCATCACTTCTTCTCCGGCAGATTGTTTGCTCACCCGAACATATTCCGGTTCGAATCCGGTGTAGGTAACAGCCAGTGTATAACCTCCTTCAGGAAGTTTAATACTGAACATTCCCGACGAATCAGTAAGTGTACCGATAGTTGTGTTTTGAGCAGCTACAGAAGCAGCAACAAGTGGCAGACCTGTGTTCTTATCAATGACCTGCCCCTTTATTGTATAGGATTGCGCACTTCCCATCCCGGAAATTAGCAGTAAGTTCAAAACAAGAAAATGGGTAAGGACTACCTTCATAATACTAATCGCAAATATGAGAAAATATTAATGATAAATCAAATGGAAGAAAATCCTGATCAGTTAAGATCCGTTCCTTCCAAAAGATTTAAGGTTTGAATATTTGTAAATTTGCGAATGCTAAAAAATATTTGCCTTTTCTTTTTTCTGTTAACAACAATAGTAGGCTGCCAGAATCGCAAAACAATTACCGTGGTACCTGAAGTTCTCAAGAAAGACACCATACCGGTATTCCCTGTTACTGATTACCTGCTGGGCCAGATAACCTCTATTGAAACATTACAGACTACTCCTGTCAAAATTGTAACAAACGAAAACAAATCCGACTCCCTATGGATTCAGAGAGAAGATGTGAGAGCGCTGGCGGCGCCATTCTTACATCCGGTAATTGACTCTGCAAGCCTGCAGGAGCATTTCACCGGCAACTCTTTTCTGGATCAGACCGTAGGTGCAGTCACCTTTACTTACGTACCCAAATCAGACTTTAAGGATGAAAGTGGCCTTCGTGAGATTAATGTATATATAGACCCACAGACAAATAAAGTGCAACGCATTTACCTCGTGAAAGAGAAAGGGGATACCACCCTTCAACTCACATGGAAGTCCGGATCCTGGTTCAGCCTTCGTTCAATTGTCAATGACAAGGTAAAGGAAGAAAAGGTTCAATGGGG
>JBDHYH010000023.1:0-37558 GCA_039811325.1 Chitinophagaceae bacterium | reverse complement strand
CTCTGCGCCTCTGCGTGATACTGCCTTCTCTGCGTGATACTTTTCCTCTCTGCGTCCTCTGCGCCTCTGCGTGATACCTGCCTTCTCTGCGTGATACTGCCTCCTCACAAATGAAATTTCTTCAACGCTGCATCCAATTCATCGCTGGTGCCAATATCAATGTATTGTCCTCCTTTGATCTCGAGGCCTTTGACATTCATTTTTCTTTCAAGAGCAAGGTTGAATACATCACCTAATACATTTTCACGGGAGTTATTTTCATTGGCATGGATATGCTCGCGGATGAGGTCGTTGAACGAACGGTTCCAGCAGGCACAGCCCCACATGAGGGTAAGGTCAGATTCTTTCGGTTTGTCGATGGTATATAGCACATTGTTATCATCATCAATCGCTACCATTCCAAATTTTTGCGGGAGATCAGTTTTGAAAAGACCCAGCGTCAGGTCAGCATTAGATTGCTGATGATAGGCAAGCAGGTCCACAAATGCGTTGTCGGGTTCGATGATGGTATCCGGCATTCCGAATATGATGGTATCTGCATCATCGCACCAGCCGTTGGCCAGCATCAGGGCTTCAGGCATTCCGCGCGGCTCTTCCTGGTACAGGTAGGTGATGTTGGTACCGAAGCGATGGCCATCGCCATAATATTTCATGATGTCGCCTTTGCCTTCACTAACGATAATTGACAGACGTTGTGCACCGGCACGAAGAATATTTTCAATGAGGTACTGGCTGACCACCTTAGGCCGTCGTTGTACTTTTCCATTCACTTCATAATCCTGGTACCCGATCGGGAATAATTCCTTAGGACATGGGAATGGAGCAAGGCGCGACCCTTTGCCCCCTGCGGGGATGAGGCCGAATAGTTTTGTTTTCATGATGGGTGATTTATGGGTTGAAGGTTTTAAAGTTGTAACGTTGTATGGTTGTAACGTTCTAACGTTCTGAGGTTGTCAGGTTGTCAGGTTCTCTCGTTGCAAAGTTCTAAGGTTGTCAAGTTCTAACGTTCAAACGTTCTTAGGTTGTCAGGTTCTTACGTTCTAACGTTCCAACATCCCAACGTACCAACATAACAACGTACCAACATAACAACGTACCAACGTCCCAACATAACAACGTACCAACGTCCCAACGTCCCAACGTAACAACGTAACAACGTAACAACAATTAAAAAAGTTTACAACTCTCTCTCCCATTTCTTCTTGTAGTTTTCAAATCCGAAATTTTCCAGCACTACTTTTCTGTCGGGTTTGAAGGAGTCAGCGTTGACATAAATTTTTGCGACAGCAGCGGTGATCTCGTCCTGCCGGTCTGGATCAACCAATAATCCAAGACGTCCATTCAGCAGTGCGTCCACGCTGCCATCACGATGTCCGCCTACAACGGGAAGACCATAATACATGGCCTCGATAAAGGTGATTCCAAATCCTTCTTTCTTGCTGGGCATGATGTAAACATCAGCACAGTTGTAATAAGAAGGCAACTCTGCATCCGGTACATAGCCTGCAAAGTGCGTATTGCAATCTAACCCGAGCGATCTGCATTTGTTTTCGAGCCTGTCTTTTTCTTTCAAATCATATTTACCAACAAACAGGTACCTGATGTTAGGTGTTTGTGGTTTTAGAGATTGAACGGCAGCAAGTACTTTATCATAATTCTTATTTGCCTCTGAAGGTGCGATACGGCTTACTGTGAGGAGGATAAAATCGTCCTGTCCAAATCCTAATTTTGACCGCATGGTGTTCCTGTCTATCGGTGGATTTTCGAGCAGGTACGGATCTATGCAATTATTGATAACGACAGATCTGCCGATCAGGTAATCTTCATTGATTCGTTTACGGGTAAATTCACTGACAGCAACTACCAGGTCTGCTTTTGCCAATAGTTTTTTTCTCACTCCTTTCAATGGCTTCCACACTTCAATGCCATGAGCCATCACGATTACTTTTGTTTTTGGCGAGAGTAACTTGATGATGTATGCAGGCAGCGCAAGATGGATGTGGCTGATGATGATAGTGTTCGAACGAAGGCCGCGCAATACGGCACTAAGGACAAAAAGAAACCTGTTACCTCCAAATGCTTTTACCTTTTTCTTGCTGATGTAAGGTTCGGATGATGCATCTTTTGTGTCATGTAGAGAATAGAGATGCATTTGCCGATGGTCTTTCTTGGCAATGTCATCAAAGGCCCTCGCAGCAATGCGGCATACTTTCTCGATGCCACCGGTGGTAGAAAATGTATTTAAAGTAAGGAAGAGCATACTGTTAGTTGTGATAGTGAAGGCACCGACTGGTGAGCCTGCCGAACCAGCCGTCAAGATAGGAATTTTTCCCTGTAAACCTGCGCCACTCCTTCTGAGAAGGAAATAGATGGCTGCCAACCCAATGAATTCAGCCGGCTCACATCGAGCAACTTGCGCGGCGTGCCATCCGGTTTCGACGCGTCAAACTCAAGCCTGCCTTCATAGCCGGTGATTTTTTGAATAAGTTCTGACAGTTCGCGGATACTGATATCCCTGCCGGTGCCAACGTTCACAAAATCAGGACTATCATAATTCATCATGAGGTAATACAAAGCATCAGCAAGATCATCCGCATGCAGAAATTCTCTGCGTGGTGTGCCCGATCCCCAAATACTCACTGATGGTTCGTTATTGATTTTTGCTTCATGAAATTTTCTTAATAAAGCCGGAAGTACATGTGAGTTCTTCAAATCGTAATTGTCGCCCGGGCCATACAGGTTGGTAGGCATGGCGGCAATGAAATTGCATCCGTATTGCTTATGGTACGACTGGCACATTTTAATGCCGGCGATCTTTGCAAGAGCATACGCATCGTTGGTAGGTTCCAGCGGGCCTGTGAGCAGGTAATCCTCTTTGATAGGCTGAGGCGCCATCTTAGGATAGATACAACTGCTGCCAAGGAAAAGCAATTTCTTCACACCTGATTTGTAAGCGTTATGAATAACATTATTCTGGATAGCAAGGTTGTCGTAGATGAAGTCAGCCGGGAAATCATTGTTGGCCAGGATACCACCTACTTTTGCTGCCGCAAGAAAAACATATTGTGGTTGTTCTATCCTGAAGAATGTTTCTACAGCTTTCTGATCGCGCAGATCGAGTTCACTGCTGGTGTGCAGTATGAGGTTTTGATAACTCTCGCGTCTTAGTTTCCTGACGATAGCACTGCCTACCATTCCCCGGTGGCCTGCGATGTAGATTTTGTCGTATTTTTTCATGTTCGTTGGTCGTTGGTCGTTGGTCGTTGGTCGTTGGTCGTTGGTCGTTGGTCGTTGGTCGTTGGTCGTTGGTCGTTGGTCGTTGAGCGTTGTTCGTTGGTCGTTGGTCGATAAGCAATGAACTCATTTACCTTTCAGTGATTGGATCAGTTTGGTTAACATCATCTTTACGCGTACACACAATGTTGCGAGGTTTTCAAATTCCTTTTCGGAAATATATCCCAAATCTTTAGCGAGGAATAAATGATAGTGTGTTTCTTCAATTGAACCTCTCGAAATATATAAAAACTGAATGAACTCTTTCTTATATTGCCTACCCTGACCTTCTATGATGTTTGCAGGAACACTCGCCACACTCCTCCTAATTTGGCTAGTAAGTGAAAATGTTTCTTCCTTCGGAAACCTCCTGGTAACATCATACACAAGTAGTACCAGTTCATGGGATACTTTCCAAACTTCGAGATTGTTCATGTTCGTGATTAGTTGCTAGCGCTGAGCTTGTTAGGCGAAGCCAGGGCTTGTCTGCCTCAGACCGAAGCGTTTGTTATCTGTTATTCGTTATTCGTTATCCGTTATTCGTTATCCGCTATTCGTTATTCGTTATCCGTTATCCGCTATTCGTTATCCGTTATCCGCTATTCGTTATTCGTTATCCGTTATCCGCTATTCGTTATTCGTTATCCGTTATCCGTTATCCGTTATCCGTTATTCGTTATTCGTTATCCGTTATCCGTTATCCGTTATCCGTTATCCGTTATTCGTTATTCGTTATCCGTTATTCGTTATTCGTTATCCGTTATTCGCTATTCGTTATTCGTTATTCGTTATTCGTTATTCGTTATCTGATAAACGATGGACGATAAACGATAAACGATAAACGATAAACGATAAACGATAAACGATAATCAATCCTCAAATCCTCTCCAAATTCTGCTTATCAAACTGTGCACTCAGTTGAAGGCCCAGGCTATCTACCTTCACAATGGCCCTGTTTCCATACACTTCCAGGACAATGCCTTCATAATCCATCAAAACGCCTGTACGTATGCGGACCCTGGCATCCGTTTCCAGGCTGATATTTTCGACCTTGACATCCGTAAATTCATTCAGGAATTTTCTGATCGTGTCAATCTCTTCATCTCTGATTACGGCCGGCTTTCCCAGGTAGCGCACTGTATTTACAACACCATTTACTGACAACGACTCCCATAGTTTTTCTTTTGTGGCATTGATAAATACATATCCTCTGAATACAGGTTCTATTACTGTTTTCTTCCGATCACTCCATTGCCGCACCATTTTCATAACCGGGCAATAAATGATATTTCCTCTTTGTTCCAGCAGTGAGGCTACTTTTTTTTCCCAACGGGGTTTAGTATATAGGGCGTACCAGTGCAATAGGGTGTGAGTTATGAGTTATGAGTTATGAGTTATGAGTTATGAGTTATGAGTTATGAGTTGTGAGTTGAGGGTTTAGGGTTTAGAGTTTAGAGTTTAGTCCGCTGCGTTGGATTGCTTAAAGATTGATTAATTGTCAATTGTTAATTGTTAATGGTTAATAAAAAACCAATTGCATATTGGTTGCCGCATCTTACCTCCTCCCATTCACTCCGCCGATGCCGACACCATTCACTCCGCCGCGGCGGACACCATTAAAAATTCACCATTAAAAACACGGCTTCGCCGCTCTCAGTCCCATTCTTTTTTGAAACTGAAATATGATTTTTTTCTGCGTTTTACTTTTTATTCCTAACCAGCTATCTCCTATTCCCACCCAACTCACCACGCTATGACAGACGCGGCCCATAACTTACTACCTGATCCCCTGTGCAAAGAAAATTCTTGATTCAATACTTCTTCACTCCAATCAACTTCTGAAATCGCTTCAAAAGGCTTTTCCTGTCTTCCAGGTAATATCCACCACCGTACTCACTTCCATAACCATATCCATATCCGTAACCATATCCGTATCCATTACCATATCCTCCAAATCCATATCCATAAATCCTGAATCCGCGTGGCCTAACTCCATTAAACACCACGCACATTTTTGGAAATTTCTTTTGTTCATTCAGTCCTTGTATCATTGGCAAAAATACCCGTGGAGTAACAGCGTGCCTCACTACAAATAGATTGATATCGCTATGCTGTTGCAATAGTTGTGCATCTGTAACAGGCGAGACGGGAGCAGTATCGAGAATGACATAATCAAAATCTTTTTTCACCTGTTGCATCAACTCACCGAATTTTTCACTGGATATCATTTCAGTTGGGTTAGGCGGTATTGGGCCCGCAGAGATCAGGTACAATCCCGGATAGATGGTTTCTTTGACGATACTATTATAGTCTGCCTTTTCAGCGAGATAAGATGATGTTCCTGGCTTCTTGCTCACTCCGAGAATCTTACTCAGTTTGGGTTTACGGAGATCCATTTCCATCAATACCACTTTCTTACCCGTCAAAGTAAAACCAATAGCAAGGTTAATGGCAACAAAACTTTTTCCTTCGCCCGACACACTGGATGTAATGAGCAAAGTCTTATGCTTTTCATTCAATCCCATAAAGGCCAGGTTGGTTCGCATAGATCGGAATTGTTCAGCAATGACCGTACGTTTTCCGTCAGAAATTACCACGGATTCTTTCCCCGGCACCTGTACCAATTCCCCAATGACAGGAACCTTTACTTTTTCTTCCATTTCTGTACGGAACAATACTTTGCGGCTGAATATCTCTTTGAGCAAAACAAGGAATGCTGCAGAAAGCAGACCAATTACCAAACCCGAGATATAAAAATTCTTTGCAATCGGGCTGACAGGCCCATAATAGGTTGGTGTTTCTACTACCTTCAGATCAGGAGTAGCCGAAACCGCTGAGATAGCTGTTTCTTCCTTCTTCTGAAGCAGGTAGGTATAAATATTATTCTTTACTGATTGCTGACGACTGATATCAAGAAACATTCTTTCTCTTTCCGGCACCTGTTTTAAGAGCACATTATTTTCAGCGATCTTATCATTGACCTGTTTTTTCGCAGCAAGAATTGTCTTTCGAATGTTAGACAAACTTTCTACGATATTCTCTTTGATCCGTTGTACCTTCTGCTCTGCAATAAGTACCGCATCATTCTTTTCTCCTGTTACACTCTTCAACTGTGACACCATATTTTCAGCCTCATACAATTTGCTGAAAAGTTCATTAAGCCCCGCATCACCTACAAGCATTAGCGAAGGAACTGTGCCCGGCACTTTTTCTGCACCGGCCACATATTTTCTTACATCCTGCAATGCATCCAACTGCAAATCATACTGACTACTCTGTTTGTCAAGGTCAGTTACCTTGCCAAAAAACAAAGTAGCCTGGGAACCGAGATCTACCACATTGGTTTGGCTCTGATAACTTGATATCCTTCGCTCTACGCTATCCAATTGCAAAGTGACCAATGCCAATCGCCCATCGATAAAATCCATCGTCTTATCAGCAATGAAATTCTTATCAATGATCGCATCCCGGTTGTATATCTCGAAGAGTTTGCTCAATACATCCTGGCCTTTTTGAGGAACGGTTGTACTCAACGATACATTCAGAATAGTAGAAGAATAAGAATAAGGTGAAATAGAAAGTCCGCCCACCAATCCACCGGCAGCGCCTCCCGGGGCAGCAAACCTCACGAAAAAGTTTTTGCCTTCTACAGCGGTATTATACCCTTTGTTGATTTCCATCAGGATGGGGGTTCCATCAATTTTGAGCGTGTCATTGAACGGCACTCGTTTCCCGTCGATAATGATCTCCCCCTTTTTCCAATCCATTGTGAAAAACAATGTCTTCCAGAGATTAAAGTTCTGTTTGTCAACGGCAATGAATCTTAAAGGAGCCGTACTCTTGTAGAGTTCCTCAGTACGTACATTTCCCTGGTTGTAAACGGTAGCATACAAATCCAATTGGCGAGCTACTTCCTGCATCATATCTGAGGAACGAAGCACTACAATTTCGTTGTCAACAATCTTCTTTTCACTAAAAATATTTAAGGCATCCAGTACTTTACTGTCTCCTCCTCCACGATTCGGATCTTTCAATAATACCTTTGCAGAAGCCACATACATAGGAACCTGCGAACGCAGATCGATGTACGAAATAATCATTGCAACTGAAACGGTCATGACAAACAAAGGCCAGAAAGGCAGGTATTTATAGATCACCTGCTTGAAGATGTTGGTGTTAGTTTTTTCCTGAAAAAATTGGTCTTCGCTCATCATGAATAGTTTATCTGAAAATGCGGTCTATGATCAGCAAAATGAAGGAAGTCGTTGACACAACAATGGAGATAACGGAAATAACGGTTGCCTTTTTTGATGCGGGTTCCACATATACTATATCATTAGGTTGCAGGTAAAAATAAGGAGAATAGAAAATAGACTTGTCTGTAAGATTCAATCTTTTGAAAGTTTTTTCCTTCCCGGCATCCTTTTCCCTGATGACGAGGATATTATCTGCCTTTCCTTTCTCCCCAACATCGCCGGAAGCAGCTATTGCGTCCAGCAAGGTCATATTTTCTGTAAGTGGTAAAATCTTGGGGCTTACCGCACCCATCATGGTTACATGGCGGTTTTGAACACCCACAGTTACTTTATTTTGTGCAAGATAAGGCTCCAGAGCCACCTGTAACTGGTGACTGAGTTGTGTCTTGGTAAGACCTTCCACCTTTACCTTTCCCAGTTTGAAAAAATCGATGTTGCCATCCTTGTCAACCAAATATCCAAGCAAACCGTTCTCCGAGTTAGGAGCCGCATTGTACATAGTTGCTGTCTCAGGGCTGAGGCTGGCTACGGTAATTGATAACAGGTCACCCGGCATGATGACTACTTCCGGAGGACGGCTTACCAGGTTGGTCAGGGTAGTATCTTCTTTAAGATCTTTGAAATAAACTGTATTCTTCGTGGAAATACACGAAGAAAGGGCAAATATCACCAATGTCAGGAATAGCAATAAAGCAGAAAAGTTGGAGCGGCAGTAATGGGTAAGCCTCATAAATCAATTCGGATTAAGCACCATAATTATTTTTGGGTAGCGATTTTTCTATGAGGATATTTTTAGATTTAAAACGACAATACCTCTGTATTGATTGCCTTTGGGGAGCAAGGAAACAAATGTACTGTAATTAGTTGAAAACGACGAGCAGGATTTGCCTTTGCGAAGGATATGGACAGCACAGGGGCCATTCAATAAAATGCTCAGGTTTTGGCACTTTTCCTCCTCGTATCCCTGGCTCTTTTGATGCCATATCCTACGCCGCCTGCCAATAAGGCAACGACGCCACCGTCCATGGGACAGGCGGGGTTTTCATTATCATTGGGACAACCACAAGCAGGAAAAACATCCGGGTCCTGCGGATCACAAGGATCGCCTGGTTGTGAGAAAGTATTAAAAGGGCTCAGAATTAAAGTACTGGTAAGAATTCCTGCAATTATCAAGATCACCTTTATTCGTTTCATAGCGTTTGTGAAGGTAGGTTGCTAAGATAGAAAAAGTATCGGGAAATAAAAGGATTGAATTTGTTGCCTGAATGCTGCTATTCCAAACTTATTAGTCATTCCGAACTCGTCATTCATTCCGAACTTGTTTCGGAATCTCAATTGAATTAGCGAGAACCTGAAACAAGTTCAGGTTGGCATAGCCACGGGCGAGAACCAAAAGGAAAAACCATTTTGACCATACAACAAAAAAGCCGCCCCGTAATCACAGGACAGCCTTTCACAGTTTAAAGAGGTGTTTTCCTGTTAGCGAATCATGAGGTTAAGCATACGCCGATACCCTTCCGGACCACTGATATTCACGTGGTAGATGCCGGTCGGTAATGTTTTATTAACTGAAAGTTTTACTTCTGTTTCGGTTGTTGTCAGATTTTCGTTTTGAGCATGTACGATATTGCCATTACTATTCACCACCCTGATGATATAATCCCCTGCCTGCTGTCCGCTGAATCGTAAACGAATATTAGACGCAGTAGCAGGATTCGGGATTATCCTCAGAACTGTTTCCACGTTAGCAGCATCCACTTTCATCACACTGCTATAGCTCAGCTTTCCATCCAGATCAATACTTTTGATACGATAAAAATTAGTACCAAAGTATGGATGATTGTCAGAGAGTGAATAAGAAACTGTCGGCTTGTTCAGCGCATCTATTGACAGATTGGTTCCGGTGAACCTTGTTCCATCTGTTGATTTCTCAATCACATAATTGCGTACCTGCTGCTCATTGGCAGTCTGCCATTGTATGGTAACTGAATTTTCCTGGTAGTTTGCAGTTGCCCTGACAAAATGCAACGGTAACATACCTGCTGCCACATCGGTATAAAATACTAACTGGAATCTATCTGATCTTGCCGAATTACCATCGGTGGTCACCTGGAAATCTGCAATTCCAGTTGCTGTCAGGCTCACCGGTATTTCCGTTTTCAGAAACTTATCGATTAGTTTAGCGCTCAACCCACTTGTTGGAAAATTTTTTGGGATCATTTCAATCCGGTAAGTAATGGTTCGAGTGTTCCATAATTTGAAATGAACTGTGTCTGCGGCATTGACATCCTGCCGCCTTTCAACTACCAACACATAAGGCTGCTTCTCTATTCCCCAGTTTTCGCCGGGGTTAAACATTTTTCGCGCATCATTATTATCTACATCATTGCTGTATGCATTATCAAAAAATGAAAGCGTGCCATCCATCAATACCGGACTTCCACCTCCATCGGGCACTATGTACAGATTGGTTCGAAAGGATTTGACCTGGCTGAATCCGGCGGTATATGTAAGCAATAAGATGAGCAGCGTAAAGTAGCTTTTCATACAGTTGGTCTTTGGTAAAGGATAATGCGATCCTGATTAAAAAAACGATAATAGGGCACTTATATTTTGACAATTATCAAATCGGGCACTTGTGCGCAATATCAACGTAAATCAACGATAGGAGAAATACGTTTTGTTGTTGGGTGATGATCGCTGAGCTCGCCGAAGCGCGTTCACTGAGCCTGTCAGGCGAAGCTACTGCTTGTCTGACTCAGGCCGAAGCGTCAGAGTTTTGAATACTGACCGAAGCGTCAGTACCAAAGCGTCAGTACCGAAGCGCGTTCGTTGCTCATTTTAAGTTTTGAGGTTTAAGTCTTGACCATTCCCAATAAACCAATAACAATTATCCATCTCTCTTAATTTCGCAACCATGATCCTGCAAGAGACAAAAGGATATCAAATCATTTCAGATTGGTTGAATGCAAAAGGCCTTGCTCCATTTCCATTCCAGGAAGAAACATGGCAGCGCATTCTCGAAGGAAAATCAGGAATCGTCAATGCCCCGACTGGTTGTGGCAAGACTTTCAGCGTGTTCCTTGGTGCGCTCATTCAATATCTGAATGAAAAGGAAACAGGCTTGCAAAACAAGAATCAAGGACTTCAATTATTATGGATATCTCCTCTTCGTGCGCTCGCAAAAGATATTGGCCGGGCAATGGAAGGTGCATTATCTGAACTGAACATCAAATGGAGTGTGGGCATTCGAAATGGTGACACACCTGTATCTGAACGCCAAAGACAAAAGAAGAAATTGCCTGAAATATTGATCATCACACCTGAAAGCCTGCATCTGCTCCTGGCACAAAAAGGTTATGAAGAAATATTCTCAACACTGCGCATCATTGCTGTGGATGAATGGCATGAATTGTTAGGAAGCAAAAGAGGCGTACAGGTTGAACTTGCTATCAGCAGAATTGCAGGTAGCCGCAAAAACAAAGTAACTACGTTACCACTCCTGGTGTGGGGCATCAGCGCCACCATTGGCAACCTGCAACAGGCAGCAGAGGTATTGCTCCGCCCTGTTGCTGCATTTCAAGAAAAAGAAATAGTCATTGCTTCAATTGAAAAGGATTTGCAGATTCAGTCGATTTTTCCCGACGAGATAGAGCAGTATCCCTGGTCGGGACACCTCGGTATCAGGCTCATTGACCAGGTAATAGATGTAGTGATGAGTAGCAGGACTACGTTAATCTTTATCAACACAAGAGGTATGTCTGAAATCTGGTATCGGGCAATGATGGAACGTTGTCCTGAACTTGCCGGACTCATTGCACTGCACCATGGCAGCATAGAACCGGAGATAAGAAACTGGGTGGAAGAAAATCTGCATTCAGGAAAACTGAAAGTAGTGGTGTGCACAGCGAGTCTTGATTTGGGAGTTGACTTCAGGCCGGTTGAGACGGTGATACAGGTAGGTTCGCCAAAAGGTGTTTCCCGTTTTCTGCAACGTGCAGGAAGGAGTGGGCATGGCCCCGGTGAAACGAGCAAAATATTTTTTCTTCCCACTCATTCTTTAGAATTGGCAGAGGCTGCCGCCCTGAAGGAAGCAACTGAAATGAAGATCATTGAAAGCAGAGAACCCCGTTTGCTGTGTTTCGATGTACTGCTTCAATACCTTTCCACACTTGCAGTATCTGATGGCTTCGTTGCAGAGCATATTTTTGAAGAAATCAGCAGTACTTTTTGTTATGCCAGTATCACCAATGAAGAATTTCAGAATTGCCTTTCCTTTCTCACCACAGGAGGTAATACACTCACAGAGTATGATGATTACAAAAAGGCAGAACTTATTGACGGAAGGTATCGCATCACCAGCAGAAAAATTGCCATGCGTCATCGGATGCACATCGGTACTATCGTCAGCGATCCAATGATGAAGGTAAAGTTTTTGGGAGGAGGTTTTATTGGAGTGATTGAAGAATGGTTTATATCACGGTTGCACACGGGCGATGTATTTACCCTTGCCGGACGTACACTTGAATTTGTGATGATCAAAGACATGACTGTGCTCGTGAAGAAAAGTACTGCAAAGAAATCAATCGTACCAAGCTGGCAGGGAGGCCGGATGCCATTGTCTGCAAATCTTGGATTCCTGTTAAGAAAAAATATTGCTAAAGCAAAGAGCAAGGATAGTAGCACCGATGAATTGAAAGTATTGATGCCGTTGTTTGATTTGCAGGCCGCATTATCTCATATTCCAGGTGAAGATGAATTGCTCGCAGAGCAGATTGAAACTAAAGATGGATTTCATCTTTTTGTATATCCATTCGAAGGAAGGCTGGTGCACGAAGCAATGGCTGCCATTGTTGCCTACAGGTTGAGCCGTATCATTCCTATCACATTTTCTATTGCCATGAATGACTATGGTTTCGAATTACTAAGTGATCAACCCATACCGTTCGATGATAGCAACGCTTATGAAATCTTTTCTCCCATCAACTTATTCAATGACATCCAGCAAAGTGTCAACAGTGCCGAAATGGCAAGGAGAAAATTTCGTGATATTGCGGTGATCGGGGGATTGATCTTCCAGGGCTTTCCTGGAGAGCACAAGAAAGCACGGCACCTGCAATCATCAGCCGGATTGCTTTTCAACGTTTTTTCAGAATATGAACCGGATAATTTATTGCTCCGCCAGGCATACAATGAAGTGATGGAACAACAAATGGAAGAAGAAAGACTGCGCGGCATGCTGGACAGAATTCAGAATGGAAAAATCATTATCACATTTCCAAAGCAATTGACACCATTCTGCTTCCCAATCAAGGTGGATAGTATGCGTGAAAATCTGACATCAGAAAAATTGGAAGACAGGGTGAGGAAGATGCAGCAGGCGCTGGCTGGTTCGTGAGACACGAACCAATGCGGGAATTGTAAATTGGCTACACTATTGGGTTCTTTATTGCTCACTCACTTCATTTGGTTTAAATCAGATTAGTTGCATAAAGTTAAATAGCATTGCAATGATTTTCTATTGCCGTCCGGCCCCGATGGCTATCGCGGGCCGACGGAATCATAAAAAATTCCAATTGGCTTTAGCCTCATACAGAAAATAATCTAACAATTCTTAAAGGCACTATATTGTTTCATTGAATGCCCAATGCAGCCAAAGCCGAAGACTTGGCTTACTTAAATCCGTTGGCTGAAGCCAACGCCAATGGATGAAATCCTCACTTTGTCTCTCGATTTTTAACCAATGACAAAATATGATATCACTTTGTATTTAGAGATCAAACTTTGAAAAAAGAAGTAAACTCAGGAAACTTATATACTTCGTGTTTCGATTTGCTGGAAATTTTGAATTGCTGTCTTGCCAACAAACTCCTTTGTTTGCCCAACAATTCACATTTTAAGACGGTGAGTAGAAAAACTGCAGCCTAGGATCCTGTCGCACGAACCAAAGAGTCGGAAAGTACCACTAAAACGGAGACACATAATTTAACCTGAAAAATCACTCTTTTCCCTGCCTTACTGCCTTCGTGTCTTCGTGTCTTTGTGGCCTATAAAATATTCTATTGTTTAACTAAACGACATTTAATATGGCGGACAAATCTCAAGCCATCAACCCTAAATTTGCACTAAACTTCAAAACCATATCTCCATTACATTTTTCATGGAAAGGACAAACACTCTGGCTATCGGAGCGTCGTTGCATATTCTGGGAGGAGGAAAAAATGCTGATACTTTCTGACCCGCATTTTGGCAAGACAGGCCATTTCAGAAAATCTGGCATTCAGGTAACACAGAAAGTTTTCCAGGCAGACCTGCATGCTTTCTTTGAATTGATACAGTTTTTCAAACCTGAGAAAGTTTTGATAACAGGCGATTTATTTCATAGCAGTCACAATAAAGAAATTGATTGGTTTATCGACTGGCGCAACAATTTCAGGAATCTTCAGGTCATTCTTGTGAGAGGAAATCATGACATTTTGAATGATGAAGTGTATGCTACAGCAGGCATTAAGGTTATAGAAAATTCATGGTCAATAAAACCCTTTTGCTTCACTCATGATATTGCCTCATTGAGTTCTGATCAATATATTTTTTCAGGGCATCTTCATCCATCTGTTCGAATATCCGGGCCAGGCAAGCAAGCATTGCGGCTTCCCTGTTTTTATTTCGGAAAAGATCATGCGATTCTTCCAGCATTTGGGAAGTTCACAGGAAACGCATCCATACAACCGAAGAAGAATGATAAAGTATTCGGAATTACAAATCATGAAATTATTCTCCTCCAGTGAGTTTTTGGAAGGGATACTTTTGAGTCAGCCTATCCCGATGATTTTTTTGAGTACTGAATGGTTGAAGGTTTCCAACCTTTGCAACAGCTTGTAATACTCGGCTCCGAATCACAACTATCTATCCCTTTACAATCCACCAAAGTGTTTCCTTGATGTATTTGCTCCATCCTATCATTACTCCGAAATCCGGAACCAGGTCCTTTGCAGAAACCGGCCCCCTACCCTCTGTGTAATTGCATGGATACGGTAGTACCTGAAGTCCTTCTTTATTAAAAATCTTCGCAGCTCTTGGAATATGGAATGCCGAAGTGATGAGCACAAAAGGAGGTTGAGCATGCAATGAATCAAGAATACGTTTTGAATTGGCAGCATTTGCTTTCGTTCCGTCGGAAGCGTCTTCTACAAAAATGAAGTTAGCAGGAACGCCCATTTTTGTCATCTCACTTTTTGCCCATGCTCCTTCTGAAAAATTCTTACTATTCCTTTTAGAATTCCCCCCACTGATGAGAATGTGATCAACCGTTTCTGAATGATACAATTTGACTGCCTGCAAAAATCTGTCTGATGATGAATTGAAATAACCTTCGCCTTCAGCATCTACGCTACCAAAACCTCCTGCAACAATAGCAAAACTGTAATGCGACTGTTCCGGCAGTTCAACAGGTTTGGGCTGCCACCACCGTGCATAATACTGAAACAAAGCAGGGCTGGAAAATACCAGGAGAATAATTATCGCCAGCCAGCTAATCCAATGTTTCCATCTTTTGTTTTTTACAAAAATTATGAGCAGAAGACAAATGAAGAACCAATTCAAAGGTGAGAACATAATGTTTGATTGCTTCAAAGCAAGATAATCCAACTGAATGAAACGGATGGAATTTGTATTCATTCACCGGAAGGAAATTTCTGCAGGTTCATTTCGGTACTGACGCTTCGGTCTGAGTCAGACAAGCAGTCGCTTTGTCTGACAAGCTCAATGAGGAGAGAGACATGCTGGCTGAGCTCGCCGAAGCCAGCGTGGGCGGGTAAAAGAAAAAATCCAATCAACAACTATCACAATATATTCTGCCTATTCCGGGAAAGCAATGGTAGCAGATCCTGATTACCAGCAATAAGCGCTTCTTCTTTCTTTCTGCTCCATCCTTGTATTTGCTCTTCTCTAATAAATGCATTTCTGATAGAATCAAATGTTTCGTAATACACCAACTTTACAGGCAACCAGGTTTTAGTATAATTCGCCCCCTCCCCTGCCTGATGTTGCGAAATCCGTCGATTCAGGTCAATTGTACTACCTTTTGAAATCACAAATAACGGTAAAGCATTGGCGATGGCAGGGCGTTTAAAAATCGTCTGCCCGAACCGAAGCCGAATAGAATTACTAATGATGAAGATTTGAACAAAAGCTAAATTATTAACGTCAAGCTGAAACTGAAGCCGATAGCGAACAAAAAGACGAGAATATATTCGTCGCCCCCTGCTATTGCCAATGCACCTGTTGTACTAAACCTACGGTAGTTTAAAAGCACTCTAAGTTAGACTCAGAGTGCCTTTGTTTTGCAGAAATTAAAAAAAACATTTTATGGAGACAAAACAAACTACCGGGCTGCGGCCAATGGACACAGATTATGTAACCATCGTTGAGCAAGCCTGCGGCAAGATAACAGGATTTGCCGAACTGTACAAAGAAATGGAACGCGCTATTTCCATCACCGGCAAAAGTAAAAGCACTCTCATCAACTATTCCAGGCAACTGGCACACCTGGCCTTGCACTACAACTGCTTTCCTCTGAACCTTGATTCGGAGCAGGTGATGGATTACCTGCATCTGGTAAAGAGCCGAGGCACCACTTCGGCTACCTTTTTCAAGTTTACAGTTTATGGAATGCGGTATGCATGCCGACTACGCGGATTGGAGTATAAGCAATATTCATTGCCTGCCATAGAGAAAGATCAGAAGCTACCTGTGGTACTCAACGGTACGGAAGTAAAAGCATTAATGGCAGCCTGCAAACTGCTGAAGCACCGCCTCATTATTGGCCTTTGTTATGGATGCGGGTTGCGCTGCAGCGAAGTAAGAAATCTCCAACTTGGTGATGTCGATTTGGAACGAGGCATGCTGCATGTAAAACAAAGCCTGCCCCGATTACCATCGGGGGTAAAGGTTCCAAAGACCGTTGCGTTCCACTGGGCAAAATGCTGTGCCGTGGTATTGCTCAATATATTTCTGCGGAACACCCGCACAAATATTTATTTGAAGGCAACCAGGAAGAATGCATGTCGCAACGCGGAACGCAGTGGGTAGTAAGCCAGGCAGTAAAGAGAGCAGGGGTACGCAAAGAAGTGCACACCCATACCCTGCGGCACAGCTATGCTACGCACTTGCTGGAACAGGGAGTCAACATCCTGGTCATCAAAGAACTGTTGGGCCATGCACACATAGAAACCACGATGGTGTATCTGCACATTGCAAAGCCATCTGCACAAACAGTCATCAGTCCTCTGGATACATTGTATCAGCAAAACTAATGCTGCCTTTATATGAAGTAGCCACTGTACTGGATACACAGTGGCTTTGTGTGCAAAGCAGCGCAAAGTTCAACCGATGGCAACTGCGTACACTGGATGCTGTTAGACGATGCCGCACAGCGTCATTGGGCGCACATGTGGATGGCTGCACTTCGTGCGGGCATCAACGCATCAGCTATAATAGCTGCAGGAACCGTCATTGTCCTCCCGATAGCTATCGGGACCAGGGAGCACAGCGAGAGAAATGGATACAGGCAAGAGAAGAGGAGTTGCTTCCTGTTCCCTACTTCCATGTAGTGTTCACCATTCCGGATACATTGAATCAACTTTGCCTGCACAAGGATCGAGAAGTGTATAACATCCTGTTTCAATCGGCGTGGCATGTCATCAAAACATTTGGGCACGACCATAAATGGCTCGGCGCTCAGGCGGGAATGATAGCCATATTGCATACATGGGGGCAAACTCTCACCCTGCATCCGCATCTTCATTGTATCGTACCGGGTGGCGGGCTTACCAAACAGGGAAAATGGAAACAAGCAAAGAGCGATGGCAAATATCTCTTTAATGCAAAGGCGATGAGTAAAGTATTCAGAGGCAAATTTATTGCCTCACTAAAAGAAAGATTACCGTCAGAGATGAACAAAGAGTTGATAGATGACTTATATAAAAACGACTGGGTAGTGTATGCCAAACGTCCTTTTGCCGGCCCTGAAAGTGTGGTAGAATATCTTGGACGATATACTCATAAAATCGCTATCAGCAATCACCGGATTAGAGACATCGCAGATGGGAAGGTTGTCTTTTCGTACAAGGATTACCGTCAGGCTGGAACAAAGAAAGAGACGGCTCTGGATGCAATGGAGTTTATCCGGCGCTTTGCGATGCATATTTTACCTAAAGGCTTTGTAAGAATCCGGCATTATGGTATCCTGAGCAGTACATCCAAATCTGCATCTGCCATTGTGATAAAAGAGCAATTACCGGCAGCGCCTGAAATACAAAACAAGAAGCCGAAGCAGGAAATATTTAATCCTAAGCAATGCCCTTGCTGCAAAAAAGAAACGATGCTTACCATCCTGCGCTTCAACCGAAGAGGGCCACCAAAGGATTGGAAGTATCTTACAAAAAACTTATTGGAATGTCTATCGTAAAAAAAACAACTACAAAGTCAGAATGGCGAAGCTATGACTGCATTGCATTAAAAAGAATCTACTCACCTCAAAAATTTATCCGCCAGCATGCGAAATTGTAAAATATAATTCTTCTATGCACTGTTCAGGATTCTATCCTGAATGGTAACCATCCAAACTGCTTACTAAAAGCAGTGCGCTAACCAGAACTAACAGCATCCAATCCCCATAATTATCCTCTTAATCATCCGGTTCCGTACAACATGCGACTTCATCGTTGGCACTTCGTGCCCGACGAAGTCTTATTTGTTAGCTGTGGTTTTATCTCGCCACATTAAATTTTGCGTTTGGCAATTCAACTTGCAATTTCACTTTTGCTTTCAATGCGGTAAAAACTTTCATTAATGTGTCTATGGTTACATTGCTTGCATTGCTTTCAAGTCGTGAAATTTGTGCTTTCTGAACACCGACTAATTCGCCTAATTGTTCTTGTGTCAAATTACGTTCTTGTCTACTTTCTTTAATCGCTTTACCTATTAAGTCCATTTGAAGTTCATATTCAAACTTGTCTCTTTTGGGCGTTCCTTTCTTGCCAATTATTTTGTCGGTTACTTCGTCTAATGTGTATGTCTTCATTTTCTACTTTTTTGATTTGTCTTGAAAATATTTTTTTCGTTGTGCTTCTGCTTTGGAAATTTCATTTTCAGGTACTTTACTTTGTTTCTTCACAAATCCGTGAGTTGAAATAACCAAAGTGTTTTTATTATCGGTTTTGTCCCAAAACGCTAACATTCTGCATTGAAGTCCTTGATACAATGTCCTAAATTCCCAAATTTCGCCTGTCAATTTTTTGAAAAGTTCACGGTCATTCTTCTGTTGAGCTTTTCGGATGTTAAAAAGTATTTTGTTTGAATGCTTTATGTCAAGCGACTTTAAAAACTCAAAAGCTTCAGTAAGCAAAACGATTTCAAATTTGTTGTCCATTCGGTTCTTTGTCTTAACAAAGCAAAGATATGAAAGGTTTCGTTATAATGAAACTTTAGTTTGAGCAGAGTGTTGCAGAAAAATCACAGCTAATATGCTATTATACGCAACTACGAAAAAAATTTCACTATTAAAAATCAATATTCTAACAATATACTTTTGATATTGTAGTTAGTACAATCCGATTTTGAAATATTTTTAATATATCTGCATTAGCGAGTTATTTCTTTCTTCACACATTTGGAAAACTGTTTTAGAAAAAGTGATAGTCCACCTGAGCGCAAGAAATGTATAATGAGATTTGCATTTCATTATTTACAAGAACTGTAACCGCCTGGGGAGAATTTTTTCGCCCGGACAGCTTTTGATCAGGGGAATATCTTAGAGGCCCAAAAGGCACCTCGTGATGTTCTATTCTGTATTTGGAGAATCAAAACCCAATTCCTAATTTAACACCTGAACAGGGCAACTTAATTCTCTCCATGAAAAAATTATCCCTTTTTGTACTTGCATTTTTATCAATGCCACTGGCATATTCTCAACATTTGAATACTATGGATCAAGCGAATGAACATGCTCAACTTTTTGGAAAAAATTTTGAATTGAAAATAAATGAAGTTATTCGTCTGACGGATTCATTGTCTGTAAGGCTATTCTCGTTCTCTCACAAATATGCGATGACGGGTGGCCCTACAAAAGCTACTGCGTATTTGGCGGTAAGTGCTAATGGGCTTTCGGATACTATACAACTCTCGGTACATGGTGGTTCAGGTAAATCACCTCAGATGGAACGGTATGATACTTTGAAATGGAAGGTGTATAAGTTTAAGTTGACAAAGTTTAATTATGACAAAAGCATTGAGTTGATGATTACCAAAGAATAAAATTTTGATTAGTTGTTTGGTACCAATAGTTCTTACTATGAATATTTGAACGGAACCACCTGGTTCCTGATTTCTAAAAATGTATGAAACACGATTTGAATCTCTTGAAAATGGATACCTGTATTTACCGAAGAAGCCTACTCCTGCTTGGATTTTTTTTACTGGCGGGAAACCTATGCTTCAGCCAGGCTACTGATTCTGTGCAGGAAGCAAAGAAAGCATTTGAGGGTACCTGGTATTGCAGGCAGGAGAAAAGATTTATCAGGATTACATTTGAAAAAGGAGAGAATTATGCTACTGTAAATGAATGGATGAGTGGAGGTAACACTCGAATCAGGGAAGAGGATATGGATGTTTACAAAGTTTTTATTGAAGGCAATAAACTCGTTTTCCCTGCTGACAACAAGGAGCATCGCGCTTCTTATTGTGAATTTGCCATTGTGGACAAGAAGTTGATACAGTCCTGTAATGGCGGCTTGAATTTTACAGATCAGTTTCTAAAGAAGGATAAGTACTTAAGTACTTCTGTGTTTACAAGAAAGAATTGATAATTATGTGCAGGAGCCGGTTTGATAATTCTTGATATCTCAAAAGGTATTGCCCGGCCAAAACCTGATCATAGTTATGTTTTTTCGGCGTGCCTGATCGCTTCGTATTTTCAATCAATTGGATCAGGTATTCATCTATTTTTTTAATCCAACTAAACGGCGACCTTTGTGTTTCTTTCAAAATTTACGTGATCTATGAGAAGAATTTTTCTGCTTACCAGCATTGCTGTCATTGTTGTATTTACAGTACTATCAATTTGGGTGTGGAGTGGCTTTTGGTACTTCCTCGCCTTTTGCATGATCTTCATTGTTATCGGAGTCATAGATCTTATTCAGAAGAAGCATACACTCTGGCGCAATTTTCCAGTGCTGGGGAGGCTGCGCTGGATCATGGAAGACATGCGTCCTAAACTCTACCAGTATTTTGTAGAGAGCGATACAGATGGTAAACCGATCAATCGTATAGACAGAAGCACCATTTACCAACGGTCTAAACTCGAATTGGACACCATGCCATTCGGTACGCAGTTCGATGTGTATAAAGAAGGATATGAATGGATGACTCACAGTATTGCTCCGAAAGATTTTCACAAATTGAATCATGACCCGAGAGTGATGGTGGGCAATAAGGATTGCCTGCAACCCTACAGTTGCAGCCTGCTCAACATCAGCGCCATGAGTTTTGGTTCGCTGAGTACAGCAGCCGTACAATCATTGAACGGTGGCGCTAAAATTGGAAATTTTGCACACAATACCGGCGAAGGTGGTATCAGCCCTTATCACCTGAAAGAAGGTGGTGATATCATCTGGCAAATAGGTACAGGCTATTTTGGCGCTCGCGATGACCATGGAAATTTCAGCATTGAAACATTCCGGATGAATGCACAGAAACCGGAAGTGAAGATGATCGAGATCAAGATTAGTCAGGGTGCAAAGCCGGGGCACGGAGGCATTCTTCCTGCAGCAAAGAATACTCCTGAGATAGCAGCCATCAGGCACGTGAAACCATACATCACTATTTTTTCTCCGCCATATCACTCTGCATTTTCGACACCACGGGAGTTGATTCAGTTTGTCAAACAATTACGTGATGCATCGGGAGGTAAACCGGTCGGCTTTAAATTATGTATCGGACACAAGAGTGAATTCATCGGCATCTGTAAAGCAATGGTGGAGTTGGATATCTATCCGGACTTTATCAACGTAGATGGTGGAGAAGGTGGCACCGGTGCAGCACCGCAGGAGTTTAGTAATTATGTAGGCGCTCCGTTTATGGATGGACTTGCCTTTGTAGAAAATATGTTGCGGGGTTTCAATATTCGTCATCACATCAAATTATTTACTTCCGGGAAAATTCTCAGCGGATTTCACATGGTGCGCGCTATCTCGCTCGGAGCGGATGTGTGCATGAGTGCACGGGCTATGATGATGGCATTAGGATGCATACAGGCATTGGTGTGTAATAAGAATACATGCCCTACGGGAATCACTACACAGAATCCGCAATTGGTGGCAGGCCTGGTAGTGTCTAACAAAAAAGTGCGGGTAGCGAACTTTCACGAGGAGACCGTCAAATCTTTTGTTGAATTATTAGGCGCTGCCGGAATTGAAAATCCACGCGAACTCACAAGAAGCCATATTTACAGAAGAGTATTTATGAATGAAGTGAGAACACTTGAAGATATTTACCCAACACTGGAATTGGGATGCATGCTTAATGGAGGAATTCCTGAGAAGTACAAGAATGATTATGCGAAAGCATCGTTAGACAAATGGTAACGCCTGTTAGCTCACTGTGCCCTAATTCATCATCAGGATGTTCACACTGCGTTGCAGGATATTAAATGCGATTTCTGCCATCAGGTTTTCTTTGTCCAGTGTAGGATTCACTTCTGTAATTTCAAAGCAACAGATTTTTCTGTTTTGCATCAGTTTGCTCACCAGGTCATCTGCTTCGCGTTCGCGAAGACCGTTGCTTACAGGCGTACCGGTCCCTTTAGATATACCGGAGTCAAGACTATCTACGTCATAACTCACATAAATGTGTGTGCATTCATTCAGGAATCTGAGGCTGCTTCTTACGATGGCTTCCACACCTTTGCGCCTTACTTCGTTAGTGGTGATCACCTTCATGCCATATTTGTCGATGAGGAATTTTTCTTCTTTTTCATAATCTCTCAATGAAATAAAAACCACATCCTCTCCCAGCACCTTAGGGCAAATTTTTCCAAGAGATTTTAATTGATCCCATTGCTTTGCTGTCTTGTCATCGAGGTCGTGCACTTTGCATTCTTCATTATTCTCACCAATGCTGGCTGCAAGCGGCATTCCATGTACATTTCCTGACGGAGTAGTGTAGGGCGTGTGCAGGTCAGAATGCGCGTCAATCCATATCACACCGAGCCGGCTCTTGGGCAATGCGTCTTTGATTCCAGCGATGGTACCCATTGCATTGCTGTGGTCGCCACTAACGACTATCGGAAAAAAATTATTCTTTATGGTAGAACTGACAGATTTCGAAATCTTCTCTGTCATGTGAATGATACCCTGCAATCTTTTCGCATAAGGAGAAGCGATAGGTTCAAAAAGCAGGTTGTTTTCGTGTGGTATTTTCTCGGAAGGAAAATGTACAAAGAAATTACTCATGAAGTCAAGGGCTGCTATTTTGATAGCATCAATACCGAGACTGGCACCACGCGTTCCTGCGCCGATCTCGCTGGGAACTTCTATGATCTTAATATTTTTCATAAAAAGAATTTGCCGCAAATAATATGAACCGATCATGATTGCCTGGTTGCAAAACCACCTGCAAAACTGAACTGGATATCCGATACTCCCTAAAGGAAAATAAAATGTTACCGGACTATCGATTCATAAAAAAGTACAGTCGATTATCGGATGGCAAATTAATCCATCCTTTTTTCACAACCAAACTCCGGTTATTGCTATTGGGGAATAGCTATGATCGGAACGTTGCTGTGGTACGCCAGTTTCTTGGTATTGCTGGTCTTGAATAGCTGGCTGATGAATCCGTGTTTGCGGGGCATGGTGATGATGGCATCTATGCCGCGGCTTTCTACCAATGCATTGATACCTTCAATGAAATCAAACGAGCGGAGGAACATATATTCCGGTTTGTATTCACCTAATTTATCATCCATAGCGCTCCGCTCAATTTTGTATTCGTCAGTCAATTCCACATAATGTTCTTCATCCACGTTTACTATTTGCAGTTCCGGCTTGAACATATCCAGCATTTTTATCAATACCGGGAATGGAGTGGTACGAGCCACATCTTTGAAGTCAGAGGTGAACACAACCTTCTTAACTCCGTTATATTTTGCATCCGGTGGAATGATCATCACGGGGCAATTCACATTTCTGACCACATTGAGTGTATTGGTTCCCATAAATACCTGGGCCAGGCGGCTGCTTCCGGTGATGCCCATCAGGATGAGGTCTATTTTATTGGCCAGTACATAATCACTGATGTTTTCTATCAGGGAGCCCTCTTCTGCTACGCAGGAAATAAAAATAGAACCACCGGGATTCAATTCTTTTCTCAACTCTTCCAGTGCCTGCTCGCTTACTTTCTGACGCGACCCTTCATCTTTTGAGGCCAGCGTTGGGAAGATGATTTTGTTATATACATGGTATAGGATCAAATGTGATTCGCGATTGAGACCGCTTACTAATTCAACTGCATATTTTGCCGCATTTACTGATGTTTCAGAAAAATCAACCGGCACTAAAAACTTTTTCATAATGACTTTGTTTTCAAAGAATTTTTAAAGAGCCGCAAAGGTAAATTTCCAAACGTAATAAAAAAAATGTTCATACCATTTATAGAGTTAATTTTTGAGTCAATTCCTGTGAAAAAGGTGTGCATAATTTAGCGTCATCTTATCTTGCCCTGACAGTTTCTAAGCCTATTTCCGTATATATTTGCCGTTGCCGGAAAAGTATCCGGATTCTATTAAAAAAATTTGCACCCGTGAGATTAAAAAGCCTTGAAATAAAGGGTTTCAAAAGTTTTGCTGATAAAACCATTTTGAACTTTGATGAAGGAGTTACCGGTATCATTGGGCCGAATGGATGTGGCAAGAGTAATATTATTGACGCTGTACGCTGGGTAATCGGCGAGCAAAAGATCAGCCAGTTGAGGAGCGAGAACCTGGACAGCCTTATTTTCAACGGTTCAAAGAACAGAAGTTCGAGCGGCCTTGCCGAAGTGAGCCTCACCTTCGAGAATACACGTAACCTGTTGCCCACAGAATTCAATACAGTTACCGTTACACGTAAATACTATAAGAACGGCGATAGCGAATACCGCCTGAATGATGTGAGTTGCAGACTCAAAGACATTCATAACCTCTTCATGGATACCGGTATCAGTACGGACAGCTACGCTATCATCGAGTTGGGAATGGTGGACGACATCATCAAAGACAAAGAGAACAGCCGCCGCCGTATGCTGGAGCAGGCAGCAGGGATTACGATTTACAAAACGAGAAAGCGGGAAGCCAAACTGAAACTGGATGCTACCGAGCATGACCTTGCCAGGATTGAAGACTTGCTGTTCGAAATCAATAACCAACTCAAGACTCTGGAAAACCAGGCTAAGAAAGCGGAGAAGTATTTCGAAGTAAAGAAAGATTATCGTGCCATCAGTATCGAATTGGCCAAGGCTGCTCTTGAGGGATTCAATCTAACCTATCACGAGCTAACGGAAAACCAGAATTCTGAGACTGATAAGCGTGCCGAAATGGAGGCTTCCATTGCTAAGGCAGAGGCAGAAATTGAAAAGGAAAAGACCTTGTTCATTGAAAAAGAAAATGCATTGCATCAATTGCAGTTGGAATTCAATGAACTCAATAACAACCTGAGAGATGCAAAAAGCAAGGAGACACTTGCTGCTCAAAGACGCGATCACCTCCAGGAAAAAATTCAAAGCCTGAATTCCTTCCTGCAAAAATCCGGCGGCCAACTGGAAGGTATCAGGGAGAGCCTTACATTCAGCGGATCGCAATTAGAGGAAGAAGATAAGAACCTTGCTTCACAGTCCGGTGCTCTCGACTCAATGAAGGCAGTGGTAGATGAAAAAAGAAATGTATTTGATGAAAAAAGAAAAGCACTGGACGAGTTAAGAAGTTCTCAATTACAATTGCAACGCAACAGGTTCGAAGTTGAAAAAAATGTAGCGGTTGCCGATACTTCTATATCCAACCTCGAAAGAAATATCACACTGCTGAAGCAGGAAAAAGAACAACGCAGCCAGTTGCTTGAGAAACTAGAGCAGGACAGATCAGCACAACAGGAGTCACTCGAGTCAAAGTCGAAAGAGTTGGAAGACCTGAAAGCGGAGAATGAAGCATTGAAGGCGAAGATTCTGGATTCGCAGGCAGCACTGGAACAACTGAGAAATGAACTGCAGGCTGAGAATAGAAAACTGGATGCACGTCAGAACGAACATGATCTCCTGAAAAATCTGATTGACAGGATGGAAGGATATCCGGAGAGTGTAAAGTTCCTGCACAACCAGGCTTCATGGCTAAAGGACGCTCCGTTGCTTTCGGATGTATTGTATGTACAGGAAAACTACAGGGCAGCAGTTGAAAATATCCTGGAGCCCTATTTGAATTATTATGTCGTTCCCGGTGTGCAGGAGGCTATCCAGTCGATTACACTGCTTGAACAAAATAAAAAAGGCAAAGCAAAGTTTTTTATCCTCGATCAGTTGCCGGCAGTTGACAGTGGCACTATCCTGGAAAGTGAAGGATTGACACCTGCGTTGAAGGTGGTAGAAGTAGAAGATCAATACAAAAGTCTTGCACAATACCTGTTGGGAAATGTAGTGATCGCCGAAGATGATGCTGCTTTTCAAAATGGTACAGGAACCGTTCTTGAAAAAAGTGGTCGCATGATGAAAGGAAATTATTCCTTCTCGGGTGGCAGTGTCGGATTGTTTGAAGGCAAAAAAATTGGCCGTGTAAAGAACCTTGAAAAAATTGCAGCAGATATCGAATCTCAGAAGGTAGTAACGCAGCAATTAAAATCACGGATTGATGAAAAATCAAACGAAGTGATTCACCTGAATGCGAGCCTGAAGGAAAAACAAATACAGCAGGTGCAGCGCGAAGTCATAGACCTGACTAATTCTCTGAATGCTGTTAAGAATAAGATTGAAGGAATCCAGCAGCAGGAGCAATCATCAGACCGGAGGCTTACGGAACTCACAAACCAGCATCAACAGACGCAGAGCGGAATAGCAGAAACGCGTAACCGTTTGCAGGAACTGAATGAAAAGTCATCAGGACATGAGATCATACTCAATGAAGCGGGCGAAGCCTTTGCTGCAGCAGAAGAAGCGTTTAATATTCATAACAGGCAATTCCATGAACACAACCTGCAGGTAACCCGCCAGCAAAGTAAAGTACAGGCATTGCGTCAGGAGATTGAATTCAAGAACAGGCAATTGAATGATCTCAATACCCAGGTTACTACCGCCAATGAACAACTCAAAGAAACTTCCGAACAATTGGATATGATCAAGAAGGAATTGGATGAGTTAGGAGAAGTTTTAAAAGACTTTATGACACGGCGCGGTAAAGAGGAAGCTGTATTGAATGAAGCAGATCAGGCTTTTCATATTTTCAGGAACGAACTTACTGAGAAGGAAAGCAGCCTGAGACAATTGCAAAAATCGAAAGAGTTATCAGAGCAGACCTTGTCTTCAATAAAGGACCGCTTGAATGAGTTGAAATTGCAACTGGCGGGGATCAAGGAAAGACTGATGGTAGAATTTAAAGTGAACCTTGACGATATTATTGATGAAGCCCGAACCGGCGAAATGACACGGGAAGAACTCCAGGAAAAAAGTGATCGTCTGAAAAAGCGGATTGAGAATATCGGTGAAGTGAACCCTACTGCTATCGAAGCCTTCAACGAAATGAAGAAGCGGTATGATTTTATTTCAGAACAAAAAGGAGACCTGGTATCGGCAAGGCAATCGCTCATGCAGACCATTGAAGAAGTGGAAGCTACGGCCAACCAAAAATTCCTCGACACTTTCAATAAAGTAAGAGAAAACTTCAAAGAGGTATTCCAGGCATTGTTTACAGAAGATGATACAGCAGACATGGTATTGGAAAATCCGGAAAACCTTGCCGAAACCGGTATTGATATTATGGCGAAGCCAAAAGGAAAGCGTCCTACTACCATCACACAGTTGAGTGGAGGTGAAAAGACGCTGACTGCTACTGCACTTCTGTTTGCAATTTATCTTATCAAGCCTGCGCCGTTCTGTATTCTCGATGAGGTGGATGCGCCGCTTGATGATGCCAACGTTCAGAAGTTCACACAGATGATCCGTAAGTTCAGCAGCAACTCCCAGTTTATTATAGTTACTCACAACAAGATGACGATGGCTTCTGTGGATGTGATCTATGGTGTTACCATGCAGGAAGTAGGTGTGAGCAAATTGGTGCCTGTTGACTTCAGGGGACTGGAGCATGAGTACGAAACTGTGGAAGCTGAAATAGCCTCCTGACGTACATTTCAGAAAAATTGAGTATGACACCTGAACGAAGACAGCGCCTGTCTGATGTAATATCCAAACGGCAATCTGATATTTCTGTAGTTCTCGAAAATGTATTCGATCCTCATAATGTTTCGGCAGTAATGCGTACCTGTGATGCGGTAGGCATTCAGGATATTTACATTTTAAACAATCGGATTCCTCCCCGGAAGAAATGGGGATTCAGGAGCTCTTCTACTGCTGCTAAATGGCTCACCATCCATCAATTTACGGATATCAGTGAATGCTTTGCAACGGTGCGAAGTAAATATGAAAATGTGTTTGCAAGCTTTCTTGGAGATGGCGCTACTGATCTTTATAAAATGGATATGACACGTTCAGTTGCTTTGGTATTCGGCAATGAATCCTTTGGGGTGAGTGATGAGATCAGGACATTTACTGATGGAAGTTTTATAATTCCACAGGTTGGAATCATTAAATCGCTTAACATTTCTGTGGCTTGTGCTGTTACACTCTATGAAGCTTTTCGCCAGAAGAGGAATGCAGGGCAGTATGATGTACCATCTTTACCATTCGAAGAGAGGGCTCGTATTGGGAAAGAGTGGGGATTGCCGACGGCTGATGATTAGTGGGAATTGTGAATGGGAATTGGTGTTGGGTAAGGACTTGTCGTTTCCGGGATGAACGATTCGTGATTTTTCTATGCTGCCTGATCCTGGCATCATCCATCCAAGTGTCCCGAACATAAATAAGTTTTCATTACCAAGATTAAAACCTGATTATTCTTAAAGAAAAGTAATTTTGCACGCAAACTAATTCAGATGAACTTATCCTTTAATGATACCAAAACTGCCTTTGCCTACAAATCAGACAAAGAACTCAAAAATGCAAAGTTTTTGTTTGCCTCCATGTCGAAGAACTGGCTCGTTAAAATGGGTATTTGGGCTACGCCCAAAGTGCTCAACTGGAATCTTCCTGTGAAAGGACTGATACGCAAAACAATTTTCAGGCAATTCGTTGGCGGTGAAACTCTGGAACAGACTGCCGGAGTAGCGCAGCATCTCGCAAAATTCAATGTGAAGATCATCCTTGATTATGGCGTGGAAGGGAAGGAAGGAGAAAGTAATTATGACCATGCAAGAGATGAGTTTATAAGAGTAATCAATTTCGCAGCTACCCAGAAAAATGTTCCTTTTATGAGTATCAAACTCACAGGAATGTCAAGGTTTTCCCTGCTGCAAAAGCTGAATGATCTGGCGGAATATCAGTATGTGATAAAAGGAAATCTGAATACATCAGGCCTGGATGATCAGGAAAAGGCAGAGTGGCAGCGTGTTTGCGACAGAATGAAAGCTATCTGTACCGTGGCTGCAGAAAAAAACATCGGTGTAATGATCGATGCGGAAGAAACCTGGATTCAACATCCTGTAGATGCGCTTACTACTCAAATGATGATGCTGTTTAACAGGGAGAAAGGCATTGTATATAACACAGCCCAGTTGTACAGGCACGACCGTCTTCAATATATTAAAGATGTCAATGAATTTGCGAAAGCGTCAGGGTTCAAATGTGCCTTTAAACTGGTACGTGGTGCATACATGGAAAAGGAAAGAGAACGTGCGACCGAAAAGGGATACACATCACCTATTAATCCTGACAAAGCAGCCACCGATACTGAATACAATAATGCAGTTCGTTATTGTGTTGACCCTGTCAATGAAATGTTTACTTTGGTAGGATCACATAATGAAGACAGCAACAAACTGGCTGCAGAACTGATTGAGAAGTACGGTTTGGGGCACGATACATCACACGTATATTTTTCTCAGCTTTATGGGATGAGTGATAATATCACATTCAATCTTGCTGCTGCCGGGTACAACTCGAGCAAGTACCTGCCATTTGGCCCAATCAAGGATGTGATTCCATATCTGATGCGCAGGGCAGAGGAGAACTCTTCGCTTGGTGGACAGACAGGAAGAGAACTCAATCTGATCATGGATGAATTGGAGAGGAGGAAATAGGGGTTCATTGAGCTTGTCAGACGAAGCTACTGCTTGTCTGACTCAGACCGAAGCGTCAGTACCGAAATGAACTTTCCAATCACAAACCTTGTGACATAAAATTGCTTAATTTCAATGGAGGAAGTTCATTTGAATTAGTGCTGTGTCATGAATGCATTTATGTACATACTCCTTTGCAATGATAGTAGCTATTATACTGCCGCAACTCTAAATTCAAAATATGGGAAAGATATTATCAGTGACAATGTTAGTTATTTACTCGACTTTTATTTCATGTAATTTTAAATCTGAACCAAAAAGCAAAGTCATACTTGCTGTGTTCGCTCATCCGGATGACGAAGCTGCGATCGGGCAATTGCTCGTAAAATATAGTAAGACAAATAAAATCTATTTAATTATTCTTACTGATGGTAAACTGGGAATAAAACCTGGCTTTCCAAGCGGGGACACTCTAACAAAACTTAGACAAACTGAAAGCGAATGTGCTTGTGAAATATTGGGGCTGCAAAAACCAATATTCTTAGGTTTTGCAGATGGCTTTGACACCAGAGATGGCGTAGGTTTATATATGGAACAATCCCAACTATTAAAACAAAAGCTTACTGAAAAAATAAAAGAATTGAATCCTGATTTGATAATTACTTTCGGCCCTGACGGTGACACGGGGCATTCTGACCATCGTATGAGCAGTAATATCGTTACTGAAATTATTCTAAAGGAAGGCTGGGTAGATAAATTTCCGCTTTACTATTTAGGGTGGACAAAAAAAGATGATATTAAGTTTAAAGTCATTGGAGGGTTAAATACTGTTGACTCAAAGTACCTGAATATTTCCATTAAATATACAAACCAGGAAGAGGAGCAGGCATTGAAAGCACTTGACTGTTATAAAAGCCAGTTCTCACCCCAGGAAATATCAGAATGGAAAGATGTGGAAAGAAAAGATTCTTCAAACACATTTCGTTTTAGACAACTGATTGTATCAGCAAAACAAGAAACAGACTTTTAGAACATTTATCAATACTATAGCTGCGTACAACAACTAAGGCTACGTTGGCGTCAATAAAACCAGATGCAAAAAGCGATTTCACTACTTTTCCTAACACTTATTTCAACCCTTTTATTTGGACAGGCTAACTACGAGAAATTTAAAAAACTCTTTAAGAATAACGACACGGCCAAAATAAAATCCTTGTTTGCAGAGTAGGAAAAGGCTAACCCCAACGGCCCCGAACTTTATACTTCCGTAATCAATCCTTATTTCTCAAACAGCAAGCAAGCAATTATTTCAATTGAAAGAGACCAAAGAAGCAAAAAGAGTTTTCAATTTACCGACAGCACAGGAAAAGTTGCAGGCTACATAAATTCCGACCTGGGATACAAACCAGACAAATTAAGCCAAGCAATTAAATACGCAAACAACGAACCGCCAACAGATGAATTTGCAATAGCATGGCTGACTGAATAGACTTCGGCTGCAAACCATTGGTCAGTCCCGCAGTTTCGGGATTCCGGCATGAGAATTTTCCTTTCATTTTTCAACGATTCTCTTCGCAAAGCATCGCAGGTTTTAGGGAAATTACCAATGTTTGGTTGAATAATTTAAAAGTCAAACTCAATTTTTAAATTACTTTAAGCGAAATTTTCTTAGACTCCTGATTTTTGTACTTACAAACTTTAGAAAAATGAAATCATATCATTCAAACACAGCATGGAAACAATTAAATGAATTACTTCCTTCAGATTTTCAAATCAAATCCGGCAATCTACCCATAGAAGAAGCCTGGGACTGGAATGGCAACAAAATTCACTTAGACCGTTATCTAAACCCAAACTCTGAATATCGGTTTTTTCTGCATCATGGTGTTGGAACAAATGGAAGACAATTGAATATGATTTTAGGTCATAAATTAGCAGCACTGGGCTATGAGGTTGTTGCAATGGACAACCTTGGTTACGGAATGACTGAAGTAAATCAGAAAGATGTTACTTATGATAATTGGGTGCATTGTTTTGCCGATTTCGTGAATGCTGAAACAAAACGGGATTACAAAAAAACCGTTTTATATGGTTTGAGTGCTGGTGGAATGCTCTGCTTCAATGCGGCTTGTTTCATGAATGAAGTTCACGGAATTATTGGAATGTGTTTTTTGAAAAATGACAATAAAACGGTAGGAAAAGAAACTGCAAAATACGGTTGGTCCAACTGGTTTGTATTACCATTAATGAAATTGTTCCGCAAAATTGGCTTAGGGCGTTTACCTATTCCGATGAAATTAGTTTCTAAAATGAATACTTTGGTTAATGACGAAAAAGCATTGAACATCTTCCTGAATGATAAATCTTCTGCAGGTGCAAGTGTGCAACTTCAATTTCTCTATGAATACATGAGCTATCTATCGCCTATTCCGGTTTCTGCGTTTGATAAGTGTCCAATCCTTTTGACGCAACCTGAAAAAGACAGATGGACACCCTTTCATCTCACGGAAATATCTATGAAGGGTATCAAAGCACCTTTTACGGTGAAAGTTTTAAAGAATGGGGGGCATTATCCTATAGAAAAGCTCGCCTTACAACAATTAGTGGGCTATGCAGATGAATTTATTAAGGCTTTGAAATAATGTACCTGCCACTTGCAAACAAATTGGTAATAAAAACGGTGAGGTGATTCTATTGAACATTTATACTAAAATCCGGCTCCACCGACAATTTGCAAACCGTAAGTTGCAAAAATACAGCACTCTCACAATCTGGCTTCAGTACTGACGCTTCTTTCAGTATTGAAAACTCAGACGCTTCGGTCTGAGTCCGACCAGCATTTGCTTCGTCGGACAAGTTCAGCCAGCGATATTAATTGTCACAAATAATCAATTCTGAAATCAACTTCAGCGAATGCTTCAAACATCCTGCTCACACCACAATATTTTTCTTTACTGAGTTTTACCGCCTTCTCCATCTTTGGCCTGTCCGCTTCAGCCAGTTTTATTGTATAAACGATCAGCACTTTATTATAAATAGAAGGTTCAGTTTCGGAAAGTTCTCCATCCACCCTGATGTCGAAATCAGAAAAAGGAACTCGCATTTTTGAAAGGATACTTACAATATCAAAACCGGTACATCCGGCCAATGATAACAGCATAAATATTTTTGGCGAAGGGCCAATATCTTCTCCCCCATTCTCACGGGAAGCATCCACTTCAATGGTATGCCCATTTACATTCACAGAAAAATTCCTTCCTTTCTTATAAACTGCTTTTACCGAATGTGGCATAGATTTATTTTTTGCAAAATTATGATTCGATTTTCGTTGTTCGTTATTCGTCCATCGCTATTCAGTGATCGTTGGTCGTTGGTCGCTGAGCGAAAAACGAATATCGAACAACGGTCAACGCCTCCTACAGACTACAAATGCGGATTTACAAACTGGCCAATCTGCGAAGCACTCATGGCACCTGACTGCCTCCATAATACTTTCCCTTTTTTAAACAAGATTAAAGTCGGCACTCCCTGTATTTGAAACTGAGCCGCAGCCTGCTGATTTTTGTCCACGTCAACTTTTATCACCCTCAGTTTGCCGGTATGCTCCCTGGCAAATCGTGTCAACTCAGGCGCCATTTGTTTGCATGGCCCACACCAGGTGGCATGAAAATCTACCAGCACAGGCTGGTCACTATTGATGATTTGTTGAAATGTTTCCATGCAAGTGTTTTAATCATAAAGCATGCCCAATGAAAATAGCTGCCAGAAGGCCGTGATTCTATTAAAAAAATGACAATTTTGCGGGTAAATGTTGAAAAATATTTTCAAACTTGCCATTTTCTTCCATACCTTTGCCGTCCGAAAAATCAGACTATTATGGCCAGAGTATGCGAGGTGACAGGAAAAAGACCCATCACCGGGAACAAAGTTTCTCACTCAAACATCAAGACCAAGAGAAGGTTTTTACCTAATCTGCAGACTAAACGCTACTTTCTTGCAGAAGAAAACCGTTGGATCACTTTAAAAGTATCTTCAGAAGCGATCCGCACCATCAACAAGAAAGGGCTTTTGGAAGTAGTGAAAGAATTGAGAGCGAAAGGAGAAAAAATCTAATAACAGCTTAATAAAAATATTATGGCAAAGAAAGGCAACAGAGTGCAGGTAATTTTGGAATGCACTGAGCATAAAACAAGTGGTCAGCCCGGAACCAGCAGGTATATTACTACCAAAAACAAGAAGAATACTCCGGAGCGTCTTGAATTGAAAAAATTCAACCCGATTTTGAAAAAAGTAACTGTTCACAAAGAGATCAAGTAATTGATTTTAAAAATTCATTATCATGGCAAAAGCAGCTAAAACCGCGATCAAGACTAAGGATAAGGCACAGGGCGATGCAAAAAACTTCACCAAGGTAGTACGTGCTATCAAGACCAAAGCCGGAAACTACACTTTTAAAGAAGCTATTGTACACAAAGACAAGATCAAAGACTTCCTGGCTAACGGATAATATTCGCGGCTAAAAGAATGATATTCAGAAGCTATCCTGCCAACCGGGATGGCTTTCTTTTTTTTAAACACTTTTCACCAATGGGCATATTCAATAAACTTTTTGGCAAGAAGGAACAAAAGGAATCGTTAGACGAAGGACTTCAAAAAACAAGACAGGGTTTTTTTGAAAAAATTTCAAAGGCAGTCATCGGTCGCAGCACTGTAGATGAATCGGTACTGGATGATGTAGAGAATGCTTTGGTAAGTGCAGATGTTGGAGTGGAAACTACCGTGAAGATCATTGACAATATTGAGAAACGCGTAGCGCGTGATAAATATGTAAACACATCAGAACTCAACAGCATTCTGAAATCTGAAATCGAATCACTGCTTGTAGCCTCGCCAGAAGATACTACTTACGAAGATTATGAATTACCTACAGGACACAAGCCGCATGTTATTTTAGTGGTTGGTGTAAATGGTGCCGGAAAAACAACTACCATTGGAAAACTCGCTCATAATTTTTCCCTTGCGGGAAAAACTGTAGTTATGGGCGCTGCTGACACCTTTCGGGCAGCAGCCATCGATCAATTAGGAATATGGAGCGACAGAACCGGTGCTGCCATCATCAAGCACCAAATGGGAAGCGACCCGAGCGCAGTGGCTTTCGATGCCGTGCAGAGCGGCGTTTCAAAGAATGCTGATGTGGTTATCATAGACACTGCAGGGCGTCTTCATAACAAAATTCACCTGATGGATGAATTGAATAAGATCAAACGCTCTGTTAACAAAGCTATGGCAGGTGCACCTCATGAAGTTTTATTAATCCTTGATGGCAGTACCGGACAAAATGCATTGGAACAGGCAAAGCATTTTACTAAGGCAACGGATGTTACTGCTATGGCCATCACCAAACTGGACGGTACGGCGAAAGGTGGCGTAGTGCTGGCTATCGCCGATCAATTCAAGATTCCTGTCAAATTTATTGGTGTAGGCGAAAAGGCAACAGACCTGCTGGTGTTTAATAAAAAGGAATTTGTAGAAAGCCTTTTCTCAGGTGGTAAATCCAATTAATTTTTTTTGACAATGGCGAAATTCAATTCAAATTTAACCACCTGGTGCTTGCCGTTGATCGAAGACAAAAAGGCTGTAAAAGAGATTTACCTATCCTGCCGTTGGTCGGAGACCAGGCGGCGGTTACAGATTTTGAAATTGATATTTCCCAATAACATGGCCATTTAATTCTCTCTAACCATGAAGACAAAATTTAAAAAAGACAAGGTCAATATCATCACACTCGGTTGCAGTAAAAACCTTGTGGACAGTGAAGTAACCGGTGGACATTTGAAACACGCAGGTATCGATGTCATTCACGAAAGCAAGAAACTTCAACACAATATTTCCATCATCAACACCTGTGGTTTTATAGACCTGGCAAAGGAAGAAAGCATCAACACCATATTGGAACAGGTTGAATTGAAGAAGCAGGGTAAATTAGAAAAGGTGTATGTGACCGGATGCCTGAGTGAACGCTATAAGCAAAACCTGGAAGATGAAATACCGGAAGTAGATGCATTTTTCGGAACGATGGAATTGCCATTGCTCCTTTCCAAATTCAACATCGATTATAAATCTGAGTTGGTAGGCGAACGGATGATGGCCACACCTAACCATTATGCCTACATGAAAATAAGCGAAGGTTGTAATCGTACCTGCGCCTTCTGTGCCATACCGCTCATGCGCGGAAAACATGTAAGCAAACCGATAGAAACACTGGTGGCTGAAGCAGAAATATTAGTGAGCCGTGGCATTAAGGAAATCATGCTTATCGGCCAGGAACTCACTTACTATGGCCTGGATCTGTATAGGGAAAGACAACTTCCAAAATTACTGCACGCCCTCGCCGGTATTCCCGGGCTGGAATGGATACGCCTGCACTATGCCTACCCTTCCAAATTTCCGATAGAGATCATAGATGCCATGAACGCTCATGAAAATATCTGCAACTACCTCGATATGCCGGTGCAACATGCCAGCGATAAGATATTGAAAAGTATGCGCAGGCAGATCACAAGGAAAGAAACAGAAGATTTGATTCACGAAATAAGAAACCGCATTCCCGGCATTTGCATGAGAACTACACTGATTGCGGGCTTCCCCGGCGAAACCCTGGATGATGTGGAAGAGGTAAAAGACTTTTTACAGAAAATGCGTTTTGACCGTGTAGGAATATTTACGTACAGCCATGAGGAGAATACAGCAGCTTACGATCTGAAAGATGATGTACCTGCCGAAGAGAAGCAACGGCGATCAGAAGAGATCATGGAAGTGCAACGCGATATTTCTTATGAAAAGAATCTTGAAAAAGTAGGCAAGACATTCAAAACGGTCATTGATAAGAAAGAAGCGGGCAAGTACCTGGGCAGAACTGAATTCGATAGTGTCGAGGTGGACAATGAAGTGATCATCACTTCAAAAGAAAAACTGCAACCAGGCGATTTTGTGAATGTGCGCATTACGAAGGCTTACGACTACGATCTCGAAGGTGTGGTGGAGTAACTGAAAACTTTACTCTCAACCTGTCAGGTTTAGCCTATAATAAACTATCACCCTTCAGGCTCTACCTGACAGGTTTATCACAACCCTCAAACTCAACCTGTCAGTTAACCTAAAAGAAATCATCCCACTTCAAACTCAACTGACAGGTTAATCCCAATAATTCAATTCTCTATCTTCACTAAATTCTTAATGGCACATTCGGGTAATTCCCTGTTGTAAATCCTTATTTCGTCAATGACCCCGTTGAAGAAGTAAGGATAACTTGAACTATTAAGTTTCCCTATAAACAGATCATTCACGTTGGGGGCAAAATTTGCTTTTTTCTGAACAGCACTTACCAATTCGCCATTGACATAAATTTTCGACACCATGCCATTGTAAGTAAAGGCTACTTTGTACCACTTACCGGTTTCAATTGGAGTAGATGACAATGCTCCTGAAGCAAGACCCTTAGGGTTATTATCGCCATAAGCGCCACCAAAAGTTTCATTATTATAATTCGCAATGCCACAGTTAACCGAAAAATCATTGAAACGAAGATTATAAAACCCATTAACATCGTCTCTGTCTCCTTTAGCT
>JBDHYH010000022.1:0-38919 GCA_039811325.1 Chitinophagaceae bacterium | reverse complement strand
CGGACGGGACTCGAACCCGCGACCTCTGCCGTGACAGGGCAGCATTCTAACCAACTGAACTACCGATCCAATATTTTCTATTAAGAGCTACCCTTGATTTTGGGACGGCGAAGATAGGAAAATTTGAATTCGAACAAAGAATTTTTTATCTAAAATCCTATTCACATTTTCTTAAACAAATCAACAAACAACTTTACCTGTTACCGATCCATCCTCTTGTGCTTTCCTGCCAATGAAACATTCAATGCTAATGGTTAGAATGGAAAAACTTTTCTATAATAATTTCTATCCTGATCATTTCGCTTTTACCCTTGGGTCTATCACCCCATACAGGAAATCTGCAAGTATATTGATCACCACGAAAATAGTAGCAGCGAGAAGGACTGACCCCATCACTACCGGGTAATCCAATTTCTCCAGAGCATCAACTGTTACTTTGCCAATACCCTGGTAACCGAAAATGTATTCTACAAAAAAGGCTCCGGCAAGCAATTCGGCAAACCATCCTGTGATGGCAGTAATTACAGGATTCAATGCATTGGGCAACGCGTGTTTCCAGATTACTTTGCTGCGGCTGAGCCCTTTGGCATAGGCGGTTCGGATATAGTCCTGGTTCAGGACATCGAGCATGGAACTACGTGTCAGTTGAGTAATGATAGACAAAGGACGAATGCCGAGGGTAACTGCCGGAAGAATGAGATTTTGCAAAGTAAGGTATCGTTGTCCGGTCGTTTCATTAATATCAAACCAACTTCCTGTCAATGGCAAACCAGTATATTGATGAAGTACTAACCCAAACACATAAGCGATCACGATAGCCATATAAAAAGATGGTGCGGAAATGCCGATCACACTTGCGAAAATGGAGGAAGTATCCCACCAGGTATTTTGTTTTACGGCCGCCAGTATCCCTAAGGGAATTCCTAATACAATTGCTATAAACATGGCAGCAACCGCAAGCATGATGGTGCCTGGTAAGGCCTCCATCAATACTTCCGTTACTTCCTTCTTCGTTTGATAACTCCGGCGCAGGTAAGGCCATTTGATTCCGACCTTAGTATTACCTCCTACAAAAAGTCCATGCAATTGTAATTGCTGAATGGTTTCTTTTTTATAAATGGAAACAGGTGAAATGTCATTCAGGTAAAGAACAAATTGCTTCCATTTTGGTTGATCTAAATGCAATTCTTTCCTGATATTTTCCATAGTTTTTTTATCGCCTGACTGTCCGAGTACCATTCGTGCAGGATCTCCGAATGCCTGGAAAACAATGAATACAATGCATACCACCCCAAACATGACAAGGATTCCATAGAGAGACCTTTTAATGAGGATAGTGAGCATTGAGGAAGATTTAGAGTTTAGTACGCCATGGCCGTATAGAGTCTATGGTTTAATTGCTCTTTCAAGAGATACTTTACCCCATTTATTCATTATTTCCGGCCCATGCATGAGATACAATTCGGGGTTGGTCCTGGCAGCAGTCTTAAACGCTGTTGCGTCAAGAGACAGGATTGGAACATTTAAATTCAGTTTCTGATTGAAAAAGGTTGTGGCATTTTCAGGGTCAGCTGTTATTATGTAAATAGCCTTGCCTGACTGTTGTGCATACTCGTAAATTTTCCTGAAATCATGTTGCCAGCTATTCTCAGTATTGTTAATATTTGTAACATAGAACAGATAGAAATCCGCATCATTGCTCAATATAGCCTGCGTAGTATCAGTGCCTGAGGTTGTGGTAAGGATGTAATCTTTAATGGGCGGTTCATTGTTGGATCCTTTTTCAATAATTACATCATTACGGCTTACAAAAGTCCAGGTACTATCCGGCAAATCTTTTATTGTAAATTCTTTTTGCCTGCCGTCTTTTTCATAGATAAACCTATATTCTTTCTTGTCAGGAACAGCATTAGCAGGCATCTTACGTAAATCAAGAATATTATTTCCTGCCTTAAAGGGGAGGCAATCTACCACCGGTAAACTGCGCAATACATACCACTGCAATCCGAAAGAAAAGATCACTGCTAATGCAATCAGGAAAACATTCACTCCTTTCGGAAACAGGGGTTTGATATGTTTTGCTCCGAGCAGTAGAATTAAGGAAAATAAGATCAAAATGATATCCTTCATAAATGACTGCATGGATGATAATGGTAAGCAATCGCCAAAACATCCGCAGGTAGCAATCTTTCCGGATAATGCCGCATAACCTGTAAGCCAGGTAAAAAATATCATCAACAGGAAAGTAATCCAAACAAAAAACCTTTTCCACTGCCCAATAAGTAAGCCTACTCCAACAACGATCTCCAGTGCAATCATCATAATCGAAAATTCAAGTGAAAACTGATGGAGCCAGGCCATCAACGATGGTAAAAATCCATCAGCAGCCCATCGCTCAAAAAATTCCTGCATCTTATATGAAAGGCCATGTGGGTCATTGGCTTTCACGAGGCCGCTAAAAATAAACAGGACACCAACAATGGTTCGGATGATATTTACAAACATTTTCATTAGGATTCCGTTTGGATTTTATTTACGATAAACATTCTCAAATTAAATACAGCATTGTTTCGGGGCATGAATACATAAGTATTGACTCTGGCCCCTTCGTTTAGGATTACATTATCATTTTGCTGATCAGTTGTAATTTGCATGCCGGTCAAATTTAATAGAAATAAATGATGTACACGTTGAACTGTTCCGGCAGAATGCTGATCGCCGAAAAACCGCTTGTGATGGGTATCCTGAATTATACTTCAGACTCATTTTACGAAGGAAGCCGGCTTGCAGATAATCAGTCAGTGATAGAAAGTGCCGTTAAAATGGCTGAACAAGGTGCTGACATACTTGATATCGGCGCACAAAGTACAAGACCGGGTAGCCTGCGCATTTCCGCTGCAGAAGAGGTCAGGAAGGTGATTCCCGTCATTGCTGAAATAAAAAAAGAAACAGGGAAATTTATTTCTATCGACACCTACCATTCCGAAGTGGCAAAAGCAGCTGCAGATGCTGGAGTCGATATCGTCAATGACATCAGCGGTGGCACTATGGATAAAAAGATGATGGAAACTGTTGGTACATTGTCTGCACCGTACATATGTATGCACATCAAAGGCACGCCTGAAACCATGCAGGAGCAAACTGATTATGATGATCTTCTCAAGGATTTACTGGATTACTTCATTGAACGCATCGAAAAATGCAGGCTGGCAGGAATTCATGATGTGATCATTGATCCCGGGTTTGGTTTTGCAAAAAATATTCAACAAAACTTTTTCATTTTAAAACACCTGAGTCTATTTAAGATCCTGGGCAAACCGATTCTCGTTGGTGTTTCCAGGAAATCAATGATCTATAAAGCACTTCAGGTTTCACCGGAAGGATCTTTAAATGGCTCAACCGCTCTTCACATGCTGGCTCTGCAAAACGGTGCCGATATTCTAAGAGTACACGACGTAAAGGAAGCAGTAGAGGTAGTAAAACTCTGGCAACTTTATAATAATAACAAAGGAAATAGCCTGAAAAATCCATAATGAGGAGGTAAGTTTTCTCCTATATATAAAAAAAACGCCCGGTTTAACGGACGATTTTGAAAAATTTGGGGTGGTTAATGGGGCTCGAACCCACGACCCTCAGAATCACAATCTGATGCTCTAACCAACTGAGCTATAACCACCAAATTTGAGAAGCGCAAAAATAGAGAAAAACTTTATGACTACTCCGGAAATATTTTGTCAAAAAAAACCATAAGGACTGACAAATTACCATTCATAACAATTTAAAAAATAATTCTGAATTGTTCCATCGAGTTTTGCAGCGTAAAAAACAAATACTGTACGAAATGAAAATCAATTTTATTCTAATATTACTGGCTACCCTGGTTTCGATGGATGTTGCCGGCCAGGTACGGACGCAGCAGCAGAGGCCTTCCGGGTCAGGTATGAATGCAGGCCGCATGTATGGCAAGGTGGTAGATGCTGCAACAGGAAAACCGGTTGAAGCAGCCTCTATTCAGCTATCACAAAACAAGATGGACACCACAGACCATAAAATGAAAGAAATGGTAGTAGCTGCCGGTCTTACCGACAAAAGAGGGGAATTCTCCATTGATAAACTTTCAGTGATGGGCAAGTTTAACCTGCTCATTTCCGCAGTCGGCTTTGATCCCATTATAGAAGAGGTAAAGTTTGATCTGAAAATGGGCAATGATATGAGCCAAATGATGAATGCGATTGACAAAGACCTGGGAAATTTTAAAATGAAGCAGGCTGCCAAAGAGTTGGAAGGCATTGTCATTACAGGGAACAAGAGTTTGTTGCAAATGAACATAGACCGCAAGGTATTTAATGTAGATAAAGACATTAGTAGCGCTGGCGGTACTGCCGTAGATGTAATGAAGAATGTGCCGAGTGTGATGGTGGATATAGATGGAAATGTCACACTTAGAAATAAAGCACCACAGATATTTGTTGATGGCAGGCCTACTACCATGACTCTTGATCAAATCCCCGCTGAACAGATTGAAAGTGTGGAGATCATCACCAATCCGTCAGCTAAATTCGATGCATCCGGTGGTGGGGCAGGTATTCTGAATATTGTTTTGAAGAAGAACAGGAAAGCCGGGTACAATGGGAATATCAGGACAAATGTCGACACCAAAGAAAGTTATGGACTGGGTGGAGATTTTAATGTAAAACAAGGTAAGGTGAATTTCTTTGCAAACGGCATGTACAATCAGAGGAATTCTAATGGTGAACAAATAACCAACAGGTTAGATAATGTAAATGATCTGCAAACGATTTTTAGCCAAAAAGGAAATTCAGACAACGGCGGCCACTTTGCATTTGCACGTGCCGGTTTGGATTTTCTTGCAGACAATCGCAATACCTACAGCATTTCCGGTACCTATGTGAACGGTAAGTTTAATAATAACGGCATTCTTAATCTTTCGCGTGATACTGTGATGAATAATTACCAGTCTTCTGAATCAGGACAGGTAAATACAAATTCAAGTTTCAATTTCAAGAACCTGGGGGGCGCGCTCAGTTACAAGCATAACTTTGCAAAACCTAATAAAAATATCACGGCCGATCTCAATTATAATGAGAGCAGGAATTCAAACAACAGCTTTGCCGGTACGCAATATTTTGATGGTTTAGGAAGTCCGAAATTCCAGGAAGGAAAGCAGACTACACAGGGAAGTGGTGAAAATAGTATGTTCACAGCCCAAACAGATTACACCAATCCAATCAATGATAATGTTAAGATAGAGGCTGGACTTCGTGGGGCGGTTCGTAATTACAGCAGTGAAAACAATAACTTTCTCTTTGACTACGGCAGCGGGAAATATGAACCCATCCCATCAATGAACAGCAGGTATAAATTTAAAGATCAGGTATATGCCGGGTACATGACCTATTCACAAAAAATCAACAACTTTTCATTTCAATTGGGTGGCCGTATTGAGAGTTCTTTTTATTCAGGGAAATTGGTGGATAGTAATCAGACATTCAGCAATAAGTATCCATTCAGCTTTTTCCCAAGTGTATTCCTGACTCAAAAAATCAACGATCAGCAGGACATTCAACTGAACTACTCGAGGAAAATCAACAGACCTAATTTCTTTCAGTTGATTCCTTACTACGACTTTTCAGATTCTCTAAATATCAGCCGTGGTAATCCCGGGTTGAAGCCTGAGTTTACCAACTTGTTTGAATTGTCTTACCAGGTTAACATGAAAAAAGGCAATAATATCCTTGCTACACTTTATTACAGAAATACTAACGACCTGATCACACGTTATCAGTTCCGCACGCTCAATCCAAACCCTTCTAACCAGGACAGCATCTTTATATCTACATTCGAGAATGCCAATAGCAGCAATGCATATGGCCTTGAGGTAACATCGATGAACAGGATATCGAAATGGTGGAATTTGACAACAAACGTCAACTTCTACAACAGCAGTATCAATGGTTCTAATCTTGAGAGTGACCTAAGCAATAGTCAGTTAAGTTGGTTTGGAAAGATCAATAGTACCTTTACGCTTCCCTCCAATTTTTCAATAGAACTTACCGGCGATTATACCAGTAAGACGATCCTTCCTCCTGCACGCGGAGGCGGCGGTGGAGGCAGAATGTGGGGAGCACCATTATCAACAGCCAATGGTTATTCTGATCCGAATTACGGATTTGATATAGCAATCAAGAAAGAATTTCTCAAGGACCGTTCGGCTTCTATAACCCTCGGGATGAATGATATTTTTGCTACGCGCAAGTACACTACTCATTCGAGATCAGATTATTCCAAGGATATCTATTCTATCCAGGACAGCCGCAACTTCCGTGATGCACAAATCGTTAAATTGAGTCTTAATTGGCGCTTTGGCAAGTTTGACGCTTCGCTCTTTAAAAGAAAAAATATGAAAGGCCAGCAGGAAGGTATGCAAGACAGTATGCAGGGGATGCAGCAGTAAGATTTTTTTATGTACAGTAAATACAAGGGTGTCCTGATTCTTCAGGATGCCCTTTTTTGCCGTACTTATTTGCAAGCGTGTAGTTCCAGACTATTAAAAATGCTTACTTTTGCCCGCTTATAAAAATCATCATTCCTAATGGCTGATCTTTCGAATTTTGATCCTAATTCTGCAGGTAACCCCAATAATAATATTTTCGGACTTCCATTTTCTGAAGAGGAATCAAGAGTGGTACTATTGCCTATACCATGGGAAGTATCTGTGAGTTACAAAGCCGGCACAGCCAGGGCTCCTGAGAACATATTCAATGCGAGTTTCCAGGTGGACCTCATCGACAATGACCTTGCTGATGGATGGAAACAGGGGATATTTATGAGAGAATCTGATAAGGTAATATTGCAAAAGAGTGATTACCTCAGAAAAGAAGCGGAACTCTACATAAAGTATGTAACAGAAGGAAGTGAACTGGAAGAAAACAAGTTCATGTGCAAAGTGTTGAAGGAATTAAATGAAGGTGGTGTTTTTTTGAATAATTGGGTTTATGAACAAACTCGGGAATTACTCAATAAGGGGAAACTGGTAGGTTTATTAGGCGGCGATCACAGTACTCCATTAGGGTACTATAAAGCCCTGGCAGAGAAGTATGACTCATTCGGAATACTCCAAATCGATGCACATTGCGACCTTAGAGATGCTTATGAAGGATTGATCTACTCTCATGCTTCCATCATGTATAATGCGCTGAAAGAAGTACCTGCATTAAAAAGACTGGTGCAGGTTGGTACACGCGATTATTCAGATAGCGAACACGATTACATCCAACAATCCGGCGGCAGAGTAATTACTTTTTTTGACCGCGATATCAAACAAAGGCAGTTTGAAGGGGCTATTTGGAAAGAAATTGCCGACGATATAGTCAATGCTTTGCCAGAGTATGTGTACCTCAGTTTTGATATTGATGGCCTCGATCCGAAACTTTGCCCTAACACCGGAACACCGGTGCAAGGTGGGCTGGAAACAGAGCAGGTGTATTACATTCTTCGACTGATGATGAAAAGCGGTAAGAAGTTAATTGGGTTTGACCTTAATGAAGTAGGAATCAGCAGCAATGAATGGGACGAAAATGTGGGTGCACGAATATTGTACAAACTCTGCAACCTGCTAATATATTCGAATGAAAAAGGTTGACAAATTTGTAATTGTGCTGAGGAATGATCGAATCAGGAATTATATCCGCCTGGGTTATGTAATTACCGCTATAAATTTGGTTCCATTCATATTGTTCCTCTTTTTTAAAGAGTCAAGGATTGCCGGCCTCACAGGATTACTTGCCGCTATTATTTATTTTTTGATCAGGTATTTTATTGTGAAAAAGAGACAAGCGCAGTACTATTTAGATGAAAATATTTTCTTTATTCTTGCAGCAGCATGGTTGTTACAAAGTAATGTAATGGCAGTATTGATTCTGGCTACAGGGATCCTGTTCAAAATCTCTTTGCAACAATGGCGGTTTGTCTTTTCAGAAAATTTTGTCTTAAAGGATTTTTTTCCAAGGAAAAAGATAGAATGGAGTACTCTTCAAACAGTAATACTCAAAGATGGAATTCTAACTCTGGATTTCAACAACGACAGGTTACTCCAGGCGCCGGTTGAGGCATCAAACACGGAGGAAGAAGATGAGTTTAATGAATTTGCGAGAGAAATGCTTTCACTACACCGCTCCTGATTGTTTGAAAAATACGATTCTTCAACCTATTGTATTAGATCGCCAGATAAATCTTCTTATATTATTTTTCCAAAGCATAAAGAAAACACGAAATCTGCTTAAACTTCAGCTACGAGATCGTTTGTTGAAGATCAAAAGGTGGTAGGAACAGGGATCACGCTGCTTTCCGCAATTTCCGTTTTCTAAGCGCTGCCTTAATAGCGGTAGATAAATTCTTTGCTGAAATTTTTTGGTCAAAAACGACTCCGTTGATCAGGAATGCAGGTGCTTCCTTTATTCCTAAATCAAGTCCAAAGCGCAGATCCTCCTGTACAAACCATCCATATTTTCCATTGATCATGTCGGTGAGGAATGCTTTGCTTGTAACACCTGCTTCACGAGCGTAATTCTTCAATGAAACGGTTCCCAGGTGTCTCCTGTTTTCGAGCAGCACTTCATGCATTTCAAACAACTTGCCTTCCTGTGCAGCACCTATAGCTGCTTCGGCTGCCTTGTGAGCCTTCTGATGAATCATGGTTTGTGGGAAATTGCGAAAATTAAAATTGATCTTGTCGCCAAATTCTTTCATCAATTGCTTTACAATTAAATGTGTCTTAGCACAAGCTTCGCTTTCATAGTCAATGAATTCAGTAACTGTAACTGCAGCGGAAGGGTTTCCAATTAAAACCTCAGATGGAGCAATTACCTCAACCTCCTCTTTCTTGTTCATTTCTTTATTGATTTAATTTATAGGGCCAATTTTGAAATTTGATAAAGATACATTTTTGCAATTTTGCCAAAAAGTCAATATTATATGTTTCAGCCCAATTAACATATTCTTGAGAATTTTATCCCCAAACATCATGCGAGAATCTTCGCAACTTACAATAATGATTGAATTACCTTCAAAAACTTCACTAATTTTGCGCATCTTTTTAATGAAGAGTCAATCATTCCTCAAAATTTACTTCTAATACTAATGAATCTTTTTGAAAAAAAACGCCACGAATTTGCTAATCGTCATATAGGGCCGGACGCCTCAGAAACCAAAGCAATGCTTGAAAAAATAGGGGTTTCCGACCTTGAAGAATTGATCAATAAAACGATACCTGCCGGTATCAGGGCTAAATCAGTGCCTCAACTTCCACCAGTTGTCAGCGAATCTGAGTTTTTGAAGGAATTAAAAAAGACAGCATCAAAAAATAAATTATTTAGGTCGTTCATTGGACAAGGGTATTATGGCACGATCACACCCTCACCTATTTTGAGAAACTTATTTGAAAATCCCGGATGGTACACACAATACACCCCATACCAGGCAGAAATAGCACAGGGGCGATTGGAGAGCCTGTTGAATTTCCAAACGATGGTAGCAGACCTGACCGCCTTGCCCATTGCGAATGCAAGTTTGTTGGATGAAGGAACAGCAGCTGCTGAAGCAATGACCATGTTGTTCAATCACAAGAATAAGGACACCGATCATGTAACCCATGGTAAATTTTTTGTAGATAACAAGGTCTTTTCTCAAACAAAAAATATCATACTCACCAGAGCCAGGCCAATAGGTGTCGAAGTAGTTTTTGGGGATTACAAGGGCCTTAATCATGAAGATTCATATTTTGGTGTTTTAATTCAATATCCTGATTCAGAGGGGAATGTTGCTGATTACAAACAATTTATATCAAAATGTTCAGAGCACCAGGTTAAGGTTATCATGGCAACAGATCTATTGGCATTAACCCTGCTCACACCACCCGGTGAATTAGGAGCAGATGTAGCAATTGGTTCGGCGCAGCGGCTGGGTGTACCCATGGGGTATGGAGGCCCTCATGCAGCATTCTTCGCTACCAAAGACGAATTTAAAAGAAACATTCCTGGTAGAATTATAGGTGTAAGTGTAGATGCCGATGGCAACAGGGCATTGCGCATGGCTCTGCAAACTCGTGAACAGCATATTCGCCGGGAAAAAGCCACATCTAATATCTGTACTGCACAAGCGCTTTTGGCCAACATGGCAGCTATGTATGCCGTATATCATGGAGCGCAAGGCCTTAAAGATATTGCTCAGCGGATCAGTGGACTCACTCATTGCCTGAGAAAGAATCTTGAAAAGGCAGGATTTGAAATACTTAATGAGAACAGTTTTGATACCCTGACAATTAGAGTGGATAAGACATCCGTGGTACAAAAACTTACTGAGGAAGCAGGGATAAATTTCTACTACCCTTCTGAAAAATTGATTTCAATTTCATTAGACGAGACAACAGATATTCAGGATGTTACAGATATTATCAACGTTTTAATAAAAAGTACTGAAGGTGAAACATGTACAATAATTGGAGCAAGTGAAATCACGGATATACCTGCAGCACTAACAAGAAATAGTTCCTATTTGCTACATCCTGTTTTTAGCTCATACCATAGTGAAACCGAATTGATGCGATATCTGAAACGATTAGAAAATAGGGATCTTTCTCTTACCCAAAGCATGATCAGCCTGGGAAGTTGTACAATGAAACTGAATGCTGCCACAGAATTAATTCCGGTGAGTTGGCCGCAATTTTCAGCAATTCATCCATTTGCACCTGCATCGCAAACTGAAGGTTACACTCAGATCATTTCAGAACTTGAACAAATGCTTTCAGCGATTACAGGCTTTGCAGCATGCAGTCTGCAACCTAATAGTGGAGCCCAGGGAGAATTTGCTGGCCTGCTCGCCATAAGAGGTTATCACGAAAATCGCAATGACCATCAGAGGGATGTCATATTGATACCGATAAGTGCCCACGGCACCAACCCTGCAAGTGCTGTGATGGCTGGCTACAAAGTAGTAGTCACAAAATGCGATGAAAGTGGAAACATTGATATCGAAGATCTCAGAGATAAGGCAACACAGCATAAGGAACAATTAGCGGGCATCATGATCACCTATCCGAGTACACATGGAGTATTTGAAGAAGGCATTATAGAAATGTGTAACATTATCCATGAGAATGGAGGACTGGTTTATATGGATGGAGCGAACATGAACGCACAGGCCGGTTTTACATCTCCCGGGTACATTGGCGCAGATGTTTGTCATTTGAATCTGCACAAGACCTTTGCAATTCCACATGGCGGCGGTGGCCCTGGTGTTGGGCCAATTTGTGTAAATGAAAAGTTGAAGCCGTTCCTGCCTTCCAAAAGCGGCATCGGTCAGGTGTCGGCATCAGCATATGGTTCAGCAAGCATCCTGCTCATTAGTTATGCCTACATCAAGATGCTCGGCACTGATGGTATAAAAAAATCTACAGCTTATGCAATCCTCAACGCGAATTATATGAAAGCCTTGTTGAAAGACAATTTTAAAATCTTGTACACCGGGGCAAATGATACCTGCGCACACGAATTTATTGTGGACCTCAGGTCTTTTAAGACCTCTGCAGGAGTAGAAGCCGAAGATGTAGCCAAGCGGTTGATGGATTATGGTTTCCACGCCCCTACTGTTAGCTTCCCTGTGGCTGGCACCTTTATGGTAGAACCTACCGAAAGTGAAAGCAAGCGTGAATTAGACAGATTTTGTGCAGCGATGAATCAAATCTTTGCTGAAATTAAAGAAATAGAAAATGGTGAGGCGCCGAAGACAGGTAACGTCCTGAAAAATGCTCCTCACACACTTGGTTCGATTACTTCAGATGAATGGAACAGGGACTATTCCCGGTCAAAAGCTGCGTTTCCTCTGGAATATTTGCGGCATGACAAATTCTGGCCAACTGTCAGCAGGGTAAATAATACTTACGGAGACAGGAACCTGGTATGCACCTGTGAACCTACCGCTGCTTATGCAGAGCAATCTTGACCAGATTAGGAGTAGGTTGACATACAGGTATTTAGGCAATATGGAACAAATTTCCCAAAAAGGGCTATTTCACCCATTTTGGCATTGAATAATACCCTATTTTTACCTCAATTGCCTGAACAACGCATGAAGAAAATCACTCTGCTGACCATATTATTGTATCCTTTATTTTCCATTGCACAGCAGGGTACCATTACGGGAAAGGTCGTCGATACTTTGGAAAAAAGGGTCTTATCATTGGCAGTTGTTTCTTTTTTGAATTCTTCTGATTCTACATTGGAGGCATTCACACGAACTGACCAGGATGGCAATTTCTCAAAGAACATCCCAGCCGGTTCCTATATTGTACTGGTTTCCTTCCCGAATTACGCAGATTTCGTTTACCCCCTTGAGGTAAGCAACCGTGACATTGACCTGAAAAAAATAAGTCTCATTCCCAGGGCCAAACTGATGGAGTCCATCATTATTACACAACAGGCCATCAGGATCAAAGGCGATACAACAGAATATATGGCTGACAGTTTCAGAGTAAAGCCTAATGCGACAGTGGAAGATCTCCTTAAAGAACTTCCGGGAATACAGGTGGATAAGCAGGGAAAAATTACAGCACAGGGGCAGGTTGTACAAAAGATATTAGTGGATGGAGATGAATTCTTCAGTGATGATCCTACAATTGCTACCAGGAATTTGCAAGCAGACGCTATCCGGAAGGTACAGGTATTTGATAAGAAAAGCGACCAGTCTGCATTTACCGGAATTGATGATGGTAACACTCAGAAAGCAATAAATCTCGAATTAAAAGACAACGCTATGCGTGGCTATTTTGGAAAATTGTCTGCGGGAGGGCTCGATCGTTATTACAACCTGCAGGCGATGATCAATGCCTTCAAGGCAAAAAGAAAATTAGCTGCGTTTGGAATTACAAGTTCTACCAGTGAAACCGGGTTAGATTGGACAAACGCAGGAAATTACGGGTTCAACTCTAACAACATGTCAGTGGATGCAAGCACCGGTTCCATCAATATCAACTCTAAATCGGGCGAAGACTTGGGGAGCGGAAGCTATGCAGGAACTGGACTTCCTGAGAGCCTAAAAGCCGGCCTTCATTACAGCAACAACTGGAACTCAGGCAAGTATGATTTAGCGACAAATTACCTATTCAACAATCTGAAGGTGCGCAACCGCATTAATGATTTTTCTCAAATAGCACTTTTGGATTCCGTATTTTATAACCAGGAAATTACGGAGTTGCAGTCAAACAGGTTACGTCATAACCTCACTGCAAGAATGGAAATACAATTGGACTCTTCCTCCTCTATGGTAATTGATGGTAACGGACATGCAGGGAACGAAGAATATAGTTCCAACTCTGACAACTTCAATTTTTCAGAAACGCACCAGGTTGTCAACACAAGCAACCGCATGCAGCAATCAAAAAATACGAATGGTGCAGAATCAGTAAATATCTTGTATAGAAAGAAACTCAAGAGACCGGGACAAACCTTTTCCCTAAATCTTAGCCAGAATTATTCACAAATAGATGAAGACGGCTACTTATACAACTTATCACTTTTCTATGATGAAGATGGCGCACTGTTTTCAAAAGATACTACAGATCAAAAGAAGGAGAACTCGCTCAATAAACAATCATACGATGCCAATGCCACTTATACCCAGCCTTTGTCAATATCAAGTTTCCTTGTATTCAGCTATGACTTGGGCATCAATAATGCGCAGAGGGAACAATTGAGCTATAATAAGAATGGAGCCAACAAATATGATCTGTTGGTTGATAGTCTGAGTAACAAATTCAAGTATCATTTCATAACCAATACTGCAGGAATTAATTATCGCTTTTTGACACGCAAGGCCAACTTATCTTTTGGCGGTAGCATTAGTAATACTACATTTCGACAGGAAGATTTATTTATGGACACAAGCCGCCGTTACAGCTATTTAAACTTCTTCCCACAGGCACAACTCCTTTACAAATTCAATAGTTTCACAAATATCAATTTCAGTTACAACGGATACACTACCCAACCTGCCATTGACCAGATTCAACCATTAGTGGACAATTCAGACCCGTTGAATTTGCTGGTGGGCAATCCTGATCTGAAGCAGAGTTTCACACATAGTGCACAATTGATCTTTTCCAACTTCCAGGTTTTAAATGAGAGATATTTAAGGATAGGAGGCAGATTTTCATTAACTCAAAATGAAATAACCACGAGTTATAACATTGACCAGGCCGGAAGAAGGGTTTCACAATATGTCAATACTGATGGAAACTATTCTGCACAGGTATTCGGGGTGTTGAGTTCCAAAATTCCAAAATCAGATTGGAGACTCGGCACTGGTCCGGTCCTGGCATTCTACAGGTATTCCTCTTTCGTAAATGGGCTTAATAATATTACCAATACAGCAAACCTTGCCTGGCGTATCAAACTGGATAATCATAAGCAGAAATCCCATGATTTTACTTTTGTAGTACAGCCGTCATACAGATCATCCAAATCTACCATCAGCAAAGTTGCAAAGAATGGCTATTGGGGCAGCACATTCAGCATGGATGGCAGTGTGCAGTTGCCGTTGAAATTCGAAATTGGAACTGATTTCGACTTTGAAATAAGAGAAAAGACTGCAGCCTTTAATTCTACGAATAATGTCCTGCTATGGAATGCTTATCTGGAAAAGAGGTTTTTAAAAAATGAATCTCTGGCATTTCGTGTATCCATCCATGATATACTGGATCAGGGCAAAGGTTATGCACGCTATGAATACGAAGGAGCAGTTCAGGAGCGCCGCTATCTCACTTTTGGGCAATACGGACTCATCAGCCTGACTTATAATTTTGTAAACAGAGGCGGAAAAAGCCCTGAATCTACAGGTGGAGTTTCTGTTTTCTAAATTCTTGAATCATGAAAAAGATTTGCATCGCCATAAGTTTGACTTTGTTTAGCATTGCCTCGGATGCCCAGAATTTTATTTCGAATGGAAAGATCATTTTTGAAAGAAAGATCAACCAGTGGGCCAATAATGACGGCACTTTCGCCGAAGAACTTAAAAAGTCAGTTCCTCAATTTAAGTCTGATTTGTTTGGTCTTACATTTGACAATGACCAATCTTTATACGAAGCGATCGGAGAAGTAAAGAAAAATCTATTCAACGAAACTGCCTTAGACAATATCGTTTATTCCAATTTTCAAAAAAATGAATATGTAGCCCAAAAAAATATTTTCGAAAAAACATATTTAATTAAAGACAGCCTAACTAAAATCAAATGGAAGATCAAAGACGATTTTAGAGAGATAGCGGGATTCAATTGCAGAAGAGCTACAGCTATTTTGTTTGACTCTGTTTTTGTTGTGGCCTTTTATACAGACGAAATCACTTTACCTGGCGGTCCCGAAAGTTTCAATGGATTGCCAGGAACAATTTTGGGCCTTGTTATTAACAGGCTGCATACTACCTGGTATGCCACTAAAGTTGTAATGGATCAAGTAAACGAAAAACAAATCACACCTCCGAAGAAAGGGGAACTTGTTAATAATAAAGAAGTGATAGAGCAAATGGGGAAGTTACTTTCTAGCTGGGGTGCAGAAGCGCAAAAAATTCAATGGACGATTATGTTATAGTTGCAGTGCAATTTATACTACAAAAAAAACTTACGCCCCTAAGAAGGGGCGTAAGTTTTACAGTTATCTTATTATATCTACTGAGCACTATTATTATTCTGATTCTCCCCCTTTTCAATCAAATCCATAAACTGGTCCAATTTAGGAGTAATGATAATCTGCGTACGCCTGTTCTTTTCCTGGCCTGCAGGTGTAGCATTGGAAGCAACAGGATTGTATTCTCCCCTGCCTCCGGCTGTAAGACGTTTAGGATCCACTCCATAATTGTTTTGCAAAGCCTGGACAACAGATGAAGCTCTCAAAGTACTGAGATCCCAATTGTTCCTGATGTTAGGTCTTGAGATTGGAACATTGTCTGTATTACCTTCTATCAGCACATCATAATCTTTATAATCAGAAATGATCTTTGCGATCTTAGCAAGTGTACTTCCAGCCTTGTCAGAAATCTCATAGCTACCGGATTTGTAGAGCATATTATCTGAGAGTGATATATACACAACACCTTTCAGAACTTTGACATCCACATCCTGCATTTCTTCCCTGCTAAGCGATCTTGTAAGATTGTTGGTCAAAACCATGTTCAGTGAATCACTCTTGCTTTTTGAGGCAATCAATTCCTGGATGTATTTGTTGGATGCATTGATTTCATCCACCAACTTTGAAATATTGACATTACCCTGAGTAGATGAAGTAAGGCACTTATCCAATGCAGCCTGAAGTGATTTCACATGCTGGCGCTCTGCATTGATTTGATCTTGCAATCCATTCAATTGTACGGTAGCTTTATCAAGGTTACTCTTGCAGGTTTCACCTTCACGGGTCAGTTCGCTGTTACGTGCATACAACTTATTGTAATCAGATTGCAGCGCATTAAACTTCTTGGTGCTCACACACCCTGTTGCAAAAAACGTGGTTATCGCAACAGACATCAATAGAATTCTAAATTTCACGGTTATAGGTTTTGAGTTAACTAAAAAAATATTGTTCTTACCAACATTCACGCCAAAATAACAATTATTGCAGATAGAATGGCTCAATGCGCCTGCTTTTGACAATCACTTACTACTTCAAAATCGCCGTATTTTACTCCAATACCAGTGCAAACACACGCTACATCAGCGTTTTGTACCAATTGCAAAATATTTTATAATAAACTCAAAGCTGAAAAATAGAATTATGGATTTTGATTTTAGACAGATGGGAACTGATGCTGATTCGTTGGAAACGCGCATAGCAGGGAAATTCAAATTCTTCCCATTCACTCCGCCGCGGCGGACACCATTCACCATTCTTAATTCACCATTACCAATTCATTCCTCATTCCGGACTTAAGTTTAGATCAGTGCTTATTCCGTTTTCAAAGTCTTCGCAGGGTTGATCAATGATGCTCTTATAGAATGGTATCCGATTGTAACAAGAGATATCAAAATAGTAACCAAAGGCACGATTATTAATACAAACGGGCTGACAGCAATTCTGTAGGAATAATTCTGAAGCCAACTGTGTGTAGCCCAATAAGCAAGAGGCAATGAAATCAAAATGGCAATACCAATCAATTTCAAAAAATTCTTTGAAACCAACCATGTAATATTTGATATGTCAGCACCAAGCACTCTGCGTATTACAATTTCTTTGATGCGTTGCAATGTAGAAATCGCAGCCAACCCAAATAACCCAAGACAGGCAAGTATGATCGCAATCAATGCTCCAATTGATAACAATTGAGAAGACCTTTGTTCAGATGCATACAACTTATTATAACTATCATCCAAAAAAGAATACGTAAATGGTTTGCCAGGTACACGTTCCTTCCACACAGTTTCCAAGCGGGCAATCGTCCCTTTCGCATCGCTACCATTAATTCGAAGCATGAAATTGTTAGAAAGATCTCTTGATAAGAAAATCAGAAGAGGCCCGATTGGATCATGAAGGCTGGTAAAATTGAAATCCTTTACAACGCCGACTACAGGTCCTGTTACAGATTTTTCAACTGTTTTTCCAATGGCTTCCTGAGGTGTCCATCCCAGCTTTTTAGCCAGGGTTTCATTAATGATATAAGGTACATGATAGTTTGCGTAATTATTATTCGTATCCATCATGGCAAAATCAGACTTGATAAAATCCCGGCCTGCCAGCAAATGCATGTCCATCGTTTTGATGAAGTCAAGATCGATTGGCATGCCTGTTACGGACACTTCATGCATTCCGTTTTTATCTACTGTCCTCACACCATCGCCCCATTCCACAAACTCCGGAGTTTCATAAGATGCCGTAACACCCGACACGCCCTTCACACCTTCAAGCGCTTCTTTGATATTTTGAAACTCAGGCATCATCTGATTATATATTGGCAACACAAGGACGTGGTCTTTATCATATCCCAGGTTTTTAGTCTTCATAAAATCCATCTGTTGTACTATGACTACAGTAGAGATGATAAGAAATACAGATGCAGAAAACTGAACAACGATCAACACTTTGCGCAACCAGGAATTATTATTTGTAGAAGCAAAACCGGCTTTCACCACCTTCATCGTTTGCGTATGCGAAAGTACCAATGAAGGATACAGACCAGCCAGGAATCCCACAAAAGCGGCAAACAAAAGAAGAAACAAAATTGGAATTGGTTTGAGTATAGCAGACATATCAAAACTCATTCCTGTGATGCGGTTGAATAAAGGAAGCGCAAGAAAGCAAATGAAAATTGATATAGCAGCAGACATTAAAGCGATGGATGTAGCCTCTGTCATAAACTGTGCAAACACTTGCTTTCCCGATGCTCCCATCACTTTGCGGATACCTATTTCACCTGTTCGTTTTACTGATTGAGCAGTTGCAAGATTTATATAATTAGCACATGCGATAATCAAAATCAATAGAGCTACCGCAACAAAGAAGTAGATGTAGGTGATACTTCCATTTGGCTCAAAACCCGGAAGATCAGAATATAAATGTACACGCGTGAGTGGTTGAATATTGTAATGCAGATAGTCGCTTCCTTTAACTCCTGCATCAGCCCGCACATCAGCGGTCTGCATGTAGGTGTCAATCTTTTTTTGCAAGGGAGCAATGTCACTTTTGTTTTGCAATAACAAATAGGTGATCCAGTTGGCCGTCCACCAGGTTTCTTTCTGCACGCCATTCAGATTGAGAAATCGTGTAACAAAATCAAATTTTAATTGCGAGTTGTCCGGAACATCCTCACAAACTGCCGACACCTGCATTTCCTTTTCGCCAATAGTGAGAGTTTGACCAATAGGATTGCCGGAGCCAAAATATTTTCTTGCCATTGCCTGCGTGATCACCACTTTGTCAGGGGCGTCCAGTGCTGTGGCTGCAGTTCCATCTATGATAGGAAAAGTAAACACCTTAAAGATCCCGGGGTCAGCATACAACACACGCGGTTCCTTGAAGGATTCCTGACCATGACTTACAACGCGACCGGCGATGTATGTGCGCACATAGTCTGTAATTTCAGGAAATGTCCTTTTAAACTGGGGACCCACTTTGGTACCGGTAACTGCGTCAGAACTCACGTCCCCTGCCATCTTGTACTCCATCGTTACACGTACAATCCGGTCTGCGTTTTTATTAAACTGATCATAACTCAATTCGTGATGAATGTAAATGCCAATGATGAGGCATGCCGCGAGTCCGATGCTCAGTCCGAAAATATTGATAGCAGCATACAATTTATTTTTCCTGATATTCCGCAAGGATATTTTAAAATAGTTTTTGAACATTACCTGTATTTTTATTTGTTGTGTGATGAATGATGATTTGGTTTGCTATTCGTTATTGTTCTGTTTATCCATTCTCAATTTTTCGTTAGCAATTATCCATTAAGAATTAGTCATTGATCTACTCTACATCCTACTTCTCAATACCGTTGGGCTAAAGCCTAAAGAAGGAGTGCATCTTCATTCCGTCAGTCCGCGATAGCCATCAGGACAGACGGCAATTCAATTGCTTATCATTTCCACCTGCTTCTTGACCTTTGCTTCTTGCCTATTGTCTTCACTTTTCACTATTCATTTTTCGCTACTCACTCCTCAAACTCTTCACCGGATTCGACATAGCAGCTTTTCCTGCTTTCAGAACAACTGTGAGTAATGCAATCGTTACAGTAATCAATGCCGCTAACACAAACACCCACCAGTTTATCGTCGTCTTATAGGCAAAATTTTGCAGCCACCTGGTCATGACCCAATAACCTACCGGCATTGCAATGCACGTTGCAATCAATACGGGTTTCAACAAGTCTTTGGACAATAGCAACACAATTCCCTTTACCGATGAACCTAACACCTTTCGAACTCCTATTTCCTTGAATCGCTTGGTGGCAGTAAAGGAAGCAAGACCGAACAACCCGAGACACGCTACAAAAATGGCCAGCCCTGCAAACAATGATAACAATGTCTGCTGACGTAAATCTTTTTGATACATTTCATCAAACTGCTGGTCCAGGAATTTATACTCCAACGGATAGCCCGGGGCTACCTGATTGTATTCTGATTTTACCAGGCCAATCGCTTTATTGATTTCGCCAGGTGCGATCCTGATGAGAGCCACCCTTCTGTCAATCGCTGGAGAGATGATCAATGGGTTGATATTTTGTTTCAGCGACTGAAAATTAAAATCGGCAACGACACCGATCACGTATCGCTTTGCAGAATCACGCACTGTATTCTTTATCCACTTGCCGATTGCCTGTTCGGGAGTCCAGCCCAATTTGGCAGCGGCAGTCTTATTGATCAGAACCGCTTTGGCAGAGTCGGTCGGAAACTGAGAAGAAAAATCCCTTCCAGCAATAATTTTTAAACCCAGTGTTTTTACAAATTCAAAATCTGCAAACTCTGTATTAGTGGTCACTCTTTCATTGTGCCCTTCCACATCAAACATGTGAGAGTCAAAAAATCCTCCGGGCGCTCCTGACATTAGCGAAACGGATTGAATAGCGCTTTGATTTTGCAATCCGTTTTTGAACTGTTTCCTGTTGTTGAAAATATCACTATTGTCTATGGGAACGATCACCATCTGTTCCTGGTGATAGCCCAATTGTTTATTCTTTACAAATTTCATTTGCCTGGTAATGATAATGGTGCCCATTATCAGAAATACGGAGATGCAAAACTGTACCACCACCAGTACCTGCCGGAATGTGGATCCGCCTTTCCCCAAACGGAGTTTGCCTTTGAGCGCCTGCACCGGAGTGAATGCGGACAAGATAAATGCAGGGTAGCTGCCCGACAGAAATCCAACTGCAATGATCACGCCGGCTATAAATAGCCAAACAGGCACGCTATTCCATGAGACCGTAATCGTGTAACCGAGTAACTGATCGTACCAGGGCATTACCAGCATCAAAATGCCAAGCGAAAGGATACATGAGATAGTAGCGAGCAAAACAGACTCTCCAATGAACTGCCATATCAATCCGCTGCGCATAGCACCCAATACCTTGCGCAAACCCACTTCCTTAGACCGATCTACAGAACGGATGGTAGAAAGATTCATGAAATTGATACAGGCAATAAGCAAAATAAGAGCAGCTATAGAGAGAAATATATATACTACCGTTTTATCCCCGTGCTTTATTCCATCAAAGGTTTCGTTTGCAAAGTAGATATCTTTCAAAGGCTGAAGGGAAAGAGAAAAATCAAATCCATATTTCCGCATATCACTTCCCATATATTTCTGCATGAATGCCGGAAATTGATGATCCACTTGTTTGGCTGTAGAATGCGGGCCTAACTCAACGTAGGTATATAGTCCATTGCTGATCCAGTCGGTCATGATCCCGATGTCTTTATAATTTTCGATGGGTACCACTATATCAAACGTGAGGTGCGAATTGGAAGGGACATCCCTTGCAATACCGGAAACCGTTAGCGGAAGTTCTTTGTCGAGTTCGATGGTTTTTCCCATTGCATTATCAACACTCCCAAAATATTTTCTAGCCGTCGATTCTGTAAGCACCACATTGCCGGGATTTTTCAGCACATTGGATGGATTACCTTTTATGAGGGGAAAGGTAAAGAGTTGAAAAAATCCAGAGTCAACATCCAACACCTTTTTTTCGTGAAAAGATTTGCTGCCAATAGTAACGAGGTTGTCGTTACTGATCACCCTCACTACACTCTTCAACTCACCATGAAAGTCATTTGACAACGCAGGTCCATACCTTCCTGACAAATAAGCTACAGACGTGGTCTTACCTTCGTGCTTAAAGCCACGCATGACACGATAGATGGCCTTCCCGTTTTTGTGGAAGTTGTCCATGCTGAACTCATTCATGATAAAAACAAAAATCATCAGGCATGCGGTAATGCCAATGGTTAAACCGAGAATATTGATAATTGAGAAAGATTTGTTTCTCATCATATTCCTAATGGTAGTCTTAAAATAATTTTTGAACACTTTGATTATTGTTAATAGTTAATTGATAATTGTGGATGGCTGTTTACTCACTCCTCAAACTCTTCACCGGATTCGACACTGCCGCTTTGATGGCCTGAAAACTAACAGTAATGAGCGCAATCAAAACCGAAAACAATCCCGCAAGTGCAAACACCCACCATTCCATCCTGATTCTGTATGAATAGGACTCCAGCCATTTATTCATTGCATACCATGCGACAGGTGTGGCTATCACAAACGAAATGACCACCAGTTTTAAAAAATCTTTCGACACCAAAGTAGTGATGCCGGCTACTGAAGCTCCCAACACTTTTCTCACACCTATTTCTTTGATTCGGCTTTCAGCCATATATGCTGCTAACCCAAAAAGTCCAAGGCATGAAATCAAAATGGTAAGGCCTGCAAACAATGCAGCGAGTGTACCTGTGCGTTGTGCATTTGCAAATTTTTCAGCATAAGATTCATCCACAAAAACATAATCCGGGGGATATTGCGGATTATACTTTTTGAATATTGCCTGCACACCTGCAAGAGCTGACTTTGTTGATTTATTGGGATTAAGCCGGATGTGTACCACCTGTAAATAATTTGAAAGAGCAGGGCCGCAAATCATCATTGGATTGATCTTACTTTCAAACGGAGATTCTATGATAAAATCCTTAACTACTCCAACAACATGGTACATTTCCGTTTCACCTGCCCAATGTATCTGCAGTCCAATCGGATATTTTATATGCATTGCTTTTACTGCTGCTTCATTGAGCATGATGGCACTGCTGTCTGATGGATAATTGAAAATATCAATATCACGTCCTTCTAGAAGTTTTACGTCAAATGTTTTTGTAAAATCCGCATCAGTACCGAGGCGTACAAAATCGATCTTTTCGTCTGCTTTAGTACTGCCTTTCCACTGAAAGCCCCAGCTATCAGCCCATCTTTGAGAAATGGGGTTGGCAGAATGATTTACTGCAACTGCCACACCACTGTTCAGCAATTCATTTTTAATGGCCGCGTAATGCTTATTTACATCTCCCTGGGTAAACAGATAAATCAGATTGTTTCGATTGTAACCCGCCTCACGTTCTACTCCATATTTAATCTGCCTTGCTACAATTATAGTAGATATAATCAGGATGATCGCAAATGTAAATTGTACAGTTACCAATATTTTTCTGGGTGTTACCAGGGCATTTGCTTTTCTAAAAGTTCCTTTCAACACCTTTACGGGCTTAAAAGATGAAAGAAAAAATGCAGGATAACTCCCTGCGAGAATTCCTGTGAATAAAATGAAGACCACAGAAAATATCCAGAAAAAGGGATTGCTATAATCAATAAAAAGTTGTTTATCTACTAACTGATTAAATGAACTCAGACTGACTTGTACCAAAAACAGTGCGATGATACAGGCCATCATACTTATTAAAATACTTTCACCCAAAAACTGAAAAATAATCAATCGTTTCTGAGCACCCACTACTTTTCGAATACCTACTTCCTTAGCACGCTTTTCGCTACGTGCAGTACTTAAGTTCATGAAGTTAATACAGGCAATTAGTAAAATAAACGCTGCAATAATTCCAAACAAGCGCACTGTTACCATCTGTCCTGCAACCAATTTTCCATTATCTGATTTTGCGTATAAATAGGCTCTATCAAGAGGTTGGGTAAATACTTCAGTTGTAGTAGCTCCTCCTGCTGCTCCTTTAGTATGATTAATTGTAATGTCCTTTATTTTAGCATCAAAGGCTAATTCTGTAGCTCCGTGTTTTAGCAGAACAAAAGTATGTACGGAATTATTTTGCCAGTTATCATCATCCCAGCCTAACCTGGTCATGTAGCCCCAGGGCAATAGATAATCAAAAGCAAATTGAGTTTTATTGGGCAGGTCCTTTAAGACACCTGTAACCGTACAGTTATTCACGCTATCCACGCGAACAATCTTACCCATAGCATCTTCATTTCCAAAAAGCGCTTTAGCCATTTTTTGAGTAAGCACAATGCTGTAACTTCCTTTCAAAACAGTTTTTGGGCTACCCTTTAAAAGAGGAAATGAAAATACATTCAGAAATCCGCTATCAACAAAAGCACCACGTTTGTTCAGTTTGTTTTCACCTACTGTAAGGAGAAAAGTAATATTACTAAACCTGACTGCATCTTCCACTTCAGGATAATCCTTTTTTAAAGTTGGGGCTAATATTTTTGGCGTATTACCCCATGCAAACTTTTGCCCTTGCGCATCTTTATCACGATTGTACATCCAATAGATACGATCTCCCTTTGCATGAAACCGATCCATGCTCATTTCATTTTGTATCCACAAAAAAATGAGTATGGCGCTTGCCATTCCGATGGACAGCCCGAGAATATTTATAGTGGAGAAACTCTTGTTTTTCCAGAAATTCCGGATGGCGGTTTTGAAGAAGTTTTTAAGCATTTTGATTCGTTTTTCGTTGATCGTTTTCCGTTGTCTGTTCGCCGGGGCGAATTCGTTTCTGGTATTTGAGCCTGCAGAAGCATCAGTCGTTCGTACACCATTTCTTGTCATCCAATTAGAGCCTGCTATTGACATTCACAATCCACTCCGCCGCGGCGGACACCATTAAGTTCCTCCTCACTCCGTTCTCAAACTCTTCACAGGATTAGCAATTGCTGCCCTTATAGTATTCAAACAAACTATAAGCAACGTGAGCAATAATATTCCCAAACCCACAACCACAAACAACCACACACTAATATCAATCCTGTAATCATAATGCTGCAACCAATTGTTCATACCCAACCAGGCAATAGGCACTGATACCAGGAAGGCAATGAAAACCAATTTCAAAAATTCTTTGGAGATCAGCATCAAAACCTGGCTAACAGTAGATCCCAACACTTTTCTGATTCCAATTTCGCGAATGCGCTTTTCTATTGTGAAAGAAGCGAGCCCGCCAAGCCCGATACAACAAATGAAAATCGCAAGTGCTGAAAAAATGTTAGTGAGTTTGCCTATTAGCTCTTCCGTAATAAACTTCTTTCCAAACTCCTGATCTGTAAACTTGTATTCAAAAGGAACAGAGGGATTATAAGACTTAAATATTCCTCCAATTGCAGTCAATGCTTTTTTCACATTTGCTGTTTCATTCAGCCTGATGTTAACAATGTTCGAATTATCAGGCCGGTAAAAAATCATCAAAGGTTCAACTGGTTTATAAGGAGATTCCATAACTACGTTGTTGGTTACACCAGTAACTGTATATGTTTTAGGCCCATAACGCATCTGCATTCCAATCGGGTTTTTCAAACCCATCACTTCTATTGCTGCCTTGTTCAGCATCATGGCAGATGAATCGGAAGGCATACCTGTAAAATCTTTGCCCTGCAACATTTTTATGCCCATCGTTTTAGTAAAATCGCGACCTGTACTAAAACCTGTAACTATAAGATTTGCATTTGCAGGTTCACCCTCCCAATGTGGCGCCGGAGATTTCCACCATATATCTGTGATAGGAGAGAAAGTCCGGGTGACAGAATGTACCATACCTGTTTTTAATAGTTCGTTTTTAATCACTGCATAATTCTTTTGGATATCCGGAGAAGAATCCAACATGATTAGGTTATTATCATTATAACCCAAATCGCGATCTTTCACGTGCCGAATTTGCTGGTAAATAATGATGGTAGCAGAAATCAATAATATAGAAATTACAAATTGACCTACCACCAGAATACGCCGGGGCAAGATGGCTTTTCGTCCGGACAGGAAAGTCCCTTTTAATACTTTTACAGGATTAAAAGATGAAAGATATAGCGCAGGATAACTACCGGCGATTATACCCGTCAACATAATGATAGCAATACCTCCCACCCATACAAACGGTTGAGAAAGGTTTAAAGTCAAATGCTTATCTACTAAAGAATTAAAAGAAGGCAATAGAATATACGCTGCTGCCAGAGAAAAAATAAATGCAACAAAAGTGATGATCATGGATTCCAGAAAAAACTGAATGATGAGTTGTTTCTTATTAGAACCCAAAGTTTTTCTTACTCCTACCTCTTTAGCTCTCTTTTCAGATCGGGCTGTGGAAAGGTTCATGAAATTGACACATGCAATCAACAAAATAATGATCGCAATAATGGTAAAGAGCCGGACGTACTCAATCATACCCCCTACATTTTTTCCGTCTTTAAAATCACTGTACAAGCGCCATTTGCTCATCGGGAAGGTGAAGTAAGTGCTTATATTATCTTTCTGGTTGTGTTGGACTTTCAACCTCGTAATATTCTTATCCAGCATTGCCATGTTTGTTCCCGGGGTTACTTGCAGATAGACCTTCCATGAAGAATTGAGCCATTCTTCCATATTCGCTTTTACTTCAGGGTCAGAATAATTGAATGGTTTGATAAATTCAAATTGAATGGTTGAGTTGCCAGGCGGATCAGCCACAACACCTGTTACCTTCATGTCCGTTTCATTATTCATCTTCAGCACCTTATTGACAGGATTTGCTTTTCCAAAAAATGCTCTTGCTGCAGATTCGGTGAGCACTAAAGAATTAGGATCGCTGAGGGCATTTGCAGCGCTACCATAAATAAATTTCCACGTGAACATTTCAAAGAAGTTGCCGCCAACTGTCAATCCTGTTTTTTTAATTTTATTTTCTCCATCAGAAAAAATATCCCATTCATCCTGAGTTGTCATCACTGCATTCTTTATCTGAGGAAAATTTTTCTGCAATGCACTGGCAAGAGGAAACACCATGTAAGGATCGGTCATGATGTTATTCTTAAAATCCCGATGAGCCATCACCTGGTAAATATTGTCGTAGTTCTTTTGGAATTTATCATACGTTCTTTCATCATGTACCCATAGAAAAATAAAGATGGTGCATGTAATACCAATGGCCAGGCTCATCACATTTATTAGAGAAAATGTTTTGTTTCTCATCATATTTCGCCAGGCGGTTTTGAAATAGTTTTTGAACATATTGATGTTAATTTGAAAATCTTTTTTTTAATTTCAATTTTACTTTCATCCAATCTTACCCCTTCCTGTTTCCTGTTTCCAGTTCACCTCTTCGCTGGGCTAAAGCCCAAAAAGAGAACTCATCTTCATTCCGCCAGTCCGCGATAGCCATCGGGACAGAAGGCAATTCACTTGTCAATTAAACTTACTATCCTTTCTTACCTCCATTTCAAGAGAAAAAAAATAAGGGCTTAGCAATTCACTCTTCATCTCTCAGTATTCACTATTCACTATAGACTATTCACTATTATCAATTAACCATTAACCATTAATCATTAACAATTATCAATTAACCTTTCTATCCGTCCTTACTCCGTTCGCAAACTCTTCACCGGATTCGCCAATGCAGCCTTCACTGATTTAAATCCCACTGCTATCCACGCAATGACGATGGATAATACCATGGCTATTAAAAATATCCAAACATTCATATCAATTCTGAATGCAAAATTCTCCAACCAGTGATTCATCATATACCAGGCGACAGGAATCGCTATCACTGTACTTGCAATTATCAGTACCGTAAATTCTTTTGAGAATAGATAAACAATACTCTTTACTGAAGCTCCCAACACTTTTCTGACACCTATTTCTTTTGTCTTTTGAACGGCCATAAAAGACACCAGCCCATACAAGCCGAGGCACGAAATCAAAATCGCTATGCCTGCGAAAATTTTGTACAATAATTCCAATTGGTCTTCCTGCTGGTAAAAGTTAGCTACATTTTCATCCATAAAGGAAGTGGTATAGGCATATTCAGTAAAATAATTATTCCATTCTGATTCTATAGCTGCCTTTGTTTTTGAGATATTGGCACTGTGCAATTTGACAGCCGTGATTCCATAATACTCCCGCGTTTGACAAATCAGTGTCGCTTTAATATCGTCCCTGAGCGAATTGGTTTTAAAATCTTTCACCACTCCCACTATTGTTTTCCAGGGTCTGCTTCCTATTCTAATTTCCTTTCCGACAACAGATGCAGGATCCTTTATTCCTAATTGATTAATGAGTGTCTCATTGGCTACCACATCCCCGATAGTATCACTTCTTTCAAAGCCTTTACCGGCAATGAAATGTATTCCAAATGTCTTAAAGTAATCTTCGTCTGCAAACTTCAGGCTCAATTGAAATTTTTCATCAGGCTTGTGGTTATATGCAAAATTTGTAAACCAACCATTATCTGATGACGGAGCATCTGCATTAAAGCTCACTGATTGCACTCCTGGCAGTTTCAGCAATTTTTGTTTATAGGCTGCTTCACGTGCATGAAAAGCGCTGTCGGAGTTGGCGCTTAATAGAAGAATGGCATCCTGATTAAATCCCAGGTCAGCATTTTTCACAAAACTCATCTGGGTGATCGCTACTATAGTACCGATGATGAGAATTTGTGAGATGGCAAACTGCACCACTACCAATCCACGTCTCAATGAAATACCACCAACAGTAGCGGAAGTAATCTTATTTTTCAAAGCCAAAACTGGCTTAAAACCCGAAAGAATAAAAGCAGGATAAGTGCCGGCCAGTACAATGATACCTCCGGATATAAGAATCAAAAATGAAAAGGTCGGCCAATTAATAAATGTAAGTTGCTCTTGTATCAACGCTACATTCCTGATAAAAGGAAGACACGCAAGTGCAATGCCAACCGCAATAATTACAGAAGATAGGACGATAAATCCTGTTTCTCCCATTACCTGTTTAAAAATTTGCTTACGATCACTTCCCAATACTTTCCTCACTCCTATCTCCTTACTCCTGCCCACTGCCTGCGCTGTTGACAAATTGATAAAATTGATACAGGCCATAACAATGATAAACAAACCAATCAGGGACAGTGTCCATAATGTGGATTTGCTGGTGATGTGATTTCCGAAATTGGTAAATCTCTTGTCAAAATGGATATCTCTGAGTGGCAGCAAAAAGTTGGTTCTGACGGATTGGGTTCCACTACGATTCTTATTATATTTATTATTAAAAGCCAACAGTTGCTTATCGATGCTGCTTGCAGAAATGTTTTTGGGCAGTAGCATGAATACTACAAAGTTGCTCGATGTGGTATTCCAGTTGTCAGCATAGGTATATCTTTTGGCATTAGCCTGTACTGTTTTGTAAGAAGTGATAATGCCTAAAGGGAAATCTGTATGATTGGGAGGATCTTTAATAATGCCGGCAACTTTCACCAGTATTTCATTATCCAATTTTAAATATTTCCCGGGAGCATTTTTCCAGTCTCCAAAATATTTATCTCCCAGGCTTTGCGACAAGACAGTATTGTTGGGTTCTTCCAGAACAGCGGGAGTTCCTACCAGCCAATCATAGTGAAACACGCTGAAAAATTGCGGGTCTCCAAAAAAGAATCCAGAAGGCTCAATGAATTTTTTATTGAGGTCCGAATTTTCTCTATTGGTTCCTATAACTGTTACCTGGCTCCCATAGCTTGCGAAGAGGGAACCTGATATGATTTGAGGAAATTCTAATCTCAACGCTTCCAATGCCGGAATAGCAACACCTGAGTTGTAGGTAATCCCATCTTCAAATCTATCCTTTGTCACCACCTGGTATATCCTGTCATAATTGGGCTGGAATCTGTCATAGCTCCATTCATATCTGATCACCGTGAATAGCAACAGGCAAGAGGCTATACCGATGGCTAGCCCCGCAATATTGATCGCAGAAAAAGCTTTGTGCCTGAACAGATTCCGCCAGGCGGTTTTGAAATAGTTTTTAAAGAACATTATTTGTAATATTTTACTTTTTGAAATCAAAATATATAATCAAGTGTGCAGCCTTTTATCCTGATTAATATTAAATTTGAATTATGATTATTGAGATTAAAAAACCTGTCACTATCGAAAAGGTAAAAAAGGCGCTTTCTCATTTTGCCAAAAAAGGTAAAAAGAAAACGCTGCGCAAACATTTTGGTAAGCTCAAAAGAGGGTTGGATGGAACTGATTACCAAAAAAAAGTAAGAAATGAATGGATTTAGCTTTGTTGCAGATACCAATTTCCTCATTAATGTGCACGAAGGAAAATCCGAGACTGAGCCTTTTTTAGACAGTTTAGTAGTCATTTCTATTATCTCAGAAATTGAACTATTGGGATGGCCAAAATTATCCTCTCTTGATAAAAAGAAACTATCTTCTCTATTAAATGATTGCGTAATTATGGAACTCACAGCGGAAATAAAAAATATTGCCATACAAATCAGGCAGCAGGGTAATATAAGAACACCCGACGCAATTATTGCTGCTACAGCAAATTTTATGAAACTCCCACTTGTTACTTCTGATAAAGGATTTAAGAAAATTAAAGACATTGAAATTATTTTGATTTAATAATTACTGCTTATTATTCACTCCTCAAACTCTTCACAGGATTAGCCACCGCCGCTTTTATCGCCTGGAAACCTACCGTCAATAATGCAATCAGCATTGCCAACATTCCTGCAATTCCAAAATACCACCATTCTATTTTTGTCCGATAGGCAAATCCTTCCAGCCACGTATTCATTGCCCACCATGCCAACGGAAAAGAGACCAATGCAGCTACCAAAACAAGTTTTAAAAAATCTCTTGAAAGCATTGAAGAAATATTGGACACTGATGCACCTAACACTTTTCGGATACCGATTTCTTTGGTGCGTTGTTCTGCAGCAAAACTGATGAGTCCAAATAACCCCAGGCACGCAACCAGGATTGCCAGTATCGAAAAAACAAAAGAAAGGCTTCCCATTCTTTGTTCTGCCTTGTATGTTTTATCAAAATCAGCATCCATAAACGAATAAGAAAATGGTTGGCCGGGAGCAAACTTTTTATAGGTTTTTTCTATTGAAGCAATTAACCGCTCGGGATGGTCTGTATTGATTCGGATAGCTACGCTTCCCAACTCTTTTGACAAGAAGAGCGCCAATGGGGTAACGTTTTCATGCAGGGAATTGAAATTAAAATCCTGTACCACTCCTATCACATGATATTTTGTAAATGAATTTGATGGAATATTATTGCTGGAATAAATATATTTACCTACCGGGTCTGAAAGTTCAAATAGCTTAGCAGCCGCCTGGTTGATTATTACCGCATTAGAGTCTGTTGGAAAATCTTTAGAAAAGTTTCTGCCTTTCATTATTTTCATTCCTAATGTCGGGATATAATGCTCATCCACACGCCACGTTTGCGTGGTGACCGCTCCATCCGTTTTGAACACCGGACTTGTGAACAATGGATTGTCATTGCGCCAATCTGATGTAGGCAGAAATCCAGACATGGTAACGTTCTTCACTCCTGTCAGGTTCATTATCGTTTCACGAAATGCCTTTGCATTATTACCTAATACATCTGTATAATTTAATACTAAAACATTATCACGATTGTAGCCAATGTCTTTGTTGCTAATATATTTTAATTGAGAATAGACTACGATGGTACCAACGATTAGAAATATCGAAATTGCAAATTGAAACACCACAAGGCTGCTGCGAAGCCAGCCTGTTTTGAATCCGGAAGCCACTTTCCCTTTCAAGGTCGCAATGGGCTGGAATGATGAAAGATAAAAGGCAGGATAAACTCCCGCCACCAACCCAACAATAATTACAATGGCGAGCATAGCCGGAAAAAATGTTGGCGATAAAAATTCTGCCGCAGTCAACGACTTTCCGCTGATGTCGTTGAAGAATGGTAACATGAAATAAGCTATTGCCAATGCAAGCACCAAAGCAATGAAGGCAACCAATAACGATTCCGTAAGAAACTGGGCAACAAGGTTTGATCGCTTTGAACCTAAAACCTTTCGAACCCCTACTTCCTTTGCCCTTCCTGCTGAACGGGCCGTGGACAAATTCATAAAATTCACACAAGCGATCAATAAAATAAACAATGCTATGATGGAGAAAATATAGACATACCTGATATTGCCATTTGCCTCCAGTTCAGCCGTCTTTTGCGAATAAAGATGGATATCGCCAAGAGGCATCAGGGAATAATGAAGGTAATTGCCATTGCGCTCAAACTCTTTTCTGGTAATGTTCAATGATTTGAACATCGGCTCTACAAATTTCATTACAAATTCTTCAAGCACTGACCCCAATTTTTCAGGATTCGCACCTTTTTTTAATACAATGTAAGTATTGAAATTATTGCTGGTCCATTGGTTAATTTCATAAGGTGCTAATTGTCCGTAGATGGAAACAAAAAAATCATAATGGAAATGCGATGCCTGGGGAACGTCATTGATAACCCCGGTAATTTTGTATGAAGAGGTATCATTTACTGTAAGAGTTTTTCCAACTACATTGGTATTGCCAAAGTATTTCTCTGCAATTGATTTCGTAATGACTACGGAGTTGGGCTGTATCAAAGCCGTATGTGGATTACCGTGAATCATTGGAAGTGTGAACACATCAAACAATGAAGAATCTGTTAGAATCACTCTATCTTCCTGTATATTTTCATTTCCTTTCTTAACCAGGATTCCACCATGGCTGCGAAACCTAACATATTGCTCTACTTGCGGAAAGTTTTCTTTGAGCGCGGCTCCCAGGGGATCAGGAGTGGCTGCTAAAACAAAATGATGTCCTCCAAACTGAATATCTCCATCTACCCTATAAATTCTTTCATACTTCTTATTATAAGTGTCATAGTTCATTTCATTGGCTACATACATAATTATGAGCAGGCAAATAGCCAGGCCACATGCAAGTCCAAAAATATTGATAGCAGAGTAGCCCTTGTTCTTGAGTAAGTTTCTAATCGCTGTTTTAAAATAATTGCGTAGCATAAGCTCATAAGGAATTTGGAATGACCTATGGAAAATTAGAACCTGCTGGAAAAAGGTCAATGGATATGCCAAGAAAAAATATATTGCTTTCCAGGTACTTATGCAATTTGGTTGAAAGCAGTGTATCAAAAACGAACACCTGCATTTTCAAAAACGTACAGGTTTTCCGAAAATTCAGTTCGTTTTCTTTTGGCATAAAAACAGAAAGAGTGAACGCCTGGTTCACTCTTTCGTCTCAAGAATTAATTTAAAGGTTACTCCCTTTAGTTCACATGAATTGATTGACCATCAAAAAACACGATTAAGGAGCCTATTGAAATCAAAACCTATTTTTTCTCTTCAGGTTTTTGTTTTTGTTGTTCTTTTGCTTTTTCCATCTGTTCTTTCTGTTGTTCCTGCATTTTCTTCATTTGGTCGTCTCTCTCTTTTTTATATTCATCAGAGGTCATCACTTTAGTAATTTTCACTTCGAACATGATAGGAGTGTTGGGCTTTATATCCGGGCCAGATCCCTGGGTACCATAAGCTCTGGCAGATGGAATAAACAACCTGCCTTCGCCGCCTTCTTTGAAATAAACCATACCGTCACTCCAGCCTTCAATAGCACCCATTCCTTTTACCACAAAGGTGTAAGGTTGTGTTGGTTTGCCGGTAGAATCGTAGCTTTTGTCAAATACCAAACCATTCAGAAGCATGCCTTTGTACAAAACCGAGGCAGCCATCCCCGAATCCACTTTCTTGCCTGTTCCTTCATTGATGATTTGTACATAAGTTCCTTCAGGGGTACGTATTGCATTGATGTTATTTTTCTTCAGGTAATCTTTGATAGTTATTTCGTCGGCGACCTTACTCTTTTCCATTGCAAGAGAATCGGCACGCATCATTCGGCTTCTCAATTCAGCCTGTGCCTTCATGGCGTCTTCCTGCTTTTCATAGATATTTTCAATCTTAAACCTAGTGCTGAAGAACTGATGCTCTTTGGCAAATGGAGGCAGAGGATTATGCTTTGCAATAGTGTCTGTTGAAATTCTTGTAACGATGCTGTCTCCTTCTTTAGATTGAAGAAATATCCTAACATATTCTCCAGGAATTCTCATGCTGTCCATCTGGATGATCTGTGGGATTGTATCAAATGGCGTCGACAAAAGAGAATCATTATAATACTGGGTAACCTTGATTGCAACAAAGTTTCCAGACTTGATTTCCTTATCACCCTTTCCTTTGATGATCTTGTATTCTAATCCACTTTCCAACTTTTTATACCTTGCGGTATTGCATCCGGTACCGATTAAAACAAATAGGATAACCACCGGAATAATTGATCTGTACATGTATGTTTGTTTAAATTTTTAGCTTGCCAAAAGTGCTGCATTTTCTTTAATTGCAGCTTTAAATTTTTTCACAACTTCTTCTAGAGATTCCGTATTTCTGCCACCCGCAGCATTGTAATGGCCACCTCCGTTAAAATACTTTCTCGCAAAGGTATTCACATCGAAATCTCCTTTGCTTCTAAAGCTGCTTTTCCTCTCATCTCCCCTGTCAATAATAATTGCCGCAAGTTTAATTCCCCTGATGCTGAGAGGAAAATTCACCAACCCTTCTGTGTCACCGGTTTTGATGTTATACCTGATCAGGTCTTGCTGGGGAATTACTATTAAGGCAGTATTGTATTCGTAATACACTTCCATTCGGTTGAGCAAGGTGTTTCCAAAGAATCGAAACCTGTTTTCAAGAAAATTGTCAAATAGGTTTTCATGAACTTTACTATGATTGAAGTTCGTTTGTTTTAACCGCGCCACCATCAGGTGTACCGAGGCAGTAGTACTGTCGAAACGGAACGAACCTGTATCCGTCATTACTCCTGCATACAGGCATTCTGCCACAGACTTATTGATGAGATTCCCATGCCCGCTTCCAATAATAAAATCAAAAACCATTTCAGCCGTTGAACTCTTGCCCGGATCACTTATCCCATAACTGAAAGCAGTTGTTTGTGGCTCCCTGTGATGATCGATCAGAATTTTTTCCGCTTTCGCATTGATAATTACAGGTTCCATATTGCGCGTACGCGACAGCGTATTGAAATCGAGGCAAAATATCCAGTCTGCATTATTAAGGAATTCAACAGTTTCAGATTTCCTTGCTTCAAAATCAATAACCAAGTCTGCTCCCGGCATCCAATTCAAAAAATCAGCCCAGTTCGTTGGAGAAATAACAGTAACCTCGTGCCCAAGTTGAATCAGGACACCATACAATCCAAGCGCTGAGCCCATCGCATCTCCATCTGGTTTTTGGTGAAAGGTGATGACAATCTTTTTGGGAACAGTCAACTGGTTAAATAATTCCTGAACTGGTTTCATAAAGGCGGCAAAAGTATGGTAATTCACTAATATCCCAAAAGAGGAATCAGGTATTTATCAAAACAAAAACAGCCGGACTTTCCGGCTGTTTTATGAAATTTATTGAGATCGATTCTCATCTATGGATTACTCCATTTATTATTGGCATCATTGACATCAGGAAAAGTATTATCAGGATTGATTTCTACTGATTTCAGGTTTTCAGTGGTCTTCAACTTCTGAACCCATGTATCTCCATTTTGCCAAACTTCCACAGGAATGTATATGGTTTCGGATTTGCCACTTACTGTGGTGTATTTGAGATATACCGGCATTACCATCTTATCAAGGTTACGCAGTGTAACTAAAGCCCCCTCTCCAGGTTTATTATCTACATATTTTACATCAACTATTGCCTGGTCTAATTTCCAGTTATAAATAAACATTCCCCTCCAAAACCATCCCAGGTCCTCACCAGTTGCATTCTCAATCGTTCTGAAAAAGTCCCAGGGGCTTGGGTGTTTGTATGCCCATCTTTGAATGTATAGCCTGAATGCGTAATCAAACCTTTCTTTACCTAAAATATGATCGCGAAGTAAGTCAAGTGCATATCCGGGTTTGAAATATAAGGCGACACCGATATTTGCTTCCTTCAAAGCATCTGGCTCACTCATCACTGTTTCGCTGTTTGGCCCGAAAATGTAGCGGTACATCGCTCCTCCTCTACCACCACCTTTTTCAGCATATTCTCCATTATTAAAGTCGCTTGAGGAAATGCCATTGATGAATGTATTGAAACCTTCATCCATCCACCCATACTTTCTTTCATTACTCCCTACGATCATGGGAAACCATGTGTGTCCGAATTCATGATCAGTTACTCCCCACAATCCCGCACCTTTAGATCGTGCATTACAAAATACAATAGCAGGATATTCCATACCATTAATATTACATGCCACATTCACTGCCGAGTTGTACGGATAATCAAACCAACGCTTGCTGTATCCTTCCAATGCGCCTTTTACATATTCTGTGCTGCGCTCCCATCCATTGTTTCCATCAGACTCTACCGGATACACACTCATAGCAATTCCCTTTCTCCCATTTTCCAGGTTCATTCGTGCTCCATCCCAAATAAAAGCTGCAGAGGCTGCCCACGAAGCATCTCGTGCATTGTTGATTTTGAAATGCCAGGTACGATTGCCTTTTTTATTCAAAGCACCGCTTGCTATGTCGGCCGCACTTCTGATGATGACCGTCTTGTCACTGTTGCGGGCCTTTTCGTAACGGGTATATTCAGTAGGAGTCAATACTTCTTTTGCATTAATAAGATCGCCTGACCCAACAACTACCATATTGCCGGGTGCTGTAACTGTAAAGTCATAATTGCCGTAATCAAGATAGAATTCGCCGGCACCAAGGTAAGGCAGCGTATTCCATCCTTCAATATCATCAAACACACACATTCTCGGATACCACTGCGCTATGGCAAATATTTTTCCATTTTTCGTGTTCAAAATGCCTGTTCTGTCACTTCCATGCTCAGGTACTATATAATGATATTTTATTTTTATCTGAACAGTTCCACCATTAGCAGCAAGAGGTTGTGGCAATCTTATCTGCATTCGTGTATCGCTCATCACAGTGTCTGCACCTGACAAGGATGACTTCCCTTTTTCAGTATTTACCAGTTGGACAGATTCGAGTTTGAACCCACCGTCAAACGTAGAATTCACATCTCCATACCGGCTTCTCCTGTTTGCCGGCATCTTTGCCTGACCCCTTGAGTCAAGTGAGAAAAGGTTTTGATCGAGATACAACCAGAGGAAATCCAGTTTTTCAGGGCTGTTGTTTTTATAGGTAATCGTAACAGTACCGGATACACGATCGGTAGAAGTATCCAGGCTGGCCTGGATATTATAGCTCGCATTGTTTGTGAAATATTTTGGACCCGGGCGTCCATCCGACAATCTGAACTCATTTACCGAAGATGGATAAAAATTTGGATTGAAGAGATCATGGTGATTGTACCTTGATGTGTCCTGAGCAAACCCCACAGCACAGGCTGCTAAAAAAAACACACCAAGCAGAGATTTTTTAAGCATTGAAATTTATTTGAGGTTAAAAATTTAATATTCCTTATGCCAGCTTACAGAGGTACTCCCTTGAAATCCTTCGATATGAGGATGCAATTTTTTTATCCTGATAAAAATAGATTTTGTGTCCGGAAAAGATTCATGGACTTGAATTCCTGTTTCCATGCACAAAGTCTCCAGCAAGGGTGTTGCTACACTCATTCTTTCACGGATTATATCATATACTTTGGAATAATCCACTGTATCTTCAATATAGCGTATGACTTCATTAGCCTCGTGTAGTTCGATAACACAATCCACTACATAAGTGTTGCCCAGAAGGGTTTCCTCTTTATGAATTCCATGAAAGGCTTCGAATCTTAAATCATTTAGAGAAACTGTGATCATTCTGGTGTACAGTTAGCGATTATGGTTGGCTTAATGTAGCATTGCCGGAGTGAGCAAGATGTTCGACCATGCTGAGATAACGCTCCGCATCCAGTGCTGCCATACACCCGGAACCAGCGGCTGTAACAGCCTGTCTGTATATTTTGTCCTGCAGGTCTCCGGCTGCAAATACCCCTTCAATATTTGTTTTGGAACTGCCGGGTTTTGTCAGAATATACCCGCTTTCGTCCATATCCAACCAGCCTTTGAATATTTCAGAATTAGGTTGGTGTCCTATAGCTACAAAATAAGCACTGACAGGAATCACTGTTTTTTCCCCGGTCTTACTGTTCACAATTCGAACAGCTTCAGTTTTTTCTTCGCCCAATATTTCCTCAACCTGGGAATTCCAGTATACGAGGATATTGTTCGCGCCCAGTACACGTTGCTGCATGATCTTACTTGCCCTCATTTCATCACGTCGAACTATCATGTGCACTTTACTACAAATCTTGCTCAGGTATAATGCCTCCTCAGCCGCAGTATCTCCTGCACCCACGATACAAACTTCTTTTCCTTTGAAGAAAAATCCATCACATACTGCGCAGGCGCTAACTCCATGTCCATTCAGTCTTTCCTCACTGGGAAGTCCAAGCCATTTTGCAGATGCACCAGTAGCGAGGATAACCGCATCAGCGCTGATCCATTTCTCAGCGTCAATATTTACTTTAAAGGGAGTGCTTGAAAAATCAACTTCGGTTGCCATTCCATACCTGATATCAGCACCCATACGCAATGCCTGTTTTTCGAAATCAACCATCATCTCCGGCCCCATGATACCTTCAGGATAGCCTGGATAGTTTTCTACTTCAGTTGTTATGGTCAATTGTCCTCCAGGCTGAATACCCTGGTACAAAACAGGATTCAGGTTAGCGCGCGCAGCATAGATCGCTGCAGTATATCCGGCGGGCCCTGATCCTATGATCAGGCAATGCACATGTTCTACAGTTTCTTTCATAAATTAAATTGTAAGGATTGCAAATCTAAGTATTTTGACTTACACACATTTGCCGGCCAACCGGTGAATTAACCTTCTATTGAGTGCAAAAAAAAGGGGCCGGATAAAAATCCACCCCTGTTATAATCCAATATCCTATGAAAAACCGAGTTGAAAGCCACCTTGGCGGCTTTATAATATTATTATTTGAAGAAGCTTTTGCAATTTTTGAGTATAGACATCACTGTTGATTAAAACGTTG